>NZ_JBDOHS010000003.1:0-280917 GCF_039832105.1 Dorea sp. YH-dor226 | reverse complement strand
ACAGGGTCATGGATGAAATAGGCCTTAGTCATCAACCAAAGCGTAAGCCGAATGGTATTACCAAGGCCGATCGGGAAGCTCGTAAGTCAGATGATCTTCTGAAGCGAGATTTCAAATCTGATAAGCCACTTGAAAAATGTGTAACTGACATCACAGAAATCAAGGCTAAAGATGGAAAACTGTATGTTTCAGCTATCTTTGACTGCTTTGATTCCAGTGTCCTTGGTCTGGCAATGGAAACCAACATGAAAGCAACTTTGTGTGAGCATACCCTGGATAATGCCTATCTGTCATATCCTGATCTGCGAGGGGCTATTGTACACTCTGACAGAGGAACACAATATACCAGTGAAACTTATCGTAAGGCTCTTGCTAAATACGGTATTATTCAAAGCATGAACAGTGCTGGTGGCAGGTGCCACGATAATGCCCGATGCGAAAGCATGTGGGCCAGAATGAAAAGCGAGCTTCTCTATGACCGCTACAATACGGAGACCATGACCATAGAGGAACTGAAGGTTCTCATTTGGAGATACTTCATTAGTTACTGGAATAACAGGAGGATCTGCTCTGCCAACGGTGGGCTTCCTCCGATAATTAAGCGCCAGAGATACTACCAATCTCTGGAACAGGCTGCATAGGCAGTGATATCTTTGAGATAAATGTGTCAACCAATATTGACAATATCAAACTGAAATTTTGAAAGCCCTCGAGAATTGTCCTCGAGGGCTTTTTCTTTTGGAAAAATACGAAAGCAGAAAAAACGAGTGTGATCGTAAGAGCAAGGTTATGAATGAAATATGTGGCATGTTCGAAAAAGATGCTGCTGTTTGTCTGAGGTATGGCATGGTTAATTTTTGGAGCGTATTTGTATTCTCCATTCTTTGGGTGGTAAACCATATTTTTCCTTGAATATTTGATAAAAATAAGTCCGATTGGAATAACCCAGTAACATACAAATATCACTCACACTTATGGTGGTTTCTGTAAGCAGACGCTCCGCTTCCAGAAGAGAGAACATCTGGGCATATTGGATGAAGTTCATACCGGTATATTTATGTATGATACGGGTGAGGTGGTCTCCTGTGTATCCTAATTGATGTTCTAATTCGGAACGTGATATATTACCATGTTGGTTTTCAATCATTCTGCTGATTTGAATGAACAGCTCTTCGTGTGGCGGCGTATTCACAAGATAAGATGTCGGTTCATAAAAAACAGTGTCTTCAAAGCAGGATAAAAGCTGGCAAAGATAGTTCAGAGTATTATAATACCATCCTGGTTTCCTAGAGGTGACGGCAATTAACAAAGAATTAATAATGTAAATGGTGTGCTCGGATAAGGTCTTACTGCTGTGGTATTCTTTGTTTTGTATCAATGGTTTAGCAGGGAGCGGAGGGGTCTGCTTAATATGTCGAATGGCTATGAATTCTTTTTTTGATTCTTTTTTGCATTCCTTTTGAAAATCCGTTCTGATCAATGAAGAAAAAATGGGATGAAATGTTCTGCTGGTATCTTCTGTGAAGTCATTTGTCTCATTTTTTAGCACATCTTTTAAAAAGTCTTCCTGAAGCATAATCAAAAAGTACTCACAATCTATATCATGAAGTTCAACATGTCGTATGTTTTTGTTACAGACACAGCAATCATTTTCGTGAAAATAATAATCTTGTCCTTCAATGATCATATGCAATGTCCCGGACACAATATAGGTTATTTCAAAAAATTCATGTCTGTGAAGAGATGTGGTTTCCGCGGTTATAAATTCAGAATAACTGGAAGAGATTGTGAAATTATGAGATTTTGTTACCTCAGTAAGGACAAATTGATCGTTTATCTGACTTACTTTTCCATAGAGAAACATAAATGGGCTGAATAATTCAACAAAAGAGGAAACGGTATCTCCATAATTACGAAATACAAGATCAGAATTGTGAATCCCCTGTCCTTGAAGATAAAGACTGGGATTGCTGGTGCTGTCTGAAAGCCTGATGCCGGGGAAAACGGTATGTTTCGTCATATGTTTTTTTCCTTTCTAAACCTGTGTATTCTTGTTACTATTATAACATTCAAATTCGGATTGAAAAGACAAAAAATGAACAAATCGGATTACGATACAAAATAGATTAGTAAAGACGAATGGCGTTATTTTATTAAACCATTCATTGGCATACAATAAGTACTATAAAAACAACAGTTCTCGAGAAACATGGTTGAAAAATAATTACAAATGAATAATGAATGCGATAATCATATCGGAAAAAGATATCATTATTGCCGTATATGTTTGGAGGAATACGTATGAAGGAAAAATTTTCATTTCGAGAAATGCTCTGCTATGCATTTGGTGATATGGGGTGTAATTTTATATGGACCACAGTAGCATCTTTTTTAATGCTATACTACACAAATAGTGTTGGAATCAGTGCGGCTGCAACCGGTACGCTGATGCTTATCACGAGACTTCTGGACGGAGTTTCTGATTTGGTTGCCGGTTTTGCTATTGACCGTACAAAAACGAAATGGGGAAAAGCACGACCTTGGATTTTGTGGACAGCTCCATTTATGGGAATTGGTCTTGTTTTACTGTTTAGTGTGCCGGAGACTCTTCCGTCAGGAGGAAAACTTGTATACGCTTATATAACTTATATTCTTATGGCAGCCGTAATTTATACTGCTTGTAATTTAGCATATACAACGTTATTGTCGCTTATTACACCAGATCCGGAAATTCGATCCAAGATCAGTTCTATCCGTTTTTTCTTTGTTGTAATAGCAGTATTGGTTATTAGTTATGCAACAACACCTTTAGTTGAAAAAATTGGCTGGGGAGGTATGGCTGCAGTGTTTGGCCTTCTTGGTTTTGCTTTTATTTTGATTTGCTTTTTTGGAACAAAGGAACGTATTACAGAAAGCCATATGGAGAACAGTACCTCATCCGAAGAGAAGGTTTCGGTAGTAGAATCTTTCAAAATTCTATTCAAAAACAAGTATTTTATTCTTGTCGCCTTATTATTTGTATTGAGTTATGTATCAGGTGGCGTCGTTAATGGATCTGGCGTGTATTATGCAACTTATATTCTGGGGAATGGAAACCTGTTTGGAAATTTAATGTTATTCGGAACGTTACCGGGACTCTTGTTTATTCTTTTTATTCCTAAGATGAATCAGGCTATGGGAAAGTGGAGATTGCTCTTGTTAAGTTTTGCCATTCAGATTGTTTCTTATGTTTTAATTGCAATATATCCGGATAATCTTCCTATGCTTTATACGGCTTTGGTGATCCGGGCATTTGGGCAAACGGCACCAATGTCACTTATTTTTGCATTGGCAGCCGATGTGGTAGATTTTGGAGAATTAAAAACAGGGAAGAGAATTGATGGTCTTACCTATTCTGCAGTTTCATTTGGCATGAAGGTTGGTACCGGTATTGGATCCGCAATCGTTGGATGGGCCTTAGCATTTGGACATTTCGATGGAATGGCAGCGGTTCAGCCGGACACTGCAATGACGGCAATTAAGGCATTATATTCCTATATTCCAATTGTTATTGGAGTTATCACATTTATCGTTATGTATTTCACAGATGTTGAAAAGGCAAGTGACAAGTTACGTAGGGAAAAAGCATAAGATTTATCTGTTTTGAAGTTTTTAGACAGAATAGGGAAAGGCGGTTTGATAATGAAATTATTTGTGGATGCAAAATCATCTAAACAGGGAGACGGAAGCAGGGAAAATCCGTTTAAATGCATTAATGACGCTGCAAAGGTAGCTGCTCCCGGAGATGAAATATTGGTTATGCCGGGGATTTATCGGGAAAATGTATGTCCGGTTCGTGCAGGGCTTCCGGATGCGCCAATAGTTTATAAGAGTGTTGAACCGTTAGGGGCGGTTATTACAGGTGCAGAGCCGGCAAAGAATTGGGAATTGTATCAGGATACTGTGTGGCGCATGAGTGTAGATAATGGCATCTTTGCGGATTACAATCCTTATACAACCTTTATTTATGGAGACTGGTATATGGGTCCCAAGATATATCATACAGGAGTTGTTTATCTGGATGACCGTCAAATGTATGAGGTCTCTTCATTGGAAGAATGCATAAAGGCAGAGGTATATCCATATTCTTGGGAACCGGAGTATTCTAGGTATAAATGGTACACAGAACAAAAAGAAAATAAAACAATCATTTATGCCAATTTCCTGGGTAAAAATCCGAATGAAGAAAATGTCGAGATTAATGTACGTAGAAATTGTTTTATGCCGGTACAAAATGGGATCGATTATATAACGGTTCAGGGATTTAACATCAATAAGGCTGCTACTACATGGGCACCTCCTGCAGCATATCAGGATGGAATGATAGGCCCTCATTGGTCTAAAGGCTGGATTATTGAAGATTGTGATATCAGTAATAGCCGGTGCAGCGGCATTTCATTGGGAAAATATTATGACGAAGAGAACGATCATTACTTTACCAAAAACCATGTTAAAAGTCCAACACAGATGGAACGAGATGCAGTCTGCAGAGGACAATATCATGGATGGACCAAAGAAAAAATTGGAAGTCATATAATCAGACGAAATAATATTCATCATTGCGAACAGGCCGGAATCGTCGGACGTATGGGATGCGTATTCAGTGTTGTTGAAAATAATAATATCCATCATATTAATAATATGCAACAGCTTATAGGAGCAGAATTGGCGGCAATTAAATTTCATGCGGCAATTGATGTTGTTATCAGGAATAACAACATTCACCATTCTACCATGGGAATATGGCTGGACTGGGAGGCTCAGGGAACACGAATTTCTGGAAATCTATTTCATCATAACAATGCACCGTCTGAAGATACACCGCTGATGTTTGGCGCTATGATGTGTCAGGATGTATTTGTAGAGGTCAGTCATGGTCCTACATTGATTGATAATAATATTATGCTTTCACAAACTTCTGTGCGTATAGCAAGCCAGGGTGTAGCCTTAGTACATAACCTCTTTTTGGGAGCATTGACCGGAATCGGTGGTGGGACGGATAATATAGCAAATGGTGTAATTGAACGTCGTTATACGCCCTATCATATACGACATGAAACGGAAGTGGCTGGATTTATGACGATACTTCATGGTGATGACCGGATTTACAATAATATTTTTGTACAGAACGAACCGGTTAAAGAGGCAGAAGTTACGGAAGATATGGGATTTACGACGGTAAATAATAATATTTGCGGAACAGAAATTTTTGATTCGTTTTTGAATTATCAAACATGGATTGACCAATTTGACATGGAACATCTGCCGGATATGACTGCTCTGCAGGATTACCATTTCAGAAGTCTTCCTGTCTGGATCAATGGAAATGTTTATCTCAATGGTGCAAGATCCTGGAAATTGGAAAAGGATAAATTTGTAGATCATACACATAAGGTTACGGTAGAGTTAATTGAAGAAGGGAATCAGTATAGATTAAAAACCAATTTGGCACAGGTTCTTAAAGATTATACAACGGGAATGATCTGCACACAGACTCTTGGTAAAGCTTTTGAACCAGATGAATATTTTGAAAACCCGGATGGGACACCTATTATTTTTGATAGGGACTATTTTAGTGAACATCGGAGTATAAATGTCATTCCAGGACCGTTTGCTGATCTGACAAAGGCGGAAGACGGTTTATGGTACTGAATAAGATGTGACAAATGAAAATATGTAGTAAATATGATAATGATAATATGGGACTGATGTTAAAAATATTAAATTCGTGTATGTGCATATTATAAAAAAACCGGTTATTGACATATGCCCATAAATTATAAAATAAAGAAAAGCAAAAAGACACCGGAATTTCTGACAGTAGATGAATACGAGACAATCCGTCTTCTGGATAAAGAAGGATATAGTCAGGAGCAGTGTGCAGGGTTTTTATCAAAAATATGCAGCAGTGGAAGCTTTTGGGAACGGAACATTAGATTATAATCAGGATGTGAAATGTAATCATCATGACCATAATCATGGAGAGGAACATACCTGTGGTGATCACGGTTGCGGAAACCATAGCTGCCATTAATGAAAATCAGATAGAACGTTGGGATTTTCCATCTTAACGTTCTATTTTCTTTTCTTTGCAAAGAAATTTTTCCCGGATTTGACACCTGAATCCGAATTTGAAAAATTTGAAAAAAAGTTTAAAAATATAAAATTAATAATAATGTTTCCATTTTACTACATCCATTGACACCGTACCATTTTACCGCACAGGCATGTTGGGATACAATAGATAGGTAACAAATAAAATACAAGGATTCACTTCGATATGATATATTGGAGTTGACGAAAAACCAATGATCTTAACGAAAGGAGAATCCTTGTATGCCAAGTTTATCACACCCAAAATATCATCGTCAACGTATTGTTAAATATGCGCAGAAACATTCTGTAACAGAAACGGCAATCCGTTACCGTGTGAGCCGTAAAACGGTTTATAAATGGATTTCACGGTACGACGGAACCATAGAAAGTCTGGAGGATCGAAGTCACAGACCCAAGACTTCTCCAAGAAGTCATACGGAACAGGAGCTTCGCCAAATTCGGCGCCGACTGAAAAAACACAAATGGACAGATCTGCTTCTGGCATATCAGGATTTAATAGAGAAAGATGGATATACCAGAAGCTATGGAGGTTTCAAACGAGTTGTAAGGAGCTTAAAGGCTTTAAAACCAGACAAAAGGAAGAAAAAGAAACGCAAACTGAAACCGTATCAACGAGCCGATTATCCAGGGCAGAAAATACAGATAGATGTAAAATATGTGCCATCTTACTGTGTGACAGATGGAAGAAAGTATTACCAGTATACGGCAGTAGATGAGTGTAGCAGATGGACATACCGAGAGATGTACGACGAGCATAGTACCTATAGTTCCAAAGATTTTTTGATCAAACTAATACAGCACGCACCGTTTCCGATTCGAGAAGTTCAGACGGATAATGGATGTGAATTCACAAATCGGCTGTTGGTGATTAAGAGCAAACATCTCACCATGTTTGAGAAAGCGTTGGAGGAACTGGGAATCTTATATCATCGGATCCAGATAGCAACTCCAAGACATAATGGGAAAGTGGAGAGGCAGCATCGTCAGGATGAAGCACGGTTTTATAAGCAAATGCGGATGTATAATCTAGAAGATGGACGAAAACAGCTTGCAGTATATCAGAAGAAATCAAACAACTATATAAAAACGTGTTTAGGAATGAGAAGTCCGAATACCGTTGTAAGAATGTATCAAAATGTTATGTTTTAGAATAGACAAGGGCGACAGCATAGAGTGCTGCCGCCGTGAACCAGTATATCATGAAGGATAATGTCAAGGTCAGGTAGTATTCTCTTCGAGAATCTCCACCTTTCCCTTGACATTATCTTGGGGGTGAAGTGTTACCAATCATTGACACCTATACAGAAATTATTTTCAATACATTAAAACTGGGTGTGATTACAGTTTGTATTTGTGGTATAATAGAAATTTCTCTTGCGTTTTATATGACATTTCATTGTGTTAGATTAAAAAAATTAATTCACCTGATTTTATTGACGCCAATGATGGTTCCGGGGATTATCATTGTGATTGCGTTTGTGCAGTTGTATGGTGAAACGGGAATTATTACGTCGATTATTTGTTATCTGTTTAAGCTTGAAGGTGCTCCTTACACTTTTAGGGGATTAGGGGGAATTGTATTTGTTCATGCATTTACGCAATATATTCATTTTTATCTGTAGACATATATTGCTTTAAAATATATAGATTATTCGGAAATAGAAGTTGCGAGAGGGATTGGGGCATCAAGAGTGCGGATCTTTGTAGATATCATTTTCCCAGCAATCAAACCGGCTGTTCTGCTGTCAACAATGATGACCTTTATATCTGGTATTAGTTCTTATGCAGCTCCAAGCATTTTGGGACATGGATATAAGGTTTTAAGTACTCAGATTGCGATATCGAAAGCAAATTTTGATTTTCAAAGGGCAGCGTTGGCAGCGATTGTATTGTTTGCAATTGGATTTTGTGTTCTGGTCTTTTCGCAATATAACAACAGGAAAAACAGAACGAAGCGGAATCTGCGGGCAACGCAGTTCGTACGAAAAAACAGAAGAAAACTCACAGCAGGTAACGTGATAGAGAATGTGCTGGTGTTTGTTGTAGTATTGCTGATTATGCTGCCGGTTATAGCAATTATTTATTTGTCATTTATAGATAATTAGGCAATCTTAACAGAGTTGCTTCCGCATGATTATACGGTTTCAAATTATATTGCGATTTTCCAATCAAAGCGTACGATTGACCCATTTTTCCATAGTGTACAAATGTCGATTTTTGTAGTAGCCGTGGGATTTATATTTACAGTGCCATTATCTTATATGGTGTCAAAGAAAAAGACATTTACGAATAACCTGGCATGGTTTTTGGTTACTTTATCATGGAGTATTCCGGCCAGTGTTTTGGCGGTAAATTTGATCACAGCATTTAATGAGAAAAATATATTTGCTTTCGGGCAAGTGCTGATCGGAGGATATTATATTTTGCCGATCGCATATACAATCCATGCACTTCCGGTGATGATGAATAACAATATGATTGCAATGGATAGTTTTAATCCGGCTTTGGAAGATGCATCAAGAGGCTTGGGAGCAGGCGCAGTACAGACGTTTGCAAGGGTTGTTCTTCCTAATGTGCTGCCGGGAATCATATCAGGAAGTATGCTGGCAATTATCAATACATTAGGTGAATATACAATTTCTAATCTGTTATATGGTATTCACAATCTTCCGATATCTGTTGCGATGTTAAAACGATTTACGAATTATTATTTCGGCGAGACAATGGCATATGCAGAGGTTGTTATTTTACTCTGCTCATTGTTGTTCTCAATTGTGTTTAAGTTAGATAAGAAAAGTTATTTTTAATGTGCCTTCATATCCGGGTAAGGAAACAGAGATCGAACAAAGAGTAAAAAGGACTGGATATCCGATTGTTATCGTGACATAATAAAAGTATACAGAATTGATGGAAGCAGGATCGGAAGAGGAGGAAGCATAGATGAAGACGCAGGTGATTTGTTTTGCAAACAACAAAGGTGGAAGTGGAAAGTCAACTACTTGTGCAAACGTAGGGTACGGTCTAACACAGCTCGGGAAAAAGGTACTGCTAATTGATGGGGATATGCAATTGAACTTATCTTTATCCTATTTTTCGGAAGATGAAGTCCTTGCTTTTGCACAAGGAGACAAAAATCTTTATTATGCAATTAAGAATCAGAGAGATTTGAAGAGTTATATCATACATACTCCATATGAAAATATAGACATCATCCCATCGTCGACATTAATGAGTTCGGTTGAATATGAACTGTTCACAAAATGGCAAAGAGAGTTTATTTTGAAAAAAGGATTACAGAGCATCCGGGAGTCGGAAGAATATGATTATATTCTGATTGATGCGCCACCAACGCTTGGCGGATGGGTAATGAATATTTTGTGTGCTTCCGACAGGGTGATTATTCCGGTTGAAGCGACTCCGTGGGGAATGTTTGGTCTTGGTAACATGTTTGAATTTCTGGAACAGGTGCAGCAGATGGAGCCTGCGCTTGACGTGATGGGTATTCTGGTAACTAAAGTAGATACAAGGAAGAATTACTTTAAACAGACATTTGAAACACTGCATGATCTGGAAGATGTGCATGTGTTTGATACATTTATCCGTGTGGACAGCAGTGTGGAATGGTCACAGGATAATAACATGCCGATCATGGCGTACCGTAAGGGATCGAGAAGTGCACAGGAGTATATGGCCCTCACAGAGGAGATTGTGAACTGTTACGTTTAAAAAACTGTGCTTTCCTGATAAGATGTAAAAGGAGATCACTGCAAAATAAAGAAACATCAGCTTGAATAAAAAGTTTCCACAAGAAACACTGAGGTAAGCGAGTGAGCGTCGAAGTGTTTCTTGTGGAAACTTTTTTATTCTAATTGAAATGTTTTTATAATTTTGCAACAATCCCTTTATGCTTCGATAAAACTTTTAAATCTTTTGGTGGAAGTGTTGAGTATCAGCTCTTCCGGGAACTCGTCTTCTTTTATAAGTTCTATTGCATATCTGAAATCACCCACATTCTCTTTTCCGTGACTGTCGCTGGAAAGAACGATTGGGTGTCGATAATACCTGCACCAATATAAAATGGATCTGGCATTGGAGCGTGTGTCTCCGCGATATCCCTCCGGACTTAAGGAACTGTTATTTAATTCCAGAACTACGCCATAGTGCTTTGCTGCCAGGACCAAAGCCTGATAGTCTACAGGGTATTTGGTGTCATCGCAGTGTCCGACGATCTTCACCTTTGGATGCTTCATTGCATTTACATAAGCAAAAGTGTTCTCTTCCGTGGAACCGGGCCTGATATTCTGCGGATGCATACTGATAATCGCGTAATCAAGAGATTCCAGGGTTTCGTAATCCAGATCGATGTTCCCTTTATAATCTAAGATGTTGAGTTCCACTCCGTAGAGAATCTCAACGCCGCAACGATTCTTTGGTGCGTATTTCAGATTACGGAAATACGAAACACGTCCGGAATGCATGGTGGCAGGACCGTGGTCAGTAAGACCGATCATGCTTAGATGCTGTTCTCTGGCTTGCTTAGCTAAATCTGTAATTGTATGTGTTGTGCCATGGCCGCTTGCAATGCAGTGCAAATGGGGATCAAATTCATACATGCAGTCTTTTCCGGTCCTTTCCTCGTTTTCTAACATTATTATGAGCAAAAGGGAATGAAATGTCAATAGGTAAATTTACTGAAAACAACATAAAAACAACAAATTGAAGATTGTGATAGAATTAAAAACAACATAAAAACAACAAAAAACAATAAAATATGTATTGCTATTCCGGTAGTTGTGTTATATAATGATAACATAATTAGGCTTAACAGGATAATTATGTAAAAAACAGAAGGGAGAAGGAAAGAACATGGGATTGTATAAGTACAATAGCGAGAGTATTCCAAAGACGGACAGAATCGATCGACTGAAAGATCATCTGTTTGCAAAGATGCCCGAAATTGAATCCGCGCGTGCTATATTACTCACAGAATCATACAAAGCCACAGAAAATGAACCTATGATTATAAGACGTGCAAAAGCGTTCGAGCATGTTTTGGAGAATCTTCCGATCATTATCCGTGACGAAGAGTTGATTGTCGGCAGTACTACAATTGCTCCGCGTGGATGTCAGACATATCCGGAGTTTTCTTTTGAATGGCTGGAACCGGAATTCGAAACGGTTGCAACCAGAAGTGCAGATCCATTCTACATTTCAGATAAGACCAAAGAGGAACTTCGTGAAGTGCATAAGTACTGGAAAGGCAAGACCACAAGCGATCTGGCTACTGCATACATGGCACCGGAAACACTCAAAGCGATTGAACATAATATCTTTACACCGGGAAACTATTTCTATAATGGTGTAGGGCATGTGACGGTTCAATATGAGAAAGTGCTGGCGATCGGATATGAAGGAATTATTGCCGAAGTTGAAAAAGAACGTGCAAAATGCAACGTAGGTGATGGGGATTATGCAAGGCGTGAGCATTTCTATGAAGCAGTCATCATAAGCTGCAGAGCAGCAATTACCTATGCAAAGAGATATGCAGAGCTTGCAAAACAGGAAGCAGCCGGCTGCACGAATCCGCAGAGAAAGGCAGAGCTTCTTCAGATTGCGGCAAACTGTGAAAGAGTTCCTGCAAAAGGAGCTACAAGCTTCTATGAAGCATGTCAGTCATTCTGGTTCGTACAACAGTTGCTGCAGATTGAGTCAAGTGGCCATTCGATTTCACCGGGGCGTTTTGATCAGTACATGTATCCGTACTACAAAGCAGATCTGGATCGCGGTACATTGAAACGGGAATTTGCTCAGGAACTGATGGATTGTATCTGGGTGAAACTGAACGATTTGAACAAATGCCGTGATGCTGCATCTGCAGAAGGATTTGCCGGATACAGCTTATTCCAGAATCTGATTGCCGGCGGACAGAATAAAGACGGTGTTGATGTGACCAATGACCTGTCCTTTATGTCGATTCAGGCATCTATGCATGTTATGCTCCCGCAGCCGTCATTTTCTGTGCGTGTATGGAATGGTACACCACATGAATTTTTGATCAGGGCAGCGGAACTGGTGCGTACCGGACTTGGACAGCCTGCATATTATAATGATGAGGTTATCATTCCGGCACTGGTGAATCGTGGATTAACACTTGCAGATGCAAGAGAATACAATATCATCGGATGTGTAGAACCGCAGAAGGCAGGTAAGACAGAAGGGTGGCACGATGCAGCATTTTTCAATATGTGCAGACCACTGGAACTGGTATTCTCTAACGGCGTTGATAAAGGGGAACAGATCAGTATCAAGACCGGCAGAGTCGAAGATATGACAAGCTTTGATGAGTTCTATGATGCATATAAAGCACAGATGGAATACAACATAGGATTATTGGTAAATGCAGATAATGCGATTGACGTTGCACATGCAGAAAGATGTCCGCTTCCATTTTTGTCATGTATGGTAGATGATTGTATCAAACGTGGCAAGACGGTTCAGGAAGGCGGAGCAGTGTATAACTTCACAGGTCCTCAGGGATTTGGTGTTGCCAACATGGCAGATGCACTGTTCGCGGTGAGGAAGCTTGTATTTGAAGAAAAGAAGTTTACATTGTCTGAGTTAAAACAGTTGCTGGTATTTAATTATGGAAAAGGTCTGGACGACATAAGCCTTGCGGATATGACGGCTGATGTTGCAAGAGAATTGAAAGCGGCAGGAAAAGATGTCGGTGCGAAAGAGATTGAGACAATTTTGACAGCGATTAAAACAGCTTCGGAAGCTCCGGAACTGAAGGCAAGAGGACAGGAAGTTCTGGATATGATTGATGAGGTTCCGAAATTCGGAAATGACATTCCGGAAGTTGATGCATTTGCGAGGGATGTAGCATACACATATACGAGGCCGTTGGAAAAATACAAGAACCCAAGAGGCGGTCAGTATCAGGCGGGACTTTATCCGGTATCTGCCAATGTTCCGCTTGGTGCACAGACAGGAGCTACTCCGGATGGAAGGCTTGCGCATACACCGGTAGCTGACGGGGTGTCACCATCCGCGGGAAAAGATGTACTTGGTCCGACTGCTGCAGCAAACTCCGTTGCAAAACTTGACCATTTTATTGCATCAAATGGAACATTGTTCAATCAGAAGTTCCACCCATCTGCTTTGAGCGGACGAACTGGACTGGAGACGTTTACAGCGTTGATCCGTTCCTATTTTGACCAGAAAGGAAGTCATATGCAGTTCAACGTAGTAAGCAGAGAGACGCTGCTTGATGCACAAAAGCATCCGGAACAATATAAGCACCTGGTGGTTCGTGTTGCGGGATATAGTGCGTTATTTACAACATTATCCAGATCTCTTCAGGATGACATTATTAATCGTACTGAGCAGGGGTGGAAGTAAGAGAATGAAGAAAGGTAAGACGCCATGGATTATTTGAAAACGCAAGGTCGTATTTTTGATATACAACGTTACTCCATACATGATGGAACGGGAATCCGCACGATCGTATTTTTGAAAGGGTGCCCGCTTAGATGTCGATGGTGTTCAAATCCGGAATCACAGGAATATAAGATTCAGACAATGATGGTCCAGGGGAAACCAAAAACAATCGGCCGGGATGTTACAGTGGCAGAAGTTATGGAGATTGTGGAAAAGGACCGTCCCTATTATAGACGCTCTTACGGAGGCATGACTCTGTCGGGAGGAGAAAGTCTGATGCAGCCGGAATTTGCAAGAGATTTGTTAAGGGCTGCGAAAGAGAGCGGCATCAATACCGCACTGGAAAGTACGGCGTATGCCAAGTATGAAGTGATTGAGAGCATCCTCCCGTATCTTGATACATATTTACTGGATGTAAAGCATATGGATTCCAGAAAACATAAGGAGTTCACAGGACGCCCGAATGAGTTGATACAGGAAAATGTTAGAAAGATTACGGATTCCGGTATGACAGAGGTGATTATTCGCGTACCGGTCATTCCAGGGTTTAATGACAGGAAGGATGAGATCGAAGCGATTGCCAGATTCGCATCTACTCTTAAAAATGTGAAAAAAATGCATTTACTTCCGTATCACAGGCTGGGACAGGACAAATACGCAGGATTAGGCAGAGAATACTTCCTGGATGGAATACTTCCTCCTACGAACGAGTATATGGAGATGCTGCTTGATGCAGCGGTCAGGGTGTCAGGCCTTGACTGTCAGATAGGAGGGTGAGAATGGATATACAAGATCGGTTATCTAGTGAGGGAAAAGCCCGCATTATCCAGGAACTTGTTCCTGGAAAACAGATTACAATTGCTCATTTGATCGCGAATCCGGATAATGAGCTGTATGTGAAGCTGGGGCTGAATCCTGACATTGATTACTCAAAATCAGCAATCGGACTTATTACGATCAGTCCGGCAGAGACAGCAGTGATCGCTGCTGATATCGCAACAAAAGCGGCAGGGGTAGAACTTGGATTTGTAGACCGTTTCAGCGGAACCCTGATCGTGACAGGAACAATATCAGAAACAGAGGCCGCATTGAGAGCGATTCTGGATTATGTGAAAGAAAAGATGGGCTTTACAGTTTGCGATATTACAAGGACTTAGCTTATGAAAAAAATTGTACTGATTGGGCGGAGTGAAGCGGGAAAGACAACGTTGACACAAGCTCTGAAAGGTGAGAAAATTGAATATCATAAGACACAATATGTGAACAATTTTGATGTGATCATCGATACTCCCGGTGAGTATGCACAGACGGCCGGACTGGGACATGCGCTGGCGTTATATACCTATGAAGCGGATATTGTAGGACTTCTGGTATCAGCCACAGAGCCGTACTGTTTGTTTCCACCGTGTTGTACACCGATGGCGAACAGAGAAGTGATTGGTATTGTGACAAAAGTCGATCGGAAAGAGGCGAATCCGGAGCAGGCAAAACGATGGCTGGAGCTTGCGGGGTGTAAGAAGATTTTCTTTGTAAATTCCAAAGGAAATGAAGGAATCGCCGAATTATTGGAATACCTCAAAGAAGAAGGCGATGTATTGCCGTGGGAAAATGAGAAAAACCAATAAAAACAACATCTGTTAATATTGACATGTGTGGTATTTGGTGTTAATATTGCAATAGAAACAACAAAAAACAACAAAATCTTCAAAACAAGGAACCCAAAAACACAAGGAGGGACAAACGAATGCAAAACGAATTCGAAATTAAGAAATTGATGTGTGAGATCGGAAGAAGAGTTTACAACAGAGGAATGGTTGCTGCTAACGATGGAAACTTTTCTGTAAAATTGAATGATAATGAATTTTTATGTACACCAACAGGTGTTTCTAAAGGTTTTATGACACCAGAGTACATCTGTAAAGTAGATGCAAAAGGTAATGTGCTTCAGGCAAACGGAAACTTCAGACCGTCTTCAGAGATCAAGATGCACATGAGAGTATATGAAAAGAGACCAGATGTTGGTGCGGTAGTTCACGCTCATCCAAGTTATGCTACAGCATTTGCAATTGCCGGTATTCCATTAACACAGCCGATCATGCCGGAAGCTGTTATCGCTCTGGGATGTGTACCGATCGCAAAATATGGTACACCAAGTACTATGGAAATTCCGGATGCCATCGAAGAGTATTTACCATACTTTGACCAGGTATTGCTGGAAAGCCACGGAGCATTGACATGGAGTACAGATCTCCTGAGTGCATATCACAAGATGGAATCTGTTGAATTCTATGCAGAATTATTATACAAATCAAAAATGCTTGGCGGACCGAAGGAATTTGATAAAGAGCAGATTGAAAAATTATACGAAATCAGAAGAAAAATGGGATTATCAGGAAAACATCCTGCTAACCTTTGCCCGAACGCAAAAGCAGGCAAAGAAAGCTGCCATAGCTGTGGTGGTTCCTGCACTTGCGGAACAGGAAAAGCAGATGCAGCATTAGTTTCTGAGATCACAAAGAAAGTAATGGAGCAGTTAGGATTATAATCGAGGATTCGGAACAGAGAGGAAATGCTATGAATGAACAGATGATTGCAAAAGTGGTAGAAGAAGTTCTGCGCGATATGCCGTCTGGACACGGAGCACATCATCAGGAACACGATCATGTGTGTAAATGCAACAAGCATAAGATGACGTTAGCTTTGGCAAAATCCTTAATTGAAAAGGTTGAACAAAAAGCACAGGAGATTGGTCTGGCTGCGGTGATCGCAGTTTCTGACCAGGCCGGCAGAATTACAGCAGTTCACTGTATGGATGGCGCTTTTATCGCAAGTTACGACATTGCGGTAAATAAGACATTCACATCAGCGGGACTTAAGATGTCGACAGCAACTCTTGCAGAATTGGCACAGCCGGGACAGCCTTTATATGGTATTCAGAATACAAATGAAGGGAAAATAGTAATCTTCGGTGGCGGGGAGCCATTAGAAGTAGATGGAAAAATAATCGGAGCCCTTGGTGTAAGTGGTGGTACTGCAGAGCAGGACACTATGCTTGCTGCTTATGGCAAAGAAATACTTAAGGAGGTAATTTCGTGTCTGTAAATGAACAAATGGTTCAGGACGTTGTGAAAGAAGTAATGGCAAAACTTCAATTGCAATCAGCAGCACCTGCAGCACAAAAAGGTATCTTTGCTGATATGAAAGACGCAATTGAAGCTGCGAAAAAAGCTCAGAAGTATGTTCACAGAATGTCAATGGACCAAAGAGAGCAAATTATTTCAAACATCCGTAAGAAAACTCGTGAAAACGCAGAGATCTTAGCTCGTATGGGTGTTGAAGAAACAGGAATGGGTAACGTTCCACATAAAATTTTAAAACATCAGTTGGTTGCTGAGAAGACTCCTGGTACAGAGGATATCACAACAACTGCATGGTCAGGAGACAAGGGTCTTACCCTTATCGAAATGGGACCGTTTGGTGTTATTGGTGCAATCACACCATGTACAAATCCAAGCGAAACCATCATTTGTAATACGATTGGTATGCTGGCAGGTGGAAATACAGTTGTATTCAACCCACATCCGGCTGCGATCAAAACATCATTGTATGCAATTAACATGCTGAATGAAGCTTCCTTAGAGGCTGGCGGACCGGAAAACATTGCAGTATCTGTTTTCAAGCCAACCATGGAAACAAGCAAGATCATGACATCTCATCCTGATATCCAGCTGATTGCTGCAACAGGAGGTCCTGGTGTTGTAACGGCAGTTTTATCTTCCGGAAGAAGAGGAATCGGTGCAGGAGCCGGTAACCCGCCTGCATTGGTTGATGAGACGGCAGACATCAGAAAAGCAGCGGGAGACATCGTAAATGGTTGTACATTTGACAACAACTTACCATGTATCGCTGAAAAAGAAGTAGTAGCAGTTGATTCTGTTGTTTCTGAATTAATGCACTATATGCTTACAGAGCAGGGATGTTACCTTGCATCAGATGAAGAAGTTGAAAAACTGAAAAATACAGTGCTTACACCAAAGGGATTGAACAGAAAATGCGTAGGACGCAGTGCCAAAGCATTACTGGAAATGATCGGTGTAACTGTACCGGATAACATCAGATGTATCATTTTCGAAGGCGAGAAAGAACATCCGTTGATCGCAGAAGAATTGATGATGCCAATACTTGGTATCGTTAGAGCAAAAGACTTTGATGATGCAGTAGAGAAGGCAGTATGGCTTGAACACGGCAATCGTCATTCGGCTCATATTCATTCAAAGAATATTGACAACATCACACGCTATGCAAAAGCAATCGACACAGCAATCCTTGTAAAGAATGCACCGTCATATGCAGCACTTGGTTTCGGCGGAGAAGGTTTCTGTACTTTCACGATCGCCAGCAGAACCGGTGAAGGACTTACAAGTGCAAGTACATTTACAAAGAGAAGACGTTGTGTAATGTCAGAAAGCTTATGCATTCGTTAATTGGAGGGTAAAATAATATGGATATGAATCAGGCAAATGTAGAAGCAATTGTAAAACAGGTACTGGAAGGTATGCTGGAAAAACAATCTGCTCCTGCAGCAACAACAAAACCAGCAGGTGGAGCCATCCCGGCTACATCAAAAGCAGCAATGCTTACAGCATTGGAAAACTATGAAATTAAAGAATTCCCAATTCCGGAAATTGGAGATGACGATATCTTAGTAAAAGTTGAAGGATGTGGAATCTGTGGTACAGATGCTCACGAATTCAAGAGAGATCCATTTGGATTGATTCCGTTAGTTCTTGGACATGAAGGAACTGGTGAAATCGTAAAAATGGGTAAAAACGTAAAGAAAGACAGTGCCGGAAAGCCATTAAAACTTGGTGACAAAGTTGTTACTTGTATGATTTTCAAGGACAATCCGGATATTACAATGTTCGACCTGAACAAACAGAACGTTGGCGGAGCTGATGTATATGGATTACTTCCGGATGATGACATTCACTTAAACGGATGGTTTGCAGATTACATCGTGATCCGTGGTGGTTCAACTGTATTTAACGTAAGTGATCTGGATCTGGATTCCCGTATCTTGATCGAGCCATGTGCAGTATTGATCCATGCAGTAGAAAGAGCAAAAACAACAGGAATCTTAAGATTCAACAGCAGAGTAGTTGTTCAGGGATGTGGACCGATCGGTCTGATCTGTATCTCAATTCTTCGTACAATGGGTATTGAAAATATCGTGGCTGTAGACGGAGAACAGAAGAGACTTGACTTTGCGAAAGAAATGGGCGCAACAAAATCTGTTAACTTCAAGGATCACAAAGGAATTGAGGCATTAACAGATGCTGTAAAAGATGCATTTGGCGGATACCTGGCTGACTTTGCATTCCAGTGTACAGGATCACCGATCGCTCATGCGAACATTTACAAATTCATCAGAAATGGTGGAGGACTTTGTGAATTAGGATTCTTTATCAATGGTGGAGATGCTACGATCAATCCGCACTTTGATATTTGTTCAAAGGAAATCACGATCGTAGGATCCTGGGTATACACATTAAGAGACTATGCTACAACATTTGATTTCCTGAAGAGAGCGAAAGGAATCGGGCTGCCAATTCACAAACTGATCTCACACAGATTCCCGTTAGATCAGATCAACGAAGCTCACAAGACAAACCTTAGAATGGAAGGTCTGAAGATTGCGATCATCAACGAATAGCAATAAGTGAGGTAGAATATGGGACAAGCAGTTGGCATTGTAGAATTATTCGGGTTAGTTGCAGCATTTGCAGCGGCAGACGCAGGCTGTAAGGCGGCAAATGTAACGTTAGAAGAATTTGATAAAAATAAACCGGCAAATGCAGACGCATTACCTGTTCCACTGATCGTGGCAATCAAATTCAGAGGCAGTGTTACAGATGTAGAAGCAGCGGTGGAAGCAGCGGTGAGAAGAGCGAATGAAATCACTGGTGTAATTACAAGTTACATAATTCCAAGACCAGAGGCTGACACGGAAAAAATGCTGAAGATTAGCGGTTTAGACAAAACAAAATAAAACAAGTAAATGAATTTGAAAAGATTAAATTAATATTAGGAGGATTAAAAAATGGTACAGCAGGCATTAGGAATGGTAGAAACAAGAGGACTTACAGCAGCAATTGAAGCAGCAGATGCAATGACAAAATCAGCAGAAGTTACATTAGTAGGAACAGAGAAGATCGGATCTGGTCTGGTAACAGTTATGGTTCGTGGAGATGTAGGAGCTGTAAAGGCAGCTGTAGAAGCAGGATCAGATGCAGCATCCAGACTTGGTGAATTAGTAGCTACACATGTAATCCCAAGACCACACGCAGATGTTGAGAAAATTCTTCCGACAATTTAATTAAATTAAGGAGTTAATTTCATGGGAAAATCATACGGATTCATTGAAATTCCTAGTACGACGGCAGCGATAGACGCATTAGACCATATGGTCAAAGCTGCAGATGTTGAATTTGTCACATGGGAAAAGAAGCTCGGTGGCAGACTTGTAACAGTAATAGTTCAAGGCAGTGTTTCGGCAGTAACAGCAGCTGTGGAAGCAGCGTCACAATATGCGATCAAAAAACCGGTGGCAACAGCTATAATTGCGAATCCCCATGAAGAGATTGTAAAAATCGTCAATAAAAGCGCTAGCCGCTTGAAGTAGGAGGCAGGTATCATGGCGGAAGAAAAGAAAGCTGCATCAAAACCTGCAGCAACAAAAACAACGGCAGCCAAAGCGAAGGCTCCGTCAAAAACAGTACAAAGAGTAAAAAAACAAGCACCACAACAACCACAAAAGGAGGATATTGTAATGGTACAGCAGTCATTAGGAATGGTAGAAACAAGAGGTTTGGTAGCAGCTATTGAAGCAGCAGATGCAATGTTAAAAGCAGCTAATGTAACATTAGTCGGAACAGAAAAAATCGGATCTGGTTTAGTATCAGTTATGGTTCGCGGAGATGTAGGAGCTGTAAAGGCTGCTGTAGAAGCAGGATCCGCAAGCGCATCCAGACTGGGTGAACTGGTAGCTACACACGTAATCCCAAGACCACACGCAGATGTAGAAAAAATTCTTCCGGAAATCAAATAATTAATTACGAAGAATTTTAAAAGGTGGTTTTGAATATGGAAAACAATAATATTGAATTGATCACAAGACTTGTGATGGAAGCAATGGAGAAGAAGGAAAATTCCAGCAACGGATTTTTAGTTCCGATCGGTGTTTCTGCAAGACATATTCATTTAACACAAGAACATGTTGATGTTTTATTCGGAAAAGGATATCAATTAACTAAGAAAAAAGAACTTATGGGAGGACAATTCGCAGCAAATGAATTGGTTACCATTGTAGGTCTGAAGCTTAGAGCAATTGAAAACGTAAGAGTTTTAGGTCCTGTAAGAAGTAAATCACAAGTTGAAATTTCAGCAACAGATGCGATTCGTTTGGGCGTAAAAGCACCAATCAGACCATCTGGTGACATTAAAGGTTCTGCACCTATTGCAGTAGTAGGACCAAAAGGCGTATTATATCTTGATGAAGGATGTATTATCGCTAAAAGACATATCCATATGGCTCCGAAGGATGCTATGGCAGCCGGAGTTAAAGATGGTGACGTTGTATCTGTAAAAGCAGACAACGAAAGAGGAACTGTTTTTAATCATGTGCAAATTAGAGTTGATGACAGCTTCACATTAGAGATGCATATTGATACTGATGAAGCAAATGCAGCAAAAATTGCTACAGGTCAAACAGTGACTATTATTAAATAATAAGATTAACCGTATGAATTCAGAGTCAGCTGTGGGAATGCGATTGTGTTTTCACGGCTGGCTTTGGATAAAACTAGTTGGAGGTAGTTATGCTCGCAGGGAAAGTAGTGGGAAGTATCGTTGCCACAAGAAAGAATGATAAGTTAGTAGGAAATAAGTTTATGATCGTTGAGGTTGTAGACAAAATGAGAGCAAAAGAACAACAATTGATTGCGGTTGACAATATTGGCGCAGGAATCGGTGAGTACGTTCTTGTAGCACAAGGTAGTGCTGCTCGTGTAGGATGCAATATGAAGGATGCACCTATAGATGCAGCCATTGTTGGAATTATTGATGATGGAACAAGACTGGAGTAGTGAAAACTTATGGAAATGAAAGAATTGAGCAACATATTGCAACAAAATGGAATCGTTGGAGCAGGTGGTGCGGGATTTCCAACATATGCAAAGTTGAATGAAAATGCGGAAACAATCATTTTGAACTGTGCAGAATGTGAACCACTACTGAGATTACATAGACAATTATTGGAAAAACATGCTCGTGAGATCGTTGAAACTTTTTATATGATGGGACAGGCAATGGGTTCAAAAGATATCGTGATCGGTATCAAAAAAGCCTATAAAGCTGCAATCGAAGCGTTGACCAGCGTAATCGGTGATTATGAAGGTGTAAGACTTGGTCTGCTGGATGAAGTCTATCCGGCCGGTGACGAAGTAGTCCTCATCTATGAGGTGACCGGAAAAGTAGTGAATCCGGGCGGGATTCCAATACAAAGTGGTGTTGCGGTATTTAATGTTGAAACCGTTTATAACGTATATCGTGCAATAAAAAAGAATACGCCGGTTGTTGATAAACTGGTATCGGTAGTAGCAGAAGTAAACAATCCTGTAACAGTAAGAGTACCGCTTGGATGTACGATTGAAGAGGTTGTAAAACTTGCAGGCGGCGTTAAAATCAAGGATCCGGTATATTTTATCGGAGGACCTATGATGGGGTACATTGGTACAGCATCACAGCCTGTTACAAAGACAACAAATGCAGTGCTTGTGCTTCCGGAAGATCACCTGATCATTAAGAAGAAGAGAAGCAAAGCGTCAATTGACCTGAAGCGTGCAGCTGCATCCTGTTGCCAGTGTACAATGTGTACAGATTTATGTCCGAGAAATCGTCTGGGACATCCGATCGAACCACACAAATTTATGCGTGCGGCAACATGCAAAGATATCCAGGATACGGATGCATTTATTAACACGATGTTCTGTTCTTCCTGTGGATTATGTGAAATGTATTCTTGTATGCAGGGGTTGTCTCCAAGATCACTGATGGCTGAGTACAAAGCAGGTTTAAGAGCGCATGGTATCAAACCACCTCAGGGTGTAGTACCAAAACCGGTTGGAGAAGAGAGAGAATACAGAAAAGTTCCTATGGAACGACTGATGGCAAGGCTTGACTTGACAAAATACAACAGTGAAGCACCGTTAAACGATGAAGTAGCTGATATGAAGAAAGTCAGAATTCTTCTGAGCCAGCATATCGGAGCACCTGCATCACCAATCGTAAATGTAGGTGATAAAGTGGAAGCAGGCCAGATGATCGCGCAGCCGGGGAATGGCTTGAGTGTAGCAATTCATGCGTCAATCAGTGGTACAGTAACAGAAGTAAGCGAAAAGTATGTTGTAATAGAGAAGTAGGAAGGATGTGCACCAAATGAGTAAGGCAATTGGAATGGTAGAATACAAAACTGTTTCAGCAGGAGTTGTAGCAGCAGATTCTCTTGTGAAGACTTCTGATGTTAGCATTATCGAAGCACAGACAGTTTGTCCTGGTAAATATATTGTTATTATTACCGGGGATTTGAGTGCTGTTGATGCAGCGATCAAAAATGCGAAAGTAATGCATGGGGAACAGTTAATCAGCAGTTTCGTGTTAGGAAATCCACACGAATCGATTTTCCCTGCTATTTACGGTGCTACAGAAATTGGAGAGGTATCAGCACTTGGTATTTTAGAAACTTATGATGCAGCATCCATGATCGTAGCAGCAGACGAAGCGGCAAAGACTGCAATCGTAGATTTGATTGAATTAAGACTTGCAAGAGGTATGTGCGGAAAATCATATATGTTCTTAACAGGAGAAGTGGCAGCTGTTGAAGCAGCAATCCAGCGTGCAAAAATGACAGTTGCAAAGGAAGGTATGTACCTGGATTCTTCCGTAATCGCACATCCGGATAAACAGATTCGCCAGGCGATTTTGTAGCAGGGATTTGGAGGAGAGAGTATGCTTGCAATAGAGAGACGTAATGCGATATTAGAAAAGTTACAAGTAGAAAGACGTGTTGTTGTTAGTGAACTCAGTATCCTGTATGATGTGTCAGAAGAAACAATCAGAAGAGATCTGGACAAACTGGAAAATGACGGATATGCAATCAAAAGTTATGGTGGAGCGGTTCTCAATGAGAACTCGAACATGGACTTGCCGTTCAATGTAAGAAAGAACAGAAATGTTTTAGGCAAACAGAAAATTGCAAATATTGTCAATGAAATGATTCGTGACGGTGAAAATATTATGTTGGATGCAAGTTCGACCGCCGTCGCGATTGCAAAAACAATAAAAAACAGAAAAGATTTGACGGTGATCACCAACTCACTGGAAATCGCACTGGAACTGCTCGAAGCACCTGGAATCCGGGTGATTTCAACGGGTGGTGTCGCAACAGGAGGATCACTTGCGCTGGTCGGTCCCGTGACAGATAGTACGATCCGTTTATACTATGTAGATAAGGCGATCATTTCTGCCAAAGGGTTTGATATCGATTCCGGATTCATGGATAGTGATGAACAGCATGCCACGAATAAAGCATCCATGCTGCATATGGCTAAGAAAAAAATTCTTGCAGTAGACAGTTCCAAATTTGGAAAAATTGCATTTGCAAAAATAGGCGATTTAAAAGATCTCTCAGCAATCGTAACCGATAAGAAGCCAGATGATGAATGGCTTAAGAGGTTCGAGGAATTAGGTATAGAATGTGTATTCCCGGAATAAGAGGTAAGGCATGAAGAGTTTTGAGATTAAGACAAAAATATTCTTTGGTGAACAGGCATTAGACCGATTAAAGGAATTGCCTTATAAAAAGGTTCTGATCATTACGGATCCCTATGTAGTGCAGAGCCGCATGATTGAATTGATCACAACGCCATTAAAAGAAGGCGGGATCGATTACGATATTTTTAAGGACGTTGTTCCGGATCCGCCAATCGAGAAGATCAGTGAAGGCGTCAGAGTATTATTGGAATACAAACCGGAAGCGATTGTAGCAGTCGGTGGTGGTTCCGCAATTGATTCATCCAAATCCATTCGCGAATTTGCAAAAAAAGTGGATGATTATGGAGAAATTGGGCTGGTTGCAATTCCGACCACAAGTGGTACAGGATCGGAGGTTACCTCTTTTGCTGTTGTATCTGACAGACAGGCAGAAAGAAAATATCCTCTGGTTTCCAAGTCACTGACACCGGAAGAAACGATTCTTGATGCAGAACTGGTAAAGAGTGTACCGCCGGCAGTTACAGCAGATACAGGGATGGATGTATTGACACACGCCATTGAGTCTTGTGTCAGTACAGAACGCAATGAATTTGCCACAGCTCTGGCTGAAAAAGCAATTGAAATCTGTGGTGTATTTCTGCTGAGAGCATATCTGGATGGCCATGATATGCATGCAAGACAGAAAATGCATGTGGCGTCCTGCCTGGCCGGATTGGCATTTAACTCAACATCTTTGGGATTAAATCATGGTATGGCACATCAGCTGGGAGCTATGTTCCATATTCCACATGGACGTGCCAATGCGATGTTATTGCCTCACATTATTGAATTTAACAGTGATATTAACAAACATAGTAAAAGCCGGAAAGAATATCTGCCAGCTGTAAAAAAATATTCTACAATCGCCCAGATTCTGGGATTAAGCAGTTATAATAAGATCATGACCGTTCGTTCTTTGGTAAACTGGGTACAATTTATGTTAAAAGAAATGGATATTCCACTTTCGATTTCACAAATGGGTACGATTACGGAAGAAGAGTATATGTCTAAGATTGATGAAATGGCAGATGCAGCTTTAATGGATGGCTGTACAGCAACAAATCCAAGACAGGCGACAAAGGCAGACATCGTGTCAATCTATAGGGCGTTATGGTAAGTAAAGTAAGGAGGATTCTTAAGAATTCTCCTTTTATTATTGACAAATAAAAGGAACTGTAATATGATTTATATAGAATAAAACCGAAACGTTTCGGTTTTAAAATTAATATTATTGGGAGGGTTTCATATGCCATTAGTTACATCAGAAGAAATGTTATTAAAAGCCAGAGAAGGAGGATATGCTGTAGGTGCGTTTAACGTAGAAAATATGGAAATGGTGAAAGCAGTCATTGCAGCTGCAGAAGAGCTTCGTGCACCGGTAATGCTTCAGACAACACCATCTACAGTAAAATATGGTACTCTGGAGACATATGCAGCTATCGTTGCTGCAGAAGCTGAGAAAGCAACAGTTCCGGTTTGCCTTCATTTGGATCACGGCAACAGCTATGAACTTGCAATTGCGGCAATGGAAGCTGGATATACTTCTGTCATGATTGATGGTTCACATGAAACTTTTGAAGATAACATCGCAGTAACAAAGAAAGTTGTTGAAGTTGCAAAGACAAAAGGAATTCCGGTAGAAGCAGAACTCGGTAAAGTTGGCGGAAAAGAAGATGATCTGGAAGCAGATGCGGATACGAATACAGATCCACAGGAAGCAAAAGAATTCGTAGAAAGAACAGGAGTAACTTCTCTTGCAATCGCAATTGGTACCGCTCACGGATTCTATGCAGGAACTCCGGTACTGGATAAAGAAAGAGTATCCGATATCAAAGCATTGGTTGATACACCACTCGTATTGCACGGAGCGTCCGGTCTTTCAGAGGAAGATGTAAGAGAATGTGTTGCACGCGGTATGTGTAAAGTAAACTTCGCTACAGAACTTCGTGTGGCATACACAGATGCTGTGAAGAAATTACTGGCAGAAAAGCCGGAGACTTATGATCCGAAGAAATTTGGTGTTGTCGGAATGGAAGCAGTAAAAGAGATTGTAAAGAGCCGTATGCTTATGTGTGGATGCGATAACAAGGCAGAATAAAAAGCAGAGAGCAGGGAACGATCGTGGCAGCAACGATAAAAGATATTGCAAAAAAGACCGGATTAGGGCTCGCGACGATATCTTCTTATCTGAATGGCGGGAATGTAAGAGAACAGAATCGCATCAAGATAGAAGAAGCAATCAAAGAATTGCATTATGAAGTGAATGAAGTTGCACGAGGATTGAAAACGAACCGGACGAAGCTTATAGGAATCATCATTCCGGAATTGAATAATATATTCTGTGCAGAGATCATTACAGAGGTGGAAGATATTCTGAGAGGCTACGGATATGCGACTATGATCTGTGATTGTCGTACCGATGTGAGCAGAGAAATTGAAGCGGTAGAGTTTCTGAAGAAAAGAAGGGTAGATGGTGTGATCGTAATGCCGTCGGGCAATACGGGAAAGCATTTTGAAAAACTGATTCGAAATCATATCCCTGTAGTGCTGCTTGACCGAAGTTTGTCGGATATTCATTGTGATTGTGTACTGGTTGAAAATCGATCAGGTGCAAGACAGGCAGTGGAGAAGCTGATTGGCGCCGGACATAAAAAAATCGGCATCATAACCGGACCAAAAGAAATCTATACTGCGAAAGAACGTTTGGCAGGATATATGGAAGCACTCCGGGAAGCGGGGCTGCCGGTGGAAGAAGAGTTGATTGCATGCAATGAATATACGATCAAAGCCGGAATGAAAAGCCTACAGATACTGGCTGAAAAGAACCCGGATATGTCGGCAGTTTTTGTGGCAAATTATGAATTGACCATGGGCGTTGTGATAGAAGCAAACGAGCTGGGGATGAATATACCGGAACAACTGTCAGTAATTGGATTTGATAATGTGGAGTTTGCGAAGGCCTGTGTGCCAAAACTTGATATTGTGACACAGCCGGTGAAGGAGATCGCAAAGGAAGCGGCAAAGTTAATGCTTGAACGATTGGAAGCGTATTCTGACATGGAAGACAGAGCGGTTGTGAAGCTGGAAACGGGATTTGTAGAGGGAAAATCTGTAAATAGGAGATAACATGGGAAAATATTTATTAGGAATTGATATTGGAACAAGTGCATGTAAAGTTGCAATATTTGATAAAAATGGAAATGTGTTATCCACATCAAATGGCGGTTATGAGGTGTATTATCCACAGCCGGGCTGGGCAGAACAAAATCCGGAAGAATGGTGGACTGCCGTGTGTGGAGCAATTCAGGAAGCAATGGATAAAGGACAGATCCAACCAGAAGAAATTGCCGGAGTCGGGATCGACGGGCAAAGCTGGTCGGCGATCGCAGTGGATAAAGAGGGAAATGTCCTTACCAACACACCGATATGGATGGACACAAGAGCAAAAGATATCTGTGATGAATTGAATGAAAAGGTTGGAGCGGATACCATATTTAAGCTGTCGGGAAATTCACTGCAGCCATCTTATACGACGGCAAAAATCATCTGGTATCAGCGTAATATGCCGGAAGTATATGAAAAAATATATAAGATTTTACAGTCAAATAGTTACATTGCGTATAAGCTGACGGGGAATATGACGCAGGATGTGTCGCAGGGATATGGACTGCATTGTTTCGATATGCATACCGGGACATGGGACGCCGGCATGTGTGAAGCACTTGGAATTCCGATGGAAATCCTTCCGGATATTCACGCATGCCATGATGTGGTAGGAACAGTTACGGAAAAAGCCGCCAAGGAAAGTGGATTGGCGATAGGGACACCTGTTGTAGCCGGAGGACTTGATGCTGCATGCGGTACACTGGGAACAGGAGTCATTCATAATGGAGAAACCCAGGAACAAGGGGGACAAGCAGGCGGTATGAGTATCTGTACCGATACCTATAAAGCAGATGCGAGACTGATCCTTGGTTATCATGTAGTACCGAACTGCTGGTTACTGCAGGGAGGAACCACAGGCGGTGGCGGTGTAATGCGCTGGCTGGAAAGAGAATTTGGTGATTTTGAAAGAGTTGAGGGAGAGCGCCTTGGAAAGAGTTCGCTGCAGTTGTTCAACGAAGCGGCAGAGCAGGTTGCACCGGGAAGTGATGGGGTTATTTTCCTCCCGTATATGTCCGGGGAACGGTCACCAATCTGGGATCCGGATGCGAAAGGTGTATTTTATGGACTTGACTTCAGTAAAACAAAAGCACATTTTGTCAGAGCAGCAATGGAAGGTGTGGCGTATTCGCTGAAACATAACCTGGAAGTTGCGAAAGAAGCCGGTGCAGATGTCATTGAGCTTCGTGCCATGGGAGGTTCTGCAAATTCACTTTTGTGGACGCAGATCAAGTCTGATGTCACAGGAAAGCCGATCGTAGTTCCGTCGTCTGACACAGCGACAACACTTGGTGCCGTGATCCTTGCAGGCGTCGGAGTCGGAATGTATCAGGATTTTGAAGAAGCGGTAGCGCTTACCGTAGAAAATAAGCGTTCACATGAACCAAATATGGATAATGCAGAAGTATATGAAAAAAATTATCAGACCTATCTGGAATTATATAAGAATCTAAAAGGAACCATGAAGAAATAGGAGGAAACACAATGAAAGCAGCAGTTGTTTGCGCAAACGAAGATGTTCAGTATCTGGATTATGAAGAACCGCAAGTGAGCGCAGGGATGGTAAAGATCAAAGTAAAAGCATCAGGAATCTGTGGATCTGACATTCCAAGAGTATTACATAATGGAGTACATTTTTATCCAATTGTTCTTGGACATGAATTTTCAGGCGATGTTGTAGAAGTTGGAGAAGGTGTTACAAAAGTTAAAGTTGGAGATCGTGTATCTGGTGCACCGTTAGTTCCGTGCATGAAATGTGATGACTGCCAAAACGGAAATTTCTCTTTATGTAAACATTACAGCTTTATCGGTTCAAGACAACAGGGAAGTAACGCAGACTATGTGGTAATTCCGGAGCAAAATGCTGTTCCATTTGATCCATCTATCTCTTATGAACAGGGAGCTATGTTCGAGCCATCTACAGTAGCGCTTCACGGATTGTTGCAGAATGACTATAAGGGCGGCGAATATGTGGCAGTTCTTGGATGTGGAACAATCGGTATCTTTACAACACAGTGGGCGAAGATTTTTGGTTCTAAAAAAGTAGTGGTATTTGACATCAGTGACGAAAGACTGGCACTTGCAACCAGAATGGGAGCGGATGCAGTTATCAATACAACCAAAGAAGATTTTATGAAAGAGGCCATGGAGATTACCGGTGGAAAAGGATATGGCTTTGTATTTGAAACAGCAGGACAGGTTCCGACAATGCATATGGCGTTCGAACTTGCCGGAAATAAATCCCATGTATGCTTTATCGGAACACCGCATGTAGATCTGACATTTACACCAAAGATGTGGGAAAATATGAACCGCAAGGAATTCAAACTGACGGGTTCCTGGATGTCCTACAGTGCGCCTTTCCCAGGAAAAGAATGGGATCTGACAGCACATTATTTTGCAACCGGTCAGCTGAAATTTGACCCTGCATTTATTTTCAGGAAGATGCCTATGAGTCAGGCACAGGAAGCATTCCAGATGTTCAAAACACCAGGGCTTGTACAGGGAAAACTGATGCTTATGAATGAAGATTAGGGAGGGGCATATGATCTTAACAGTAACGTTAAATGCAGCAATTGATAAACGATATGTTGTGGAGAACTTTAAAACTGGCGAGGTTAACCGTGTGAAAGAGTGTGCCTATACTCCCGGTGGAAAGGGACTGAATGTGTCCAAACCGGCTGCAATAGCAGGTGCAAAAGTGGTTGCAACCGGCTTTGTCGGAGGACATGCGGGAAATTATATTGAAGCCGCGTTGAAACCATTTGGCATTGAGAGTGCATTTTATCATATGGAGCAGGAAAGTCGTTCCTGTATTAATATCTGGGATTCTATGCAGAAGGTACAGACAGAATTTCTGGAGCCGGGATTTGCGGTGACAGAAAGAGATTTTGAAGGATTCGTAGAACAATTCAGAAAGCTTGTACAGGAAGCAGACGTAGTGACAATGTCAGGGAGTGTTCCTAAGGGACTGGACGGAAGTGCATACCAGAAACTGGTAGCAGTCGTAAAAGAGGCAGGGAAAAAAGTGATCCTTGATACGAGCGGAGCGCTTCTTACGGCGGGGATCGAAGCAAAGCCGACGATGATCAAACCTAATATTGATGAGATCCGTATGTTGACCGGAAGTTCCTGTGACAATCTGGATGAGATCATTGACGCAGCTGTAAAAGTACAGCAAAGCGGCGTAGAAATCGTTGCAGTATCTCTGGGTGGGGATGGATCTATCGTGGCATGTGAAGATGGTGTATATCGTGCAATTGTGCCAAAGATTGATGCGGTCAACACCGTTGGCTGCGGAGATTCTATGATTGCAGGATTTGCACTTGGACTGAGCGAGGGATTGACAGTTACCGAAACGTTGAAAAAAGCAAGCGCAATCTCAGCTGCTGCAGCGTTGAGAGAAGAAACAGGATTCTTTGTAGTGGAAGATATGGAAAACATTTTGTCAAAAGTGGAAATAAAAAAAATAAGATAAAAAGGAGAACGAATATGGAATTCATTGAGCCAGCAATCGTACCAAAGAAAAAACTCTATACAGGAGTGGAAATGCCGTGCATCGGTATGGGAACTTTCGGTTCAGACCGTGTAAGTGCAGAAGAAGTATCAGGAGCAGTCGCAGGTGCAATTCGTTGTGGCTATCGTTTGTTTGACTGCGCAGCCTGCTATGGAAATGAAAAACAAATTGGGGAAGTATTCCAGGCAGCATTTGATGAAGGTGTAGTAGAACGTAAAGATCTGTTCATAATGTCAAAAGTATGGAATGATATGCACAGAGATGTAGAAAAAGCATGCAGAAAGAGTATTGAAGATTTAAAATGCGACTATCTTGATATGTACTTCATTCACTGGCCGTTCCCGAACTACCATGCACCAAAATGTGATGTAGATTCAAGAAATCCGGATTCAAAACCGTTTACGGTGGAAGAATTTATGGATACATACCGTCAATGTGAAGAATTAGTTGAAAAAGGATTGATCAAACATATAGGTATTTCTAATATGACAATTCCAAAAATGGACGCTGTATTAGATCTGATGAAGATTAAACCGGCAGCGGCTGAAATCGAAATGCACCCTGCATTTCAGCAGCGTGAAATCCAGGAATACCTGGAAGCAAGAGATATCCTTCCGGTAGGTTATATGCCAATTGGCTCTCCGAGAAGACCAGAAAGAGATATCATGGATGAGGATATTGCGGATCTGGAAATGCCGGAAGTGGTTGCGATTGCAAAAGCACATAATGTACATCCGGCAATCGTTGCATTGAAATGGGCTCATCAGAATGGTCAGGTTCCAATCCCATTTTCTGTTCACAACTATGTAGCAAATCTGAAATGCATGATAGATGATCCGTTGACAGAAGAAGAGATGGCATCCATGGCTACGCTGGAAAGAGGCAATCGCCTTGTAAAAGGACATGTGTTCTTGTGGGAAGGCGCAAAAGACTGGCATGATTTGTGGGATGAAGAAGGAGTTATCGTAAAATAGAAAATACGATATAAAAAGAATGCGGCAATGAACTGTGCGAATACCGTGATGTTCATTGCCGCATATTTTATAACATATTATTTGTCTGAGCGTTCTGCAACGTCAGGGTGTGTAAACGTATATTGGAGCGTGTAAGCTGTTGATGCAGAAACTGTAAAAATGGAGATATTTCCATTATCCAGGTACCATACATTGGCTTTTGAATTGTAGTTTGGCGGGGTAAAGTCGCATTCCCCGTACTGATCTGTTGTCTCGTCTAAAATCGTCTCATAAATGTCGTCCAGTTCTTCCTGGCTGTCCAGGGTGCATTGCCATGCGATGCATACGATTTTTCCATCTTCATCTAGCATGTATTTTACAACGCCATCGATATCTTTATAAGACTTCTCATAGGAATAAGTTGTTCCGCCATATGTAGAATCATATGTTTCTAAAACATCTCCTTCCAGCTCCTCGACGTCCTCTAAAGAATTTTCCCATGTAATCTCAGTGAATGGAATGCTTAAAGAAGAACTGCATCCGGTAAGAGTGAAAATGCTAAGTACAAAAGCAAGAATCACACAAAAAACTTTGCGATTAGTTTTCATAATAACCTCCAATTTGTTTTATATACCCCAATAGTATACTACAAATATGAACTGATGAAAATAATTTTTCTGAAAATTAAAAAAGAGATATTGACTTGAAAAATAATTATGGCATAATGAAAGACATAACACAGCGAAACGGTTCGTTTGGTGTAGAAAGGATGAGAGGTGTTGCAGTATGGCAGCTACAATGAAAGACGTTAAAATTAAAACGGGTCTGTCGATGGCTACGATTTCCAAATATCTCAATGGAGGAAATGTTTTACCGGAAAACAAAGTCTTAATCGAAAAGGCGATTAAAGAACTGAATTACGAGGTGAATGAAATCGCGAGAGGTCTTGTAAAGAACAAAACAAAAACGGTCGGGGTTATGGTATACGATATCTCCAGCTTTTTCACAAGTCAGATCATCCATTTTTTGGGGCAGGAATTACGAAAAAACGGGTATGGAATGATGATTTGTGACTCTTGCAATGATGAGCAGATTGAAGAAGAGAATGTGCGGTTTTTGATTAACCGAAAAGTGGACGGAATCATTGCTATTCCGGTAAGCATCAGTGGGAGATTTCTGGATCCGACGAAAAAGGATGGGATTCCGGTCGTGCTGGTTGACCGTTCGTTTCAGGATACAAGTTTTGATTGTGTGTGTATTGATAATAGAGTTGCGGCTTATCGTGCAGTGCAGATTCTGTTGGATCATCATCATACAAAAATAGCAATTATTGGTTCGAATATTGCGGATACAGGAATTGAGCGTATGAAAGGATACAAAGATGCGTTGGACAATGCAGGTATAGAACTTCGTGAAGATTATATAAAGCTGGGAGGCTTTTCTGTTGAACAAGGATATAAGGAAATGAAACAATTAATGGAAATGGAAGATCGACCGACGGCAGTATTTCTAAGTAATTACGAAGTGGCACTTGGTGGTGTGATGGCAGTGAATGAGTCGGATCTTTCAGTTCCGGATGATATCTCTATATTCGGTTTCGATGATTTGCTGGTATCCAGTGTAGTCAGACCACGTCTTTGGCTCATGGTTCAGCCGATGGAAACGCTCTGCAATAACGCGGTAAGAGTGATTTTAGACAGGATTACAGAAAAAAATACAGAGGAACCGATAAAGTTGAGTTTTAGTGCAAAAATACAGAAGGGTGAATCGATTCGCGATATTGGGTGAAACGTTTTGCCTTGTGAATAAAAAAAACGAAAAGTAATACGAAAAAAGTATAGAAATGACCTAAAACCATATTGACTGAACTGGAAAATGCTAGTATAATATGCACTATAAGATGCGGAATCGAACGGGGAATGTGTGAAAAAATGACGAACGATAGAAAACGAAACGTTTTGCGATATTTTGCATGGAAGTTCACGTTGAATCAGACGTTGAGTTCGATTTTTTTGTGGCATTAATTATGGAGGAGGAATAAAGGTGGAAAAAATTAAACAAAATGCATTTGTAAAAAAGGTGGGGTTTAATAGAATTGTCCTCGTGGCGCTGATGCTCCTGCTATATCTGTTGTTTGGAGTTTTGACGGGCGGCGAATTTTTCGGAGTCTCACGTTTGCTGAATACCTTGAACTATGTTTATTTCCTGGGGTTCTTGGCATTGGGTGTTACTTTCGTAATTGCAACGGGAGGTATTGACTTCTCGATCGGACCGGTAATGTTCTGCTGTGCACTTGTTTCAGGTTACTGCTTAACAACACACGGTGTTCCGATGGTTGCAGCATTGATTCTTTCTGTTGTGATTGGATTGGCATTTGGTATTTGGAATGGTTATCTGGTAGCGTTTTGGAATGTTCCACCATTTATCGTATCAATGGCTAGTATGAATATTGCAAAGGGTATTGCGGCAGTATTTACAAAAACACAGTCAGTAAGCTGGCCTCAGTCATCAGCGGCTGACGGTTGGTACAGAAATATCATCAGTTGCAATGGTTTTCCGGTAGGTCTTGTTATCTTCCTGGCTGTAGCAATTATTTGTGCAGTAGTATTGAACAAAACAAAGATCGGACGTTACATCCTTTGCCTGGGAAGTAACGAAGAAGCAGTAAGACTTTCGGGCGTTAATACGAAAAAATGGAAAATGTTGGCATACGTTATCTGTGGTGTGCTTGTTGGAATTGGATCAATTTTCTTTGTGGCAGCTTACACAACAGTTCAGCCGGGATACGGAGATCAATACAACAACGAAGCAATTGCCTGCTGTGTAATGGGTGGTACATCAATGGTTGGCGGACTTGCTTCTATCAGTGGTACAGTCATCGGAACATTTATTATTTCTCTTTTACAACAAGGTATTCTTGCACTTGGCTTCTCAAAGGATTACCAATTTATTATTACTGGATTGATTGTAATCGCAGCAGTTTACTCAGATGTATCTGCAAGACGCAGAAAGAACTAGTTAAGAGTACATAGAAAGGAGAGGTAATAAAATGGGTGATATTATTTTAACAATGAAAGGTATTGATAAGTCCTTCCCAGGTGTTCATGCGTTAGATCATGTAGATTTGGAAATCAGAAAAGGTGAAGTTCTTGCACTCATGGGTGAAAACGGTGCTGGAAAATCTACTTTAATGAAAGTATTGACAGGTATCTATACAAAAGACTCCGGTACAATTACATATGAAGGAAAAGAAGTAGAATTCAAAAATACAAGAGAGGCTCAGGATGCCGGTATTGTTATCGTTCATCAGGAACTTAACATGTTAGGACATTTGACAGTTGCACAGAACCTTTTCATCGGAAGAGAATTCAAACGTGGAATCAGAATCGATGACAAAAAAATGAACGAAGAAGCAAAGAAACTCTTCGACAGATTGAATATTGACATCGATCCTACAGAGCAGATGTCAAATCTTACGGTAGGTAAGCAGCAGATGTGTGAAATTGCAAAAGCAATTTCATTCGATGCAAAGATCATTATCTTTGACGAACCTTCAGCAGCTCTTACAGAGTCTGAAATTGAAGAAATGTTTAAGATCATCAGAGACCTTAAGAAGAAAGATATCGGTATGGTATATATCTCACATCGTATGGATGAAATTAAGGTGATCACAGACCGTGTAACAGTAATGCGTGATGGTGCATATGTTGGAACGATCATTACAAAAGATTCAACAAAAGAAGACATCATCAACATGATGGTTGGTCGTGTTATTTACGAAGATCCTAAGACAGAAAGTGCTGTTCCGAAGGATGCTCCGGTAGTATTAAAAGTTGAAAACTTAAATGCCGGCAAGATGGTACAAAACGTAAGCTTTGAACTGCGAAAAGGTGAAATCCTTGGCTTCTCAGGACTTATGGGTGCTGGACGTACAGAAACAGCTCGTGCTTTGTTTGGTGCAGATCCAAAAGACAGTGGTGATATTTATATCAATGGAAAGAAAGTGGAGATTAAATCTCCGGAAGATGCTGTTAAGAATGGTATTGGTTATCTTTCAGAAGACAGAAAGAGATATGGTTGTGTAGTTCAAAAAACAGTTGCTGAAAATACAACAATGGCAAACTTGAATGACTTCGCTAACGGAATCTTCATTGATAAAAAGAAAGAAGCAGAAGTTGCAAAGAAGTATGTAGAAGCATTGGATACAAAAACTCCGAGTATCGATCAGCTGGTAATCAACTTATCAGGTGGTAACCAGCAGAAAATAGTTATTGCAAAATGGTTGACACGTGATTGTCAGATCCTGATCTTTGACGAACCTACCAGAGGTATTGACGTTGGTGCTAAGAATGAAATTTACAAACTCATGAATAAATTAGCATCAGAAGGTAAATCAATCATCATGATTTCCTCAGAAATGACAGAAATCTTACGTATGAGCGATCGTATAGTAGTCATGTGTGAAGGTAAGAAAACAGGTGAAATTGATATTGCAGAGGCAACTCAGGAAAATATCATGAACCTCGCAACAAGAGAGATTGATTAGGAGGAGTATTTAAGATGGGAAATAAAAAACGTTTTGGTATAATAAGTGGACGCGAAGCCATTGTGCTTGGGATCGTTCTTGCGATGACGATAGTCTTCAGCTTTCTTAGCCCAAGTTTTAGAACTTACTCTACATTTGTAAGTGTATGGGATTGTGCTTACTACGTTGCACTGATGGCAATTGGAGTAACCTTTCCGTTGATCACAGGTGGTGTAGATCTTTCTATCGGTACTGGTCTTGTATGTTATTCGCTGGTTGGTGGTTATCTGATTGTACATAAAGGAATTCCAGTAGCAGTTGCTTTATTAATAACTATTTTGTTGGGTGTTTTGATTGGATTATTTAATGGTGTGCTTATAGCAATTATGGATTTGCCACCATTCCTTGCTACTCTTTGTACTTGTATGATTACTCGTGGTCTTGGACCTGCGCTGTGTGGTGGATTTGGTGTATCCTGGCCTTCAGCTTTAGCAGCAGATGGATGGTTCAGAAAAGTATTTAAGTTCACAACAGCAGAAGGAAAGGTTATTCCTTCCGGTATTATCTTTATCGTTGTACTGGTAGTGATCATGTCCTTCGTATTGAATCATACAAAAATCGGACGCTACACAATTGCAATCGGAAGTAACAAAGAAGCTACAAAGTTATCAGGTGTTAATGTAAAATTCTACCACGTATTTGCATACGTAATTTCAGGATTCTTTGCGGGTCTTGCAGGTATTGCATACGCTAGTACATATGCAACAATCTATCCGGGTGCCGGTGCAGGTTTTGAAATGGATGCTATCGGCGGAGCAATCGTAGGGGGCGTGTCTGCATCAGGTGGATCTGGAACAATCCTGGGAACATTCCTTGGAGTTATGGTTATCAGTTTGATGAAGGTTGGTTTACCGTTCATCGGATTACAGGCAAACTGGCAGCAGATTTGTACTGGTATCGTATTAATACTTGCGGTATTGGTTGATATTAAGAAGAAAAAAGTAGTATAAAAATTTCATGATTATGATGTCGGGAGACTTCATATAAATTAAAACTCAAAAGGAGGAAACAAAAAATGAAAAAGAGAATCTTAGCGTTATTGCTTAGTACTGCTATGGTAATGACATTGGCAGTAGGATGCGGATCAAAAGATGACTCATCAGCAGAAGGGGATGCAGAAACAGAAGAAAGTGGAGAGGCTTCGGGTGACAGATCATTTGAAATCATCGTAAAATCTTTCCAGTCTACATACTGGCAGGCAGCTGTTAAAGGTGTAGAGCAGGCTTGTGAAGAGTTAGGTGTAACAGCTAACTGTAACGGACCGGCTAACGAGTCTGATATCGCTGACCAGGTTCAGATGCTTGACAACGCAATCGAAAAGAAACCAGCAGGTATTGGATTAGCAGCTTGTGATACAAAGGCTGTTCTTGATTCACTTGCAAAAGCAGCAGAAGCTGGTATCCCAGTTGTATGTTTCGATACAGGTGTTGATGACGCTCCGGAAGGTTCTGTATATGCTACAGTTGCAACAGATAACGAAGCAGCTGGTGCTTGTGCAGCAGAAAATATGTTCCCGGTTATCGAAGAAAAAGTTAAAGCAGCTACAACAGACGCTAAAGTTAGAATCGGTGAAGTTAACCAGGATGCTACAGCTCTGAACATTCAGCAGCGTGGTATGGGATTCATCAACAAGATGAAAGAACTTTGCGAAGGTGCTGGCAAGAAAGTTGCTGTAGTAGGAAACGAATTCTATGTAAATGCTACAGAAAACAATGCAGCAGAAGCTGAAGCAGAAGTTATCATCGAAGTTGCTGTTCCGGCTCAGACAACAGTAGACTTAGCTACAACAGAAGCTAACAAGATTATGTCTAAAGACGACACAATCGCAATCTTTGGTTCAAACCAGACAACAGCTGAAGGTGTTATCGGTGCTAATGCTACACTGAATAAATTAGGCGAAGATGGAATCATCGGTGCAGGATTTGACGCTGGTACTCCACAGAAAGAAGCTATTCTTGATGGTCAGTTAATCGGATCTGTAACACAGTCTCCATTAATGATGGGATACAAATGTATCTACACATTAAATGATATCTGTGATGGAAACGAAGTTGCTGATATCCCAATGGATGGTTACTGGTACAATGCAGAGAACATGGAAGCTGATGACATCGCTCCAAACCTTTACGACTAATCTTAGTCTCAGACAGGTGTTATATGTGAATGAAAGGAACCGAATTTTTCGGTTCCTTTATTGATTTATAAGAACGTTCACGATATAATGACACTAAGATTGTAATTCGGGAGGAAGAAGATGTTAAAGGATGTTCAGACAATTTTTGAAGATTACAGGCAAATGATGAATCACCTTAAAAAGAAGTCTTATGAAAAGAACATGGGGATATTCATAGAAAAGTATGGTCATTATCTCACAGAAATGACAGATTATGTGGATAAAGCGGAAGAAAAAGAAATTGCAGCGAAAGAGTTGGCAGTATGTTTTGTGGATGCAGTTGACAACACATTTTCGAAAGGGATACGAAAGAAAATTCCTTCCTCTTTGCAGGCAGATCTTAATATGTATATGATTTATTTTGTGTTTCCTGCACTCTTAAAAACAGAACATGAACACAGTAAATTGATTGCGGATGCCCTGTGTGATGAATGGCGGTCAAGATTCAAAGAGAGCCAGTTCAGTTACGCGGACTATGATTTTATCTATAATTCATTCAGAGAAAAAATATTTGGGATTTTTTAATATAAAAAAGGACTTTTGCGAAAGTCCTTTTTTATGTTTTTAGATATTTTTTTGGGGTAGTTCCTTTATACTTTTTAAACGTTTTGATAAAATAGCTCAGGTCATTGAATCCAGAATTATAAGCCACTTCTGTAATAGACTGGCTGGTTGTAAGCAACTGGTAACAGGCCATCTCGATGCGATAATAATTCAGATAATCAATGGGGGTTCGATGTGTCATCTCCTGAAAAAAACGGCAGAAATACTTGGGAGACATGTCTACGCTGTCAGAGAGCTCCTGTAAAGTGATCTGGTTTGTATAAGAGGATTCGATAAATTCCAGAGCTTTTTTTAATTGTTTGATTCGTTTCAAGACTCTGGAAGAAGAAGTTGCAGTGGTATAATAGCCGTTTGAATATATCAGACCAAGGAACTGAAAAAGAGTTCCGTGTGCAACCAATTCGTAACCTAAAGATTGAGAGGAGCATGCCTCAAAGAGTGTCCATGCAATTTGGTGGATATTGTTATATGAATCATCATAGATTATCTGGAACTCAATTTCATGTTCGGAGATTTTTCGGACTAATTTACAGCAGGAATCTGACTTGTTCATTAACATATTAATGTCAAATACAATACATTCATAGACACAATCGTCATCCGGGATCCCGGAATGAACAGCTCCGGCAGGTATAAAAATGACGAAATTCTTTGAAAGCCTGTATTCTTGTCCGTCTAAAGTGAACAAAAGATTCCCCTCAAGAATCCGAATAAGTTCAAATTCCACATGCCAGTGAAAGGGCATGTAGTGCTGTGGATGTGCTTTTGAAACATGGTGAAACTCTAATGGAAAGTCAAGGGTGCCTCGCTGTCTTTCTTCTCTGTAATTAATGTACTGCATAAAGCTCCTTTATGTGAATATTGTTATATTTTTTTCTATTATAACACTAGCATAATCAGAAACACAATGGTAAAATAAAAGAAAGAATTTGATTATGATATACTTTGAAAGGAGGAACGGTTTTGAGCGGAAAGAAAAAGCAGGTTCTTGCGTTTGATTTTGGCGCTTCAAGTGGCAGAGCCATTCTTGGCAGATTAGAAGATGGAAAAATCATTATGGAAGAAGTACATAGATTTTCGAATGATCCAGTCAGAGTAGGCAATACAATGCATTGGGACACGCTGAGACAATATTTTGAAATCAAGCAGGGAATGATCAAAGCCAATCAAAAAGAAGGCGGATTTGACAGTATCGGAATCGATACATGGGGAGTTGATTTTGGCCTCTTAGATGAGCATGGTGCTTTGCTGGAAAGTGCAGTGCATTACAGAGATGACAGAACGATTGGTATGCAGGAAGAAGTATTTAAGGCAATTCCGTCAGACGAGCTTTATGGACTTACAGGAATTCAGTTTGAAAACTTCAATACTGTATTCCAATTATACTCTCTGGTTCAGAAGAGACCGTGGCTGCTGGAAAGAGCAAAGACATTGTTATTGACACCGGATTTATTTAACTACTTCTTAACAGGAGAGAAGAAAGCGGAATATACAATGGTGACAACAACTCAATTGATGGATGCTGAAAAACAACAGTGGTCAGATAAAGTAATGGATGCGTTGAATATTCCAAAAGATATCTTCCCGGAAATTGTACAGAGTGGCACGATCGTGGGAGATGTCAGCAGAGAAATTTTAGAGGAATTAAGCATTGACAGACCGGCAAAAGTGATCGCGGTTGCCAGCCACGACACACAAAGTGCAGTTGTTGCAGTCCCTACACAGGAAGATGATTTCATCTTTATCAGTTGTGGAACATGGAGTTTGTTCGGTACAGAATTAGATAAACCGGTCATTGGAGAAGCTTCTTATGAATTTAATGTAAGTAACGAAGGTGGATATGGCGGAACATATAACTTCCTTAAGAATATCATTGGTTTATGGCTTGCACAGGAAAGCAGAAGACAGTGGATCCGTGAAGGCAAAGAATATAGCTTTAGTGAATTGGAACAGATGGCACAAAAAGCAGAGCCTTTCCAGAGTTTCATAGATCCGGATTCTCCGGAGTTCAATACTACAGGAGATATTCCGGGAAGAATTCGCGCATTTTGTGAGAGAACAGGACAAAAAGTTCCGGAAACAATCGGAGACATTATGTGCTGTATCAACCAGAGCCTGGCTTTAAAATATCGCTATGCTTTGGAGCAGATTGAGACCATCACAGGCAAACATTTCAACATGATCAATATGATCGGTGGTGGAATTCAAAGTAAATTACTCTGCCAGATGACAGCAAGCGCAAACAATCGTAAGGTATTAGCAGGACCTGTAGAAGCTACAGCTTTAGGAAATATTGCAGTTCAGTTGATGGCATTGGGTGAGATCAAAGACGTAAAAGAGGCGCGTCAGATCATTGAAAATTCAGAAAAAACATATGAATACTTCCCACAGGATAAAGAAAAATGGGATGAGGCATATGAAAAATTTAAAACAATTTTAAAAAAATAAGGAGGACAAGTAAAATGGCAGAAAGCAGATTGATCGGCGGTTATCCAGTAATCGGTATCAGACCAACAATTGATGGAAGAAGGGGACCATTAAAAGTACGTGAAAGTCTTGAAGAACAGACAATGGGAATGGCTCAGGCAGCTAAGAAACTTTTCGAAGAAAATTTAAAATATTCAAATGGTGAACCAGTAAAGGTAGTAATCGCTGATACAACAATTGGACGTGTTGCAGAAGCAGCAGCTTGTGAAGAAAAATTCAGAAAAGAAGGAGTTCAGATTACTCTTACAGTAACACCTTGCTGGTGCTATGGTTCTGAAACAATGGATATGAATCCAGAAACAATCAAAGCTGTTTGGGGATGTAACAAAACAGAAAGACCAGGTGCTGTATACTTGGCATCCGTTCTTGCTACACATGCACAGAAAGGACTTCCGGCATTTGGTATCTATGGACATGACGTTCAGGATATTGATGATGATACAATCCCGGCAGACGTTGAAGAGAAGTTATTAAGATTTGGACGTGCAGCAGTTGCAGCAGCTTCCATGAGAGGAAAATCCTACTTACAGATCGGTTCCATCTGTATGGGAATCGGCGGATCTATCATTGACTCTGATTTCTTAGAGAGCTACCTGGGAATGAGAGTAGAGTCTGTTGACGAAGTAGAAATCATCCGTCGTATGTCAGAAGGTATCTATGATGAAGCTGAATTCCAGAAAGCAATGGCCTGGGCAAAACAAAAATGCAATATTGGTTTCGATAAGAACCCGGACAGCGTAAGAAAGAGCGATGAAGTTAAAGAAGAACAGTTTGAATTTGTAGTAAAAATGGCAGTTATCATCAAAGACTTAATGAATGGTAACAAAAACTTGCCAGAAGGATGCGAAGAAGAGATGGTTGGTCATAACGCAATCGCAGCTGGTTTCCAGGGACAGAGACAGTGGACAGACTTCTATCCAAACGCTGACTTCGCTGAAGCTGTATTAAATACATCATTCGACTGGAATGGGGCAAGAGAGCCATATATCCTTGCTACAGAGAATGACGTATTGAATGGTCTTGGTATGTTATTCATGAAACTTTTAACAAACAGAGCTCAGATGTTCGCAGATGTTCGTACATACTGGAGCGGAGACGCTGTTAAGAGAGTAACAGGATATGAGATCGAAGGAAAAGCAAAAGAAGCAGATGGAATTATCCACTTGATCAACTCCGGTGCTTGCTGTCTGGATGCTTGTGGTGAAGTAAAAGATGCTGATGGAACACCGGTTATGAAACCATGGTATGAAATGACAGAAGCTGATCAGGATACCGTTATGTCAGCTACAACATGGAATGCAGCTGACAACGGATACTTCCGTGGAGGCGGATTCTCTTCTCGTTTCTTAACAAGAGCAGAAATGCCAGCTACAATGATCAGATTAAATCTGGTAAAAGGTTTAGGACCGGTTCTTCAGATTGCTGAAGGATGGACAGTTGCTTTACCGGATGAAGTATCTGATGCATTATGGAAGAGAACAGATTACACATGGCCATGTACCTGGTTCGCACCAAGATGTGATCACAAAGAAGGAAGCTACTTCAAGACAGCTTACGATGTAATGAATAATTGGGGAGCAAACCACGGTGCAATTTCTTACGGACACATCGGTGCTGACCTGATCACAATGTGCTCTATTTTAAGAATTCCTGTATGTATGCACAATGTACCGGAAGAAAAGATCTTCAGACCAGCATCCTGGAATGCATTTGGTATGGATAGAGAAGCTGCTGATTTCAGAGCATGTGATACATACGGACCAATGTACAAATAATATAGTTGCATAACGCATAGACATATCGCATAAAGCTTACGCGCTAGCGTAAGCTTTATGTACAAAAAAGGAGAAGATGATTATGTTAAAAGGGATTCCTTCAATTTTATCACCAGAGTTATTGAAAGTATTATGTGAAATGGGACACAGTGACAGACTTGTTATTGCTGACGGAAACTTTCCTTCAGAATCTATGGGAAAAAATGCAATCGTGATCCGTATGGATGGGCATGGTGTTCCGGAAATTCTGGATGCGATTCTTCAGGTATTTCCGTTGGATACATACGTAGAAAAACCAGTAAACTTAATGGAACTTATGCCAGGAGATGTAGGAAAAGTAGAAACCCCAATCTGGGATACCTATAAAGAAATCGTTACAAAGTATGATGAACGTGGAGCTGAAGCGGTTGGAAATATTGAACGTTTTGCGTTTTATGATGAAGCAAAAGAAGTATACTGCATTATCGCTACAGGGGAAACAGCAATTTATGCAAATGTAATGTTACAAAAAGGTGTTGTAATCAATTAGACAGACTTTATGGAAAACTCGCGCAGTGTTATATGTGCGAGTTTTTTTGATTTATATACATACATCAATATGTACAAGAATATCAGGTCGGACTTTTAAAGGTTTTTTTCTTGTATTTTAACTTGTTTTTTTAGAATTAAAAGAACCGATTAAAATACCCGTTTTTATTTTTTGAATGTCCGAAAGAAAATTCATTGAGATACTAAAATTAATATAATAAAGCAAATATGCGAAGGAGGAAAGATATGGCGATCCAGGTGAAAAGTGAAATAGGAAAGTTAAGGCAGGTTATGCTTCACAGACCGGATAAGGAACTTGAGCATCTTGTACCGGACGATCTGGAACGACTTCTTTTTGATGATATTCCTTACCTGAAAACAGCGCAGAATGAACATGATCTTTTTGCGGGAATCATGAGGGGACAGGGAGTAGAGGTTGTCTATCTGGAGGATCTGATCGCGGAGGTGTTAAAGGAGAACCGGGAGCTGAAGGATCAGTTTATCAGGCAATTCATAGAAGAGGGCAATGTAGTGGATGAGCGGATGAGAGATTACCTTTTCGCCTATCTGAATGAAATTCAGGATGCGAAAGAACTGGTGCTGAAGCTGATGTCGGGAGTCAGAGCCGGGGAACTGAAAGTCCGGACAAAACGTCCGCTTGTGGATCTGATTAAAACGGACAACCAGTTTATACTTGATCCGATCCCGAATCTGTATTTTACAAGAGATCCGTTCGCATGTATCGGAAATGGGGTCAGTTTAAACCGCATGTATTCCCGCACAAGAAGAAGAGAAACACTTTTCGGCAAATATGTGCTGGAGAATCATCCGAATTTTGCAGGACAGACGCCTTTCTATTATAAAAGAGAATTTCCTTATGCAATTGAAGGAGGAGACATCCTGAACTTAAGCAATCAGGTGCTGGCGGTCGGTATTTCGCAGCGGACAACAGCGGAGGCAATAGAATTGCTGGCGCAGAATATCTTTGCGGATGAAACCTCGGAGATTGAGACGATTCTGGCGCTCGATATTCCGGCAATTCGTGCATTTATGCATCTGGATACGGTTTGTACGCAGGTTGATTATGATAAGTTTACCATTCATCCGGGAATACTGGGAACATTGCGGATCTTTGAGATCAGGAAGGGTGATAAAAAAGGAGAACTTAAGGTAGCAGAGACGAATTCTTCATTGGAAGAAGTCCTTGCATCCCATCTGAAACTGGATTCGGTAACACTGATTCAGTGCGGCGGTAAAGACCGGATCGCATCGGAGCGTGAGCAGTGGAATGACGGATCCAATACCTTATGTATTGAACCGGGAAAGGTAGTTGTATATGACCGGAATTATGTGACAAATCAGATCTTAAGAGATAACGGAGTCATTGTTCTTGAAATGGCAAGCTCAGAACTTTCAAGAGGAAGAGGCGGCCCGCGTTGTATGAGTATGCCGCTTGTAAGAGAACTGATTATAACTCCTTAATCCGGAGAATGATGGGAAAGGTGATTATAAACAAAAATGGAAGTTACGAATGAAGTTTTTGAATCAAAACAGTCTGTAGTATTTGATGAGGCAGAAAATCGTATGCATACGATTAAAGCCGTTATGTATGCAACACTTTGCTAAAACGTATTTGGAGAGGAGAAAGATTATGTCATTTGAAATGCCAAAATATCATCATCCGGATTTTACAAAAGAACAGTTTGTGAACGCTCCGGATGTACAGTATAAAGAAGCTGAAACGGATGGTGTAGCGCCGGATGATTATCACAGCACATCCATGTATCCGGAATATTTTAAGATCGACGGAGAGTGGAGACTGGCGGAAGAAAGCCGTATGGATTCCTGTGTGATTCTTTGTGATGACGGACACCTGGCGGTTGTGGAAGCCAGAAATATTAAAAAAGGTGACAAAGTAATCCTGGGCAGAACCGAGAAATGTGAAGATGGAATCTATATGCACTGTCATGGATTTGAAGACGAGGAATCCATCCTGGAAGATCAGTTCGTATTCCGTCAGGGAAGAAGCCGTGAGACGTCTTATTCCCGTGATTACGACAGGCTGTTTGAGCTTCTGAGACATGAAAGAGAACACGGAAATGTTATCTGGGTTATGGGACCTGCATTTGCATTTGATGCAGATGCAAGAGCAGCCATGAGTGCATTGATAGATGCCGGATACGCAGATGGACTTATGGCAGGAAATGCCCTCGCAACGCATGATCTGGAAGGTGCGCTTCTCCACACCGCACTTGGTCAGGATATCTATACGCAGAAGTCCCAGCCAAATGGACACTATAACCACCTGGATGTATGTAACAAAGTGAGAAGAAGCGGTTCCATTCCGCAGTTTATCAAAGATTATAATCTGGATGACGGTATTATCTGCAGCTGTGTAAGAAACAACGTGCCAATTGTACTGGCCGGTTCCATCAGGGATGATGGTCCGCTTCCGGAAGTAATCGGAAATGTATATGAAGCTGCCGATACGATGAGAAGTCTGGTACGCAAGTCTACCACCGTTATTTGTCTTGCGACGATGCTGCACACAATTGCAACAGGTAATATGACACCATCTTTCCGGGTGATGGATGATGGAACTATACGCCCGGTATATCTGTATACCGTAGATGCAGATGAGTTTGTAGTGAATAAACTGTTAGACAGAGGAAGCCTGTGTGCTACAACCATGGTAACCAATGTACAGGACTTTATAACAATCGTTGCCAAAGGACTGGGAGTCATGAAATAACCTTATATATGACATAGAAGAAAGAAGGGACTGCTGTATCTGATACAGCAGCCCTCAGATATCATTTTTCTGTAATTCGACTGAACGCCGGAAGTTTCCCGGTGTCATCGAACGAAAACGAAGAAAATTACGGGACAGAGTCTTTTCTGTATTGTAACCAACTTCAAGTGCAATCGTAAGAATACTTTTATCTGTTTCCAGAAGGAGTTCGGAGGCACGATTCACCCGTATGTAGTTCAGATAATCGTTAAAATTCATTTCCACCTGGAAAAGTAAGATACGATTCAGTTCTTTTGGTGATATGCCAAACTGGTCACTGACTGTTCTGGGGTGCAGATCCTCAGCATAGTGTCTGTATATATAAGAGACAATAGAATAGAAGACCCGGCGGTCTTTGATGCGGCATTTTTCCCCGACAGACTGGTAGGTTTTCCGGAAATCATTCGCTCGCATTCCGACTCGTGCCAGAAAAACTTTGCTGATATGAGCGCTGTCAACAAAGCCCAGAATCTCAGCGAGTTCTTCCAGTGTAAAATCTGTATACAATAGATAATTGATAGTTTTGCCGACTCTCATTTCGTTTAACAGATCAAAAAATGATAATCCGGTTTTTTTCTTTATATACGAGCTGATTGCAGACTCACTCATGTAAAATTTTTGCGACAGCATAGAAAGAGTGATCTTTTCGTTTAAATGAGTATATAAATACTGAAATATTTCACTGGCTTCAATTAAGGAGGCTGATGTCGGCATGGTCCGGTTGGCGCGAATAAATGAAACGATGATTTCTATCAGCTTGTTTGTTATGTATAGATTACTTATACCATGCGATTCCACAGCGAAACTGGAGTCGGAACTGTTTATCTGCGACTGTGCCTGGAGCTCTTCCTTGATCTGAAGAAATAGTTGCTTCATCTGTTCATAACTTTGCGTGTCGAGAGAAGCGATAGGTGCCTTGAACATGGATTGGGCGACGGAGAGATGTACACTGTCCGGATTATAAAATGTTTTGATGATTTCATTAATGTTATCAAAGTAATAGGCGACAACAAAAAATTGAAGAGGTGATTTCACCTCTATGATATCTGTGATCTGCCATGGAAGGACGGAAACGAGAGCCCCTTTTTGAAGATGATATTCTTTATCATTTAGCAAAAGAGTACCTTCGCCTTCGTTTATCAGCCATAATCTGGACAGGGGATGGATCAAAGGGGTGGTGGGTGCGGATATCACTTCTACATCAAAGCCGCATAATCTGGATTCGTCCTCGTTTGAACAGTAGATGCTTTGAATCGGTACCAGTTTTGACATTCGTTTGACCTCCGATTGATGGTTTCTTACACAAATTATAAGATATTTGAAATTTATATGCAAGAGAATGAAATTGAAGAAACAGAGAGAATAATATTGGAAATATATAAGGAAAAGAGCAGAAAATAAGTCAGGAGGGTGATCAGGTTATGGAAAAAATTGTAATTGCATTAGGAGGTAATGCGCTCCAGACAAAAGGCAGTGCTCCGACGGCAGAATGTCAGCTGGAAGCAGTAAAAAGAATATGTGAAAAGATTGCAGATATCAGCTGCAAAGGATATGAAGTTGCAATTGTACATGGAAACGGGCCGCAGATCGGACGAATCTTACTTGCATCTGAGTCTGCGAATGATGTAACACCGGCGATGCCGTTTGATGTATGCGGCGCCATGAGTCAGGGCTATATCGGATATCACATTCAGCAGGCATTAAAATATGCATTGAGCGTCAGAAATAAAATTGTCCGGTGCTTACTGTGGCAACACAGGTAGTAGTTGATGAAAAAGATCCCGGATTCACGAATCCGACGAAACCGATCGGATCTTTTTACAGTGAGGAAGAGGCCCTGGTTCTGCAAAAAGAAAAAGGCTACACCATGAAGGAGGATGCAGGAAGAGGCTGGAGAAGAGTTGTTGCATCACCGATTCCGAAGAAAATAGTAGAAATAGACGCAATTAAGAACCTATGGGCCTCTTCGATTGTGATTTCCTGTGGTGGTGGAGGCATTCCGGTGATTGAAAAGATGGATGGAACACTCCAGGGAGTTCCGGCTGTCATTGACAAAGATTTTGCGGCAGAACTTCTGGCAGAGCAGGTAGATGCGGATGTTCGCATGATCCTGACCGAGGTGGAAAAAGTAGCTATTAACTGGGGAAAAGAAAATCAGCAGAATCTGGATCATATGAGTCTGAAAGAAGCAGCAGGGTATGTGGAGGAAGGACAGTTTGCGTCCGGAAGTATGCTTCCGAAAGTAGAGGCAGCCATGAAATTTGCACGTACATATCCGGATAAGAGGGCAATTATAACAAGCCTTGATAAAGCGATAGACGCCCTGGAGGGAAGAACCGGCACGGTCATCACATTTTGATGGATTGTTGTATCATACATTCGCATCATTCTGGTATTATGCAGTTTTTACAAGAAAAGCCGAGGTAAGCGAGTCAGTGCCGGAGCGTTCCTGTAAAAACTGCATATAACAAAAGATTTTGCGATCATCCCTGTAAAGTTTTAATCCGTAATTTCTTTATATCCGTCCTCTGTTTTTGTAAAGAGAGGAAGTTTTTTTAAAAACAGAATATCTTCTCTTTGAGCGGCTTTGCCTTCTGCCAGTAAAGCAGCTTTTTTTACAATCTGCGCACCTGCGTTTTCTGCAAGAACTTCCAGAGCATGAAGCGATTCTCCTGTTGAGATTACGTCATCAATAATACAGATTTGTTTTCCGCGAATCTTTCCCGCATCTACACCGTCCAGATACAGATGCTGTTCTCCGGTTGTGGTGATGGAATGGACTGAAGCGGAAACAACGTCCTGCATGTAAGATTTTTTACTTTTTCTTGCAACAATAAATTCCTTCAATCCAAGACATTTGCTGACCTCATAGGCGAGAGCGATTCCCTTTGCTTCCGCAGTAAGAATGGCATCCACCGGACCGATTAATTCTGCCAGTTTTGGGGCGCAGGCAGCGACAAGCTCTGTGTCTCCCAAAACAACAAAACTGGCAAAAGCGGTATCTTCATTGATTGGGATAAATGGAAGTACTCTATGAACTCCACATAATTCCATTGTATATTCAGTCATGATATTTCCTCCAGATTATAAATTAAATTCCAAGAAATCTTACAATGATACCGGCTATCATTCCAAGGAATGGGTTGGTAACAGCTGTGACAACCAGAGTTGATCCACCGACAGCCGCGTTGGTTGCAAGCGCAGCCGGTGCGTCTAAAGCAACCGTTTTGAATATTCCAAGCACGAATAAAAATCCGGCAATGGAAGAGGCCGGAACATATTTGCTGATTTTTGGCAGGATACCAAGAATCAGAATTACGCCGATCACAACCATCATTGCTACACCGGCCCAGACCGGATGCGGTGCGCTGGCAGTTGCGGAGATAATGGATTCTACAGGAGCCCCTCCAAAGAAGGAAGATCCCATATCAGCCAGAGAAGAGATTACTGTCAGATGATCAATGTTATAATTTCCGCTGGTTGCCATGCTGGCGGTGATGGATCCAAAAGAAATATTAGAACCGATATTCAGGCAGACCATACCGAGAGCACCCATGATAACATTTGTATTGATGGTAAATTTCTGACGGATGAATTTGTCGTCAACAACGACAATATTTTCTTTTTCTTTTTTGAAAAGGGCATTTGCGATACAGGATGCCACTACAGAGATAACGATGGTGTATACCAAAGTATTGCCATTGTTTCTGGTAATGTAATAAGTGATCATTGCAGCTGCAAGGGAGACCCCTCCTGCCAGCTTGTCCTTTGCAACCATATCGATGGCTGCTTTTGTCAAAATGATACCGACACCGGCCATCATTCCATAAGCGATATCCTCACCGACGAAGTTAACGATCTTTGTTAAAAGACCAAATACCCCGATCAGAGCCATGATGACTGCACCCAGAAAAATCATGGTGCATCGCTCGGAACGGTTTTTTCCGGCACTTCCGGCATAGGTGATTGTTTCTGCCTGGAATGAAATTGGTGCAACACTCTGCGTTACGGTGTTACCGATCGCGCCAATAAAAAAAGCCATTGCCGTAGGAATGGATGCAAATCCGAAAGTAAGGGCCAGTAATCCTTGTGGGAGTCCATTCAGTACAACTCCGATGACAGCCAGAACGTCTGTTAAAATGTTTGTCATATTTCCTCTCTTTCTGCATGTTTTCATGCTCTTTGGTATTCCGTGAATTCGGATAAATGATTAAATTCAAACGCTTGTATTATAATAGAAAGTGAATTATAATAAAATTACTAATATTACGTATGAAATATAATATTTTTATTATATGGAGGGTGATTGAATGACTCTGGAATCCTATCGGAATTTCGTTGCCATAGTAGAAAGCGGAAGTATTCTTGCAGCTTCAAAACGTCTCCTGATCGCACAGCCGTCATTGAGTAATCAGTTGAAAAATATTGAGCGTACCTACGGAGCGAAACTGATTAACCGGGGGAGTCGTTCCATTGAACTGACGGAAGCGGGTCGGATATTTTATATTAAGGCAAGGGAAATGTGCCGGATCGAAGAAAGTATTGGCACTTCCATTTCCTGCCAGCAGTCCGGATATCGGGAACAGCTCAAGATCTCTATCCCTGCCGGAAATTCGATTCATTATATCCATCGACTTTTTGAGAAGTTTGTGAAAAACAATCCGGACATCAATTATGATGTATACGAAATTCCCAGTGATTTTGTCGTTCCCAATGTTTTAAACGGCATCACGGAGATCGGATTAATCCGCGCCAGTATTCCTCAATATAACTCCCTTACAAGTTTCCCTTATGAAAAGGATGATATTGTGGCAATTATCCCAAAAGATCATCCTCTTGCGGCATCTGAGGAACCACTGGAAATTACAGATTTTATCGGAATTCCGCTTGCGATTCCATTTGATATTTTAAATATTGTTTATACGGTATTCGGGCAACATGCCGTTGCTCCAAATGTGTCCATTATCACATCAATTAACGAAACGGCTGTTGAATGGGCAAGATCCTTTCAAACGATTGCACTTATTCCATATGCAGAAGGTGATGAGAAGAAGACGTCCGATATGGTGGTACGATCTATTGCAAATGAAGGAATGTATGTTTTGAATGTTTTCCTGATTCGAAAGGACAGAGAACTTTCCCATGTCGGACAGATGTTTCTGCGGGAGATTGGAATTGAAGTGCAGCCATTGAGCGCTCCGGGAAAATCCCAAGACCCAGATGAAAGAATTTGACAGAAAATGATTGTACGATTCTAGAATAAATGAGGAGGAATAGCAATGTTAAAAGAAAAAATGTTGTGGATCTTTTATGAAGATATGTTGAAGGATGAGTATCGACAATGTATGGATGAAGGTCGGTGTGTGGAACCGTATGCACCGGAGATAGACCGAATCCTTGCAATCCAGGATGAAGAGGAGCGAAACCGGCAGGCGAAGGAGCTTCTGATCAGGATGGAAGAGGCGCCGATAAAGGAGGATTTCAGATATCAGGAACCGACAGCCCTTGAAGATATCAGAAACTGCCTGAGCAGCGAAGCCGAGAAAATCTATGCATATGATACAGAGGAACTTCGAAACAGAATCACCGGCGCGATCTATGGAAGGGTGATTGCCTGTGTGCTGGGAATGCCGGTGGAAGGCTGGATGCGCGGAAAGATTCATGCTTATCTGAAAGATACCGATCAGATGCCGCTTCAATATTATATCTCATCGTCCGGGAAGGAGGAGATCCGTCAGAAATACGACCTCAGGGAAATGGATCCCATGACCTCCTATGACAGACAGAAGGTATGCTGGTATCAGAATCTGAAGGGAACATTTCCAAACGACGATGATATCAATTATACAATGATTGCTCTCAAACTGCTGGAGCGTTATGGCAGGAATTTCACCAGAGAAGATGTTGCGGAAGCGTGGCTTCTGGGATTCCCGGCTTTCCATGCCTGTACAGCAGAGCGGGCTGCGATCCGTAATCTGATGAATGGAGTTCTGCCGCCGAAGTCAGCGGTGTTATGCAATCCGTACAGAGAATGGATCGGTGCGCAGATCAGGGGCGACTTCTTTGGGTACATCAATCCCGGAAACCCTGGCGAGGCTGCGCGTATGGCATATCTGGACGCATCTGTATCACACGTAAAGAACGGCGTATATGGAGAGATGTATATTGCAGCTCTGATCAGTATGTGCTTTGTACCGGAGCTTTCCATGAAGGAAAGGATCTGTGCGGCATTATTGCAGATTCCTCCCAGAAGCCGTCTGAAGGAAAGCCTGGATGAGGTATGCCGGTGGAAGGAAGACGGATGGACTTATGAGGCGATGGTCGATGAAGTACATAAGAGATACCGTGAGGAAGAGATGTATGACTGGTGTCTTACCATACCGAATGCGATGCTGGTAACTGCATGTCTGCTGTGTTATGAAGAGTTTGATGCTGCGATCACGGCTGCGGTACTGGCCGGGTTTGATACTGACTGTAATGGAGCGACCGTCGGCTCAGTGATGGGAGCACTGCATGGGTTTGAGGCAATCGATCCGAAATGGTATGAAGCGTTTGATGGAATTGCTCACACCAGTGTACATGGATATCACGAGATGTCATTAAAGGAGATGGCGGAACGAACCATTATGCAGGTAGAACACATGACGCGTATATAAATGGAGGGAATTCATGAAGATCTATGATATATCACAGGAAGTATTCGGATGCGAGGTATATCCCGGGGATCCGGTACCGGAAAAAGAGATGTTGTCCAGAATATCGGAAGAATCAGCGTGCAATCTGTCAGCATTCCGTATGTGTTCGCATAATGGAACACATGTAGATGCACCGTATCACTTTTTGGAAGACGGAAAAACCATAGATGAACTGGAACTTAAGCGATTTGTCGGGTATGCGTATGTGACAGAGCAGGAAGGAACTCTGACAGCGGAGGATGCGATCGGGATTCTCGAAAAGGCGAGGGAAGCGGACAGACAATCTGCAAAGCGAATTCTGATCAAAGGTGATGCTGTGGTGTCGGCGGAAGCGGCAGATGTCTTTGCGGAAGCCGGAATCCTGCTTCTTGGAAATGAATCGCAGACCTTTGGGCCGGCAGATGCACCGATGGAGGTACACCTGAAGATTCTGGGGGCGGAGATCGTACTTCTGGAGGGAATCCGCCTGGATATGGTGCCGGAAGGCGTTTATTTTCTGAATGCTGCTCCACTGAATCTTGGCGGAGGTGACGGGGCGCCGTGCAGAGCAATTCTGATGGAGATTGTGTGATATGTGGACAGAAATTGTATATGTGCAGTCGGTCATAGTTCGTTAAAAATTGTGCAATGCGCTGTAAACACGTTAATGTGGTAAAGATTTTTTGGTCAAATTATTACCCGTTGTAGGATAATTATATGTAATAACAGGACAATTATATGAAGCGCAGAGGGCCAAATGTATGTATAATTTATTATACAAGCAGCAGGGAGTGAGCTGGGCCCTGCACAAAAAAAGGAGGACAAAGATATGAAAAAGTTTTTATCAATGCTTCTTGTGACTGCAATGGTAGCTTCCATGTTAGTTGGATGCGGCGGAAAGAAAAGCGAGAGCGGAAGCGATGAATCTGGGGATGTGACATTAGATATTATCATTTCCCAGTATGGTAACTACACACAGGAGTGGTGGAAAGAGTTTGAAGAGAACTTTGAAAGCGCCAATGAAGGAATTGATCTTAACATCGAGATCGTTTCCTGGAATGACATTTATGAAGTTGTTAACACACGTATTTCTACACAGGAGCAGCCGGACATTCTGAACATCAGCGGTTTTGCTGATTATGTATCAGATGATCTGCTGATGCCTGCAGAAGAATATGTATCTGATGAATTATAGGCTAATTTCGTTCAGAGCTTCTGGGAGTCCAATGAAATTGACGGAACTGTATGGGCACTTCCGATTCTGGCATCCTGCCGTGCTCTGTTCTGCAACATGGATCTGTTAAATGGCGCTGGTATTGATGCTGCTCCGGAAACATGGGATGATGTTCTTGCAGCATGCCAGGCAATCAAAGATACTTATGGTGATGAGATTGTTCCTTGGGGTCTTGATATCTCTACTGATGAGGGTCAGGCTGCATTCTCTTACTATACATGGAACTTTGGCGGCGGATTTGTAGATGACAATGGTGACTGGGCTCTGAATTCAGAGGAGAACGTAGAAGCAGTTGAGTACATTAAGAACCTTATTGATTCCGGATACTGCAACTCTGCACCGTTCACAGATACACGTTATCCATTACAGGATGCATTCAGTGCAGGAACACTGGCTATGATGATCGGACCTATGAACATGGTTGCTGCAGATTCTACAGTAAATTATGAAGCTGCAGATATCCCGGGCGAGCATGTAGCACTTGGTGTATGTGACCAGTTAATGGTATTCAAGGATGAGGAAGCCGGCGACGCACGTACAGAAGCTATCACAAAATTCTTTGATGCATTCTATGAAGTAGAGACATATTCTGACTACATGGTATATGAAGGCTTCTTACCTGCAACTCAGGATGCTTCTGCAAACCTTGCTGAGAACGCAGAGAAATACATTGTAGGCGGAACAGAAGATACAACAGGAAACAGCGAATACTTCGCAACATTCTGTGCAGTTCTTCCTAACTGCAAGTTCTATCCAATGCAGAAGACAGAGTGGATGGATGTAAGAAATGGTGTTATTGATGTTGAGCAGCAGGTATGCAGCGGCACCATGGATGCTCAGACTGCTTTAGATAATCTTCAGGCTGAGGTTGCTGAGTAATTCGTTTATCAATAGTTGATATGATAATATAAATTGCGAGGGCCGGCAGATTCGGCCCTCGTTTTTTAAGAAAAGTGAATGAAGAGGAGGCGCTATAGTGAGTAAAAAGAACAAAGCATTGTTGGTACTTCAGCCGTATATCTGGCTGCTGCCAAGTGTGCTCCTGATGGTGACCATGATCGTAGTTCCGATTATTTCCGTATTCAAGATATCGTTTTCCGAGGTGGGACGAAGCGGTCTGATCAAAGGATTTAACGGTATTGAGAACTATCTGGAAGTATTTCGTCAGCCGGCATTCTTGACGACATTACGGAATACTTTCGTGTGGACGATCGCAGTTGTTGGTCTGTCGACGGTTATCGGATTTATCCTTGCGATGGTTTTGAATCAGGAGTTTTTCGGACGGAAGCTCGTCCGTGCAGTTGTCATCTTTCCGTGGGCAACCGCACTCGTAATTCAGTCTGTAATCTGGAAGTATATTGTGAATGCGGATTATGGTTCACTGAATGTTCTCTTGAAAAAATTAGGTGTTATCAAAAGTTTTGTAAACTGGACGGGAACTGCGCAGAGCATGTTTGCGTGGGAATGTTGGGTCGGTATCTTTGTAACATTTCCGTTTGTTACCTTCTGCGTGCTGTCCGGACTGCAGGGAATCGATGCTGCATTATATGAATCCGCGGCAGTAGACGGTGCCGGATTCTGGAGCAAGCTTTTCAAGATCACTCTGCCTCTGGTTCGCCCAAGTCTTACAGTATCTACAGTATTGAATATTATTTACGTATTTAACTCCTTCCCGATCGTATGGACGATCTCCAAGGGAGCACCTGCGGATCAGACACATACGCTGGTTACATACCTGTATAAGCTGTCATTTACAGAAGGAAAGAGCGGACAGGCAGCGGCAGTATCCGTGATCGGATTTGTGATTCTGGCAATCCTTGCAAGTATCTACATGTTCATGTCACTTCGCGGAGAGGGGGAAGATTAAGATGACAGCAAAGAAAAAAGGCTGGCAGAAAGTTGCCTTATATGTATTTGTAATACTTCTGTGTATCGTTATATTATATCCTTACTTCGTGATGTTTATTACGGCACTTAAGGACAAGAACGAAATGTACGCGATCGACCACATTCTCCCTGAGATATGGCGTTGGTCGAACTTCGTGGAGATCTGGGATGCAGCTCCGGTACTTCAGTACTTCATCAACTCCATGCTGATCGCGGGTGGAGCAACGCTTCTTGCGATCCTTTGCGGAATTCCGGCGGCATATGCACTGTCCCGTATGAAATTCAAGGGAAAAGGAATCTTCATGGGTGCTGTTATTATGAGTCAGATGTTTTCACCGGTTGTTCTTCTGGTTGGTATCTATAAGATGATGGTGAATATCAGTCTGAATAACTCGATCCTGGGTCTGATTCTTTTGAATGCGGCATTTAACCAGGCATTTGCCATCTGGCTGCTTCGTGGTACGTTTGTGTCCATCTCTCCTGAAATGGAACAGGCAGCGAAGATTGACGGATGTGGTACGGTAAAGGCACTGATCAAGGTTCTGCTTCCGGTAGCGGCTCCGGGTATTATTACCACTCTGATCTTTGTATTTATCAATTCATGGAATGAATATACGATCGCATTGACATTGATCTCTACAGATGCATTCAAACCGATCACGGTAGGTATCAATGTATTCTACGGCTTTAACTTCATACAGTGGCAGTATCTGTTTGCTACTTCCCTGTGTGCTACGATTCCGGTCGTTGTACTGTTCCTGCTGATCGAGAAACATCTGGTGGCAGGTCTTACATCCGGTGGAGTAAAAGGCTAAAACATAACATAATATAAAAGACTGTTGCAGAATCTGGATATCAATTCTGCAGCAGTCTTTTTTGTGGTAAGAAAATTTATTCTTCTGCCTGATTGGTATTGAAGTATTTGGTTGATGAACTGTATTCGGAAGGAGACATACGTGTATATTTTTTGAATTGCAAAGAGAAGTACTGGTAGGATGAATAGTTCAGAATATTCGCAATCTGTGAAAATGTATACTGGCCTTCCCGGATCAGCTGCTTTGCCGTCTCGATTTTCAGACGGGAAAAGAACTCGATGACACCACAGCCCTTGTGCTGATGGAATAATTGCTGAAGCTGTGTACGGCTGATGATGTTGTCACGGCATATGTCTGCGACAGTCAGAGTGTCATAGACATGATTGGAAAGGTAAAGAGTTACCTGTTCCAGTAGTTTTTTGTCATTTCGTTTGGTACGGGTAACTGCGCCCGTAGGAAATCGCTGAACATCTGTAGAATGCGCACAGCGGCGGAGCATGTTTAACAGAAGCAGTTCCAGGGAAGCCTTGATGATCTGCTCACTTCCGAAAGGTGTATTCGTGAATCGCCGGAGCCTGGAAACATAAGGGTGATTCAGCGGAGTGTAGAAGGTACGTTTCGCTTCCGTAATGATCTGGCTGAGGTACTGAGTCTCGAGATCATTTGCGCGAAGGACTTTATTTTCAAAAAAACTCATGCACGGAGCCGTACAGTCGAAGGAAACTACAATGAGGTTGGGAGCACTTTTCCCGTTGGAACGAAGTGCATGAAACTCATTGGGTTTGTGAAAGACGATCTCTCCGCTTTCGAGCGGAAACTTTTTCTCATCCGCCGTGACTTCGATCACACCGGAATCCACAAACAGCAGTTCCCAGAAGTTGTGGGATTCGCCTTCGAATACAAAGTCGCGGGAGTATTCAAAATAATGAATCGAATAGATATTGGTAATATTAATTTCCTGCTTGAGAATAATGCTCTGATATTCTTTCTGCTGCATAGATAATTTTTCCGCCATTTATTCAAAACCTCCTTTCGCCATTGCCTTAATAGAAGAAGCATACTCTGAAGGTGTCATACCGGCTATTTTTTTAAACTGCCGTGAGAAGTAGTGGATGGAAGAGTACCCAAGCTGTTGGGAAATCTGTGTAAAGTTCATATGCTCTGTGCGGATCATCTGTTTGGCCGCATCAATCTTCATCTCCGAAAAATACTCAATCACACCCTTTTGCGTCCTGTCGTGAAAGAGCTTCTGCAGCTGGGATCGCCCGATCAGATTGTCGCGGCAGATCTGTTCCAGCGAGATGTGACGGCTCAGATTCTGTTCCAGATAATGGATCACACGGTTGAATACCTCGCTGTCACTGTGACTTTTGGTGGTTTTCTGCAGTTGCCTTGGAATATCCTTCTGCAGAATTGCGGGCGTCGACAGGCGTCTTACAATATGGATCAGAAAATGTTCCAGAAGAATCCGGAGCATCTGTTCCGAACCGAAGACTTCCGGTGATTTTTTCACCATATGCGTAAGATATGGATCGTCCAGACGCATGGAAAAGCAGTTTCTGGCCTCCGTGATGATCTCTGCGAGCAGACTGCGTTCCGCCTCATCAATGTGGAAACATTTATTTTCAAAAAATCCCATTACCGGACTGGAAGAAGAGAAAGACACAACGACAAGATTCGGAGCAATCGTTCCGGTGGCTTCTACATTGTGAAATTCATTTGGCTTATGAAATATAATATCTCCTTTTTTCAGTGTTGTGCGAAGAGAATCGGCAGTGACGTGAATCTCGCCTTTGTCGACATAGAGAAATTCCCAGAAATCATGAGATTCTCCTGCAAATGAAAAGGTGCTCATGTATTCAAAATAATGGACGGTATATAATTCATCGATAGAAATAGAATTTTCCAGATGTACGCCGATGTATGCCATGGGGATCTCCTTTGTGTGTTGTTTTGTATTATTTGCACGTGATATTTGTACTATTATATCATGAATGAAAAAATTGTACAATAAATACATGCAGATAATGCAAAAACAAAACAATGTTACAAAGTGAAAGCATTTCTCTTTTTTTCCCTGTTTTTCAGTGCTATACTAGGTAACGACAATAAGAGACAATAAAATTGGATCAGAGGCGGAATATGAAGAGTTTGATGATTATTTTCGGGATTTTAATGATACTTTCGGCAGGTTATCTGTATATGATCTGCCCGCGGATATTCGGCAGGCCGGATATTTCCGGGTTTCTGGGCGTATATTATGCACACAGGGGTCTGTTCGACAATCGGACAAATGCGCCGGAAAATTCTGTAAATGCAATTCGAAAAGCAGTCGAAGCAGGATATGGGATCGAGTTTGACATTCAGCTTACAAAGGATGATGTTCCGGTGGTCTTTCATGATGCCTCCCTGAAAAGGATGTGTAATGTGGAGGGGAATATCTGGGAATATACGTGGGAAGAGCTGCAGAAACTAAGGCTTGCAGACTCGGATCAGACGATCCCTACGCTGGAAAAAGTACTCAGTGTAGTCAATGGAAAAGTACCACTGATCATTGAATATAAAATGGATCGGGCAGACACTGTCATCTGTGAGCTTGGCAACCGGATCCTGAAGCATTATAAGGGGAGATACTGTGTCGAATCGTTCCATCCGTTTGCGCTTCGGTGGTATCGGAAACATCGTCCCGATATCGTGAGAGGACAGCTGAGTGAAGACTTCGCAAAGGGTGGAAAAAAGAATCCGGTGCTGAAGATCGTGACGTATCTTCTCACGAATTTTGTGACCAGGCCGGACTTTATTGCTTACTGCCACAGGGATGCGGGAAATATTTCACGTCGTATCTGCCGGAAGCTCGGTGCACTGTCTGTTGCATGGACGGTGAAAAACCAGAAGCAGTACGAACGTGTAAGGTCACAGTTTGATCTGTTCATATTCGACAGTTTTCTGCTGCGGTAGTCTCTTCGGGAAGGATAGACGATTACAGGCTTTACTCTGTATTGACTTGAATTTGGGGATGTTTAATAGTATAATTTTTTTGTGAAATATTTCAGGAAGTAAAAGAACACTTTCGTAATGAGGAGGAATCTGATATGGTTACTTGGAACAATTTGGATACACTTGCTTCATATAAGGAGCTGCAGGCTGTGGAGCAGGTTAATCTTGCCGAGGCAATGTCCGGAGAAAACGGTGCAGAGCGTGTAAAAAAATACAGTGTGCCGATGGCAGAAGGTCTCGCATATAATTATGGGGCAAAGCAGGTGGATGATAATATCCTGAACGTCCTTGCAAAATTGGCGGAGGAAGCTCAGCTTACAGAAAAGTACGAAGCTCTTTATAATGGTGAGATGATCAATACCGGAGAAAAACGTCTGGTGCTTCATCAGCTGACCCGTGGACAGCTGGGAGAACCGGTTGTTGCAGATGGCGTTGACAAACGCGCTTTCTATGTGGAACAGCAGACAAAGATTGCAGAATTTGCTAATAAAGTACATGCCGGAGAGATCACCAATGCGGCCGGCGAAAAGTTTACAACGGTTGTTCAGATCGGTATCGGCGGAAGTGACCTCGGACCTCGTGCGATTTATATAGCGCTTGAAAACTGGGCAAAAGTAAATGATACATTGAAGATGAAGGCAGAATTCATCAGTAATGTTGACCCGGATGATGCATCCGGAGTTTTAAGTAAGATTGATGTTGCACATTCTATCTTTGTACTGGTATCAAAGTCCGGTACAACCCTTGAAACACTGACGAATGAATCTTTTGTGAAAGATGCTCTGGAAAAAGCAGGACTGGATCCGTCAAAGCATATGATCGCAGTTACCAGTGAGACATCCCCTCTGGCAAAGAGCGATGATTATCTTGCAGCATTCTTTATGGATGATTATATCGGCGGACGTTACTCTTCCTCATCTGCAGTAGGAGGAGCCGTACTGTCACTCGCATTCGGACCGGAAGTATTTGCACAGTTCCTGGCAGGTGCAGCAGCAGAGGATGAGCTTGCAAAAGAAAAGGATCTGTTAAAGAATCCGGCAATGCTGGATGCACTGATCGGAGTATATGAGCGTAATGTGCTTGGATATCCGGATACTGCTGTTCTTCCGTATTCACAGGCATTGAGCCGCTTCCCGGCACATCTGCAGCAGCTGGATATGGAATCCAACGGAAAGTCTGTAAACCGCTTCGGTGAGCCGGTAAATTACCCGACGGGTCCGGTGATCTTTGGTGAACCGGGAACAAACGGACAGCACTCCTTCTATCAGTTACTGCATCAGGGAACGGATATTGTTCCGCTTCAGTTTGTCGGATTTAAGAACAACCAGATGGAGCAGGATGTTGTGATTCAGGGCAGCACAAGCCAGCAGAAGCTGTGTGCGAACGTGGCAGCGCAGATTGTGGCATTTGCATGTGGAAAAGATGACGAAAACCGCAATAAGAAGTTTGAAGGCGGTCGTCCGTCCAGCATCATCATCGGAGAGAAGCTGACTCCGGAAGCACTGGGAGCACTCCTGTCACACTTTGAGAATAAAGTGATGTTCCAGGGATTCGTATGGAACCTGAACAGCTTTGACCAGGAAGGCGTGCAGCTTGGAAAAGTACTTGCAAAACGCGTACTTGCTCATGAGACAGACGGGGCGCTGAAGGTATACAGCGATCTGCTGAATATTTAAATTTACAGAAAAGTGATCTGAGATTGTAAAAACAGTCGTATAAGCAGGGTGTATGCTGTGGCATATGCCCTGCTTTGTTATGTCATGCGCCTGTGTGAAATGGATAAAAGATTGATAAATGGATAGAAATATGATAGAATATGGATAAATCAGAAAGTGATGGAGTGGTAAGGTATATGACAATAGAAGAAATGCGTGCCTGGAAAAAAGAATTGGGATATTCTTACGAAAAGATAGCTGAACTATCCGGACTCCCGGTCGGAACGGTACAGAAGGTATTAGGAGGCATTACAAAATCGCCGAGATATGAGACGCTGCAGGCACTGGAACTTGTCTTTCGTCCATTGCGATCCGTGCCGGATGCTTCTGTGATCAAAGAAGAATCGACAGAATATCAGGCGTCAAAGCGTCAGGGGGAATATGATGTTTTGGATTATCTGGCATTTCCACAGGAGGTGAGAGTGGAACTGATTGACGGAACAATCTATGAGATGGCTTCCCCCTCGGATGTGCATCAGCTGATCTGTGATGAGATTAATATGCGATTTCGTGAATATATCCGGAAAAAACATGGAAAATGTATTACAATAACTGCACCACTTGATGTACAATTGGATTGTGATGAAAAAACAATGGTTCAGCCGGATGTATCTATCATATGCGACCGGAGCAAGTTCCGGAATGGAAGAGTAGCCGGTGCACCGGATCTGGTGGCTGAAGTATTGTCTCCCGCAACACAGAGAAGAGACGTTTCACTCAAAATGGGGAAATATATGAATGCGGGAGTCAGAGAATACTGGATCGTAGATCCTGTAAAAAAAAGAGTGTATGTATACGAATTTGAAAAGGATATATTTCCGGTCATGTATACATTCGAGCACAAAGTACCGGTCGGGATCTTTGACGGTGAGTGTGAAGTGGATTTTACGGAAATATATGAATACGTCAGCTTTTTATATCCTGACAACAGTCTGTAAACAGAGAAGAAAAAGGAGGTAACGATAATGACATTTGGCAAGGTAACAATGATTCTCCGGAAATATACATACGAGCAGGTGAGGAGTGTGGCGGAAGTACTTCTGGACAGTCAGTATGTACGCAATATGGAGATCGCACTCAATACAGAGAATGCTTATGATATTATCCGGAAGATCTCCGCAGAATATCGCGGAAGACTGAATATCGGTGCCGGAACGGTTCAGACCTATGATGAGCTGTTAAAAGCAATTGACGCAGGAGCAGAATTTGTTCTGTCTCCGCGGATGATGACAGAGCAGATGCTGCAGCATTGCCGGGATCAGGGGATCCTCTCAGTGCCGGGAGCATTTACGCCGTCCGAGATCGCGGATCAGATAGAAAAAGGAGCGGACATCATCAAGGTGTTTCCGGCGAATGAATTAAGCTTCGGCTATGCAAAAAAGGTCTGTGAACCATTGGGAGATCTTGCTTTGATGGCAGTGGGAGGGATTCATCGGGATAATGTAAAGGAAGCCCTTGCATCCGGATATCGGTATGTCGGAACTGCCGGCGGTCTGTTTCCGAAGGAAGCGATTCTCTCCATGGATCAGGAGAAGCTGGCAGAAAATCTGAGATTATTTGAAACGGCGTTGAGTGGGGATTAGAGAAAGAGAAGAATACGAATCACAATATATCATGTGTCAGGTGTTTTATGAGGAGGAATGGATATGAGATGTACACAATGTGGAAAAGAGATGCCGGACGGCGCGAGATTCTGTACGAACTGTGGTGCGCAGATGAACCAGAATATGTATGATCAAAACACATATAACCAGAATACATATGATCAGAATCCGCCGGAACAGAATCTTTCTCCGATTCAGAAACTGAAGAAGGAATGGAAGGATCTGTATACGGTGGTTGCAATCGTTGTAGTTCTTCTGGTTGCTGCATTGATCGGTCTGGCGGTAAAGAAGATGAATGAACCAAAGAACACGAAGGAACTGGATGAGATACAGGCGATTCTGGATGAGGAAGACGAAGAGGAAGAGCCGAAAGAGGATGTGATGGAAGAGGAGACGGAAGAGGAAGAAATTGTGGAAGAGGAACCGGAGGTGCAGAGCCTTCTGGAGCAGGATTATATTCTTCCGAACAGTAATGCGACTTATCTGACACAGGCAGATCTTGCCGGAATGACGATACAGGAGATCAATTATGCCAAAAATGAGATCTATGCAAGACATGGAAGGCGGTTCAAGTCTCAGGAACTGACGAACTATTTCACTTCCAAATCCTGGTATCAGGGAACCTATGATCCGGATGATTTTGATGCGAATTACAGTGCTTCCGTGCTGAATGACTATGAGAAGAAGAATGCCGAACTGCTGCGTCAGGTGGAGTTCTCCATGAATCCAAACGGTTATCAGCTGGATCAGTAAGAGACAGACATATCAGGGGAGTTAAGTATGAAAAGGTATCTTGTAGGAATATTATGTGTGCTTATAGCGGTCGGAGGAGTCGGATGCGGTGCATCCGGATCCGGCGATGAGGATGCAGGAAAGAAGACGGAAAAACTGGTGATCGATACGCAGGAAGAGACAGAAGATTCGGCGGAGGAAACGACGAAAGAGCCGGAGTCTTCCGGGAAGCAGATGACAGATCTGGAACAAAAGATCACAGAGCTTTTAAATCCGTTGGCAGGAAAGGGAGATACGGCGGTATATATAGAAAAACCGGCGACCGGAGAATATGCATCGGTTTCGTCGCATCAGATGCAGGCGGCAAGTCTGATCAAGTTGTATATCGCCGGTTGCGTATACGAGAATTATGAGGAACTCTGTGCAAACGGGGTGAATGAAACACAGATCAGCAGTCTGATGCAGTCTATGATCACAGTAAGTGATAACGATGCTGCAAATCAGCTGGTAACGTATCTGGGGAAAGGAGACGGAGCTGCGGGGCGAGAAAAGGTAAATGCCTATTGTCAGTCCCACGGTTATGCAGAGTCGCATATGGGACGCATGCTTCTGGCGTCCAATGCCCAGGATGATAATTATACTTCTGTTGCGGACTGCGGAAAATTTCTGACGGATGTTTATCAGAATCAGATTGCCGGAGCTTCTCAGATTGTGGAATATATGAAGCAGCAGCAGCGTACCACGAAGATTCCGGCAGGCGTTCCCGCGGACGTTGTTGTAGCCAATAAGACCGGGGAGCTGGCGGATGTGGAAAATGATGTTGCAATCGTGTATCTGGAACAGCAGCCATACATTATCTGTATCATGACGCAGGGACTGTCAGATGTTTCAACAGCAAGACAGGTGATCGTCAACGTATCCGATGGTGTATATCAATATATGAAAGGCGGTGGGCAGTCATGAGAAAAAAATCTGCACGATATATTATGGTCATCTGTGTACTGGGAGCTGCGTTGTTCCTTGCTGCCTGTGGAAAGAAAGAGACAGAGCCGGAAGAGGATAAGGAGAGTACACAGGAGACAGCAGAAGAACTGGAAATCCAGGAAGAAGAACAGGAGACAGAAGAGGAAGAGCCCGGGGAGAGTGAAAAAAATCAGACAGAAGTCAAGGGAATCGTGGTGATTGATGCGGGTCATCAGAGTCAGGGGAATAATGAACAGGAACCGGTGGGACCGGGTGCGTCCGAGACGAAGGCGAAAGTAAGCAGTGGGACTTCAGGCGTAGCAACAGGTGTGCCGGAATATGAACTGAATCTGCAGGTGGCATTGAAGCTGAAGACGGAGCTGGAGAAGCGTTCTTACCAGGTCATCATGATCCGCGAGATGAATGAGGTGAATATATCCAATGCCGAGCGGGCAACAGTTGCCAATGAGGCCGGTGCAGATGTATTCGTCAGGATCCATGCCAATGGATCCGATGATCACAGTGTAAATGGAGCGATGACAATCTGCCAGACGCCGTCCAACCCATACAACGGAGCACTGTATGAGAAGAGTCATGCTCTGGCTGAGTGCGTACTGGAGGAATATGTTGCCGTGACCGGAGCAAGAAAAGAATATGTCTGGGAGACGGATTCCATGAGTGGAATCAACTGGGCGCAGGTTCCGTGTACGATTGTCGAGATGGGATATATGACCAATCCGGATGAAGATCAGAGGATGGCATCCGAGGACTATCAGAATCTGATCGTGACCGGAATTGCCAACGGAATCGACCGGTATATGACATTATAAAGTAACAATAACGTGTAATAAGGGACTGGAGCAAATATTGATGTGCTCATTTCGAAGTATATAATTTCCATAAGAACGCCTCGACGCTTACTCGCTTACCTCGGCTTTTCTTATGGAAATTATATATTCAGAATGATGACTCTATATTTTGCTCCAGTCCTTTATTTGCCACGGAACGCTGCATCAATATTGTATTTATGATATTCTGGCTAAGAGAAGATTTGCGATTCTTGTAATTTATGCGAGTTGGCAGTAATTACTTACAATTGCACCTTTTTGTTTAGATAAATGTGTTATAATAGCGACACTATAGTTGCATGAAATGGAGAAAATATTATGAAGAAGAAGAACCGTATTCGTGAGTGGCTGAGTGTACAGATTGCCAAGAGGCCGGCAACTGTGATTCTGGCAGCTATTTTCCTGCTCAATATCTGCTTTTTTATGATCGCTGCGGTGGTGATATCGAATCTTGCACCGGAGACACTGGAAAACAGAGGGTTTGGGGCATCTGTCTATTATACGATATCGATGATTCTGGACGCGGGATGTATCGGACTTGTCGTTGAAGATGTGGGAAAAGCCAATGTCTCCATCATCATTGCGTGTATTGTAGTCGCGGTTATCGGAATGATCACCTTTACCGGTGCAGTCATCGGTTATATTACCAATTATATTTCTGACTTCATCAACAGTGCCAATAAAGGTGAGAATAAGCTGTATGTTTCCAATCATATTGTGATCCTGAACTGGAATTCCAGAGCATCGGAGATTATCAATGATCTTCTCTACAGCGGACATCCGGAAAAAGTGGTCGTGCTGGTGGAGGATGGAAGAGAAGTCATTGAAAAAGAGATTGAAGAGCGCATCATGGCGACTCTGGAAAAGGAACGGAGTGATCTGCGCAGGGCCTGTGAGAAGATGGGCTGGATCAGAGGCAGAAGCTATTATCGGAAACATATGCTTCGAAACAGGATTACGGTGATTGTGCGGGAAGGGGATACATTTTCGGTGAAGAAGCTCAATGATATCTCCATCAGCAGAGCGCGGGCGGTGATTATTCTGGGAAAGACGTTTCAGAATAAATTGTGTAAGTACGATGTGCAGAAAGACATGGACCGATACCGTAAGGGCAATTCGCATACGGTAAAGACGCTGATTCAGGTGGCGGAGATGACGGGGAGCGCAGATTCGGCAGACAATCAGAAAGTTGTGGTAGAAGTGGAGGATGAATGGACTCTGGAGCTTGCGGGCAGAGTCATCCATCATAAAGAACAACTGGAAAAATGTAATATCGTGCCGATTGCCGTGAATAGAATTCTGGGCCAGATCTTGTCTCAGTTTGCGATCATGCCGGAATTGAATCTGGTGTACGGAGAGCTGTTTTCGAATAAGGGCGCTGCTTTTTTCAGCAGAAAATGTGACAGCCAGATAGAGGATATCGCTTACATTAACGAGTATATGAAAGAACATATGCATGCGATTCCGTTGACCTGTATGGATGGAAAAGAAGGAACGGAGTTCTACTACATTGCAGAAAAGGAAAAAGATCTGGATGATGTATCTGTCTGTGATACAGGAGAGTATCGGGTGAAGGTCAATCCGGATTACTGGCTGGAGAAGCGAAATATTATTATTCTCGGACATAACAGTAAGAGCGAGGCTGTCATGGAAGGATTCAACGCATTCCGTGCAGAATGGAACTATAAAGATCCGGAATGGATCCATGCAAACGGAGGACCTGAGATCCTGAATATCATGGTAATCGATGACGAAAAGAGTATGGAAAGAAATGGAGGATATCAGAAGTATCCGTATGTTAATCACAGGATTACGGCAGATGTATATGATAAACAGGCGATCTGTGATGCGGTCAATGAATTCGTGGACAACAGTGTCGGAGATACCAGTATTCTGATCCTGTCGGATGATCTGGTGGCAGTGGAAGAGCAGGATGCAAAAGCACTGACCTACCTGATCTATGTGCAGGATATCATCGCAGAACGGGTTGAGAAGAATCCGGATTTCGACAGAGAAAGTATCGATGTCATAGTTGAGATACTGAATCCAAAGAATTATGATATTGTGCGAAGCTACAGTATTAACAATATCGTTATCAGTAACCGGTATATCAGCAAGATGGTGACACAGATCGGAGAAAAAGAGGCAATCTTTAATTTTTACAGTGATATCCTGACCTATGATGAAGAGGGCGGTACCATATATGAAAGTAAAGAACTGTATGTAAAGAAGGTGAAGGATTTCTTTCTGGAAACACCGAAGCCATGCACTGCGGCGCAGCTGATCCGGGCAACCTACCAGGCATCCGGGGATGATAACAAGTCTATCATCTTCGGTTATGTACGCCAGGGAGGAGAACTGGTGATATTCTCCGGTGACCAGGAGGAGATCTGGGTGGAACTGAAGGATACTGATAAAATTATTCTGTTTAGTAATCATTAAGTAGTTGTAGAATATTTAGAAATAGTTTATAATTATTTTATGTGTTTTATACATTTTATACAATCGTGTGAGTATTATACAATTATTTTGGAATTTTTTATGAGGGTGGAGCAAAAGATGAAACGAATATTTTCAAAAGTTCTTAGTATTGTCATGGCTGTTGTTATGCTTGCCGGTATCGGATTTACCTCACAGGCGGAGAATACAAAGCAGGGCAAGACCAGAGCGATCTATGTAGTATTTGATAACTCCGGAAGTATGTATGGACCGGGGAATATGGCGTGGTCGCAGGCTACCTATGCAATGGAAGTATTTTCGGCGATGATGAATTTTGACAGTGGAGATGTGATGAAAATCTTTCCGATGCACGAAGTGACTACAGGTGGAAATAACGGGACAGACAGGACGTCTTCTATTACAATTCAATCCATTTCGGATATTGCTCAGATTCACAATATGTATACGCCTAGTCCTAAGGGAACTCCTTATACACAGGTAAATACAGCGGCCAATGAGCTTGCGGCTCTGATGGACGGAGGAGTGGTGAAAGAAGGCTGGCTCGTTGTACTGACAGACGGAGACTTTGACAGTGATGTACCTGCTGCAGGCCTGCAGGCGGATCTGGAGCAGAAGGCACAGCTGCGGGAAAATATGTATGTACAGTATCTGGCAATGGGAAGTGAGATCAAGAACGTGCCGGACGGCAATGAAGATCTGGGCTTTTACGCGCAGAAGGCAGGAGACAGTTCTGCGGTAATCAATGAACTTGCAGTGGTGAGCAATCGTATCTTTAAGCGAAATGAATATCAGGGATATAAAGAGGGACAGAGTATTGAGCTTGATATTCCGCTCAGTAAACTGATCGTGTTCGCGCAGGGCAGTCAGGTGAATATCAAGGGGCTTCAGAATAAAGAGGGCAGTGAAGTCAATATGGAGAGCTGCTATGAAGTGTCGTGCAGCAGTACAGATGGAGCAGGACTTACTTCTTATGTTACACAGACGCCAACAAAAGATACTTCATTAAAAGGTGCAGTTGCTGTTTTCTCAGATCCTTCTTCCATTATGGAAGGAAGTTATACGCTGGATGTGGAAGGAGCGGATTCCATTCAGATCTACTATGAGCCGAATGTAAAATTCGGCATGGAGCTTATCCGCGGAGATAAGAGTGTAGATGGGGATACCATTGAGGGCGGACAGTATAAAGTGCAGGTTGGATTTGTGAATCAGCTGTCCGGAAAGTTCATTAAGGATTCGAAGCTTCTGGGAGAACCGCAGTATAAGCTTGTTGTAAACGGAGAAGAATACGGGCTCGGAGGAGGAAAAGGGTCCACACAGTCGGTTGAGATCGAGGTGGATGGAGATACCCTGGAGCTTGGAGCAGATGTGGTCTATCTGAATGATTATACGGATCATATGGAAAAGTCTTATACGGTATGTACGCTGGATATGGAAGTGAAGGCGCCGTCCTCTGTGGCACTCAAGGCGATTGCAGACGATCCGGAAGAGATACAGATCAAGGCGATGAAAAACGGAGAGCCGCTGACGGAGGAACAGTGGAAGCAGGCAGAGGTCGATATCAGCAGCAAAGACAGTGAAGGCAATGAATTCCCGATTGAGTGGGAGATCAGTCAGGGCAGTGAGGTGTCAACCTGGCTGGCAACTCCAAAGTATAAAAACGGAGACATGTTTGATACAGGAACCGGAAAGGCGGATATTACCGTCAGCGTATCGACTGAGATTGACGGTGACAACTATGGAAAATCACAGACGGTTTCCATGGAGATCAAGGATGACAGAGGTCCGATTGATTATCTGAAGAAGTACTGGAAGCAGATTACGATCTGTCTGTTGATTCTGATCTTGCTGCTGGGATATGTACCGCCGTTTAAAAAACGGTTCCCGAGAAAGATGAAACGTCGTCCGACTATAGAGTGTACGGCGGAGAAGATCGGCATCCGTGATACGATGGTAAAGGGAAATTTTGAGAAGAATATGTTGTCGGTGATTCTTCCGTACAAAGCAGAGGTCGGAAGACTTACATTTTCACCGGCTCCGGTGAAGAAGACGGCACGGTTAAAGGCAGCCGGAGGTGGCGGAATGTGGATCCTCAATACGACGGCATTTGCAGGAAAAGAAGATACTACATTCAACGGAATGACGATCCAGGAGAATTACAAGGGCCACTATCGGATCTCGGCAAGTACGATCATTGTGGTATCGACTCCGGAATTTACATATACCTGTATTCCAAATGTACAGAGAACGGCAGATGGATCGATCAAAAAGAGTAAAGGGAAAAAGAAGAAAAAATAAAAGATATACTTAGTGAGGAGGAAATGACATGATTGCACCAACATTATTAGTGGGACTGGGAGGAACCGGATCAAAAATTGTATGCCGTGTATCGAAGATGGTTACGGAAGAACAGAGAAAGCGGATCGGGTTCGCTGTATTTGACACGGATATCAATGAACTTCGGGAGATTCGTGAAGAAAATCCGTATATTAAGACGATACAGACTTCTACCAAGCTGACGGTAGGAGAGTATCTGAATATTGATACACATGCAAGAGATACATGGTTTCCGGTAAACGGAATTCTGAACAGTAAGTCTCTTACAGAAGGAGCAGGACAGGTAAGAGCCATCTCCAGACTTGCCCTGGATACTGCGATTCGTGCCGGTAATATGGAACCGCTCCACAAGGCAATTGAAGAACTTTACAAACTGGAAGGAGACTCCGGTGAACAGGCACTCCGTGTTGTTATCGTAAGTTCACTTGCAGGAGGAACCGGATCCGGTCTGATTCTTCCGGTCGCTCTGTACCTGAAGAATTATCTGGCAACGAAGTTCCAGGCAAGTGCGAATATTACCAGAGGTTTCTTTATTCTTCCGGAAGTATTCTATGAAGTAATCCGCGGGCAGACCGAGAGAAACAATCTGAGATGTAATGCTTATGCAGCGCTTCGTGAGCTGGATGCATTCTTGATGAAGGGTGATAAGACACTGCCGGAAAAATATGAAAACAGTGTGCGCGTGGAATTTCCACGGGTAGGCTCTGCCGAAGTAGAAGAATACGATGTCAGACCATATGATTTCTGCTTCCTGTTTGATGCGCAGAATACAGAAGGCAAGAAGCTGAACAGCTTTAACCAGTATCTGGATCATGCGGCCAACTGTATCTATTCACAGTCCATTGGCCCAATGAATAAGAGAAGCAACTCTTCTGAGGATAATACGATCCGTGAACTGTGTGCACAGAGAGGCCGCAACCGTTATGCCGGTGCAGGATCTGCGATGCTGATCTATCCGACGGATGACGTGAAGGAGTATATTGCGCTGAACTGGGCAAAGGAATGTGTATCCAAGCAGTGGCTGGTATTTGATGATATGTACAGGGAAAAATGTCTGGCCAATTCAGAGATGCGTGCACAGGGATTCCATGTGCGTGATATTGATGCATCTGTAGATTACATTGAGTCGATCAATCAGCTGGCAAAGCAGAAGGATCCATTTGCCAAGGCCATTGAGGAAGCGTGTACCATCTATGATGACGGTGGCTATAAAAAGGTTGGTGACAAGTGGTCTGAGTACGTAGATCAGCTTAAGAAATTTGTAAAAGCAAGTACGACGACCGGACAGATGGATCTGGATTCCCAGAAGAGACAGGCAATCGGTCTGATCAATGATATTGAGGTGGGAAAGAAGGAGACGGCAGAAGATCTGCAGACAGCGTTTGGAGAAGTAGAAAAATACAAAGATATGGTGATGAAGCGCAGCGAGGATTCAGGAAGAACGATTGCCTATACGATCTTCAAGGCAAAGAATGATTCTGCGACCAAAGACAGACTGCCACACCAGATGGAGACATACTTAAGAGATCAGCACGGTGCATTTGTTCACCCGAATGCAGTCAGATATTTCCTGTATCAGGCGCTGGAACTTATGAAGCAGGAAAAGGTGCTCGTAGACAAAGAGAATAAGAAGAAAGAAAAATTCTTTGAAGATTTTTATAACATTTTTGATGATCCGAAGAGTGATGAAGTAGAGACTGTGGATCAGCTGACAGAGAGAAAACTTGACAAGAAGACGCAGCAGGAGATGAAGGATCAGTTCCGCTTCTACTTAAGTGAAGTGGACAAGTACAGAACCAGCAGCGTTCTTGCAGAGGTATTCCGTGAGGGTATTGACTATATCACCAGTCTCTGTGATGCATTCCAGACATTCTATGCTTCTTTTGAAGACAGAATCGGAAAACTGGATCGAAGAATCAGTTCTCTCCTGAAGAAATACGGCAATACAGCCGGCAAGACCACCCGATATGTCTGCGCTTCTCCGAATTGCTTTGCACGACTGTTAAAGGAGATGCCATATACCGGCAATACCATTACGATTGACAAAGAACTGGCAGAAAGCATCTATGCAAAAGTGCGCAGTTATTCCATGATGAAGGAAAAACCGGAGAACGGCGGCTATTTTGAAGAGTTGTTTGAAGACGGTATCATCGGCTATTTTGAAGATTCTCTGATGGAGATCTATGGAAGTACGGTGAATATGGACGTTCTTTCTGCACTGGAGAGAGAAGCAAAATATGAGGCAAATGAGTATGATTACGGACGGATCGAGCAGTATGTACGCCGTGTGATCGCAGAGACCAGAAATCTGTCGAACCCGTTCATCGAGCGTCCGCTTGGAGAACAGAGAGAACCAATTGCCGCATGTACATACAGCAAACAGCTGGATCCGAAGGATGATTCACCGAGATCTATGCTGATTGCTCAGGAACTGGGTAATTACGGTGGTAATCCGGATGAGGATATTCCGCTGAATATGATCATGTTCTATCAGGCTATCTACGGACTCCGTGCGAATGGATTATCCAAGTTCTCACCGGGAAGTGAAGCAGATGGAAGATGCGAAGGCGAGTATTACAAAGCATATTATGAACTGGTGAACCAGATTAAGCCGAAGTCCGATAAGACACCGGTCATCACTCCGCACATTGACCGTAACTGGCATATTGTTACCTGTCTGCCGGATCTGGACGATGAGAATCAGGAACGTCAGGAGAGAAGGATTTACCGTGCATTTATTCTGGGTCTGATCTTCAATCTGATCAGCTACAGAAAGATTGCAGAGGGCAAGTATCTGTACAGATTACAGCTGAATGGCATCGAGACAGAAGAATTTGTAGTGTCCAACGGTACACCTTGTGACCATTATTATGAGGTTCTGGACGCACTGATCATCAATCCGGTTGTGGTCAGAACGATCATCAGCTATATGGATAAGAAGTTTGCGGCAGAGAAAAACAGTGCAGGAAAGATCACACTGGAGACCAGTCTTCTCATGAAGAATCTTGGCAAATTAAAGAGTGATGAATTTAAGAAGGATCACCTGTCCGTCTTTGATCTTGCGCTTCTGCTTAAGGTATCTACTCCGGCTGCAGAATTTGATAAGAAGGTCGGCAAGGACATCATGAAAGAGACGCTTCAGATGATTTACGATTATATGAAGACGATCGTTCTGGGAGATGATCTTGACTGGGTATACGGCAACTTCGTATATGAACAGATCCAGTTGTTTGATAAAAATGTAGACTGGTATTTTGCAAACTGGAGAGATAATTTCAGCGATTATGTAGATGACCTGATGCAGATCGCAGCAAATGAACTTGAGAATAAAGGACAGGATGACCTTTGTGAAAAGATGCAGGTGCTGATTGAGGCTGCCAGAGAAAGAAGAGAGTAATTAGCTGATAATAAAGGCGGTGAAAGTAATGCATACAGTAATTATACTGAGTAAGCACTCATCGGATCTGCTGAGGGAGTTTCGATTTCTTTTTCAACCGTTCGTCAACAATGATACCATAAGTTTTTGTGATTGGAATGAGTCAGGAACAGATCTTTCTACATCTGTTCCCGACTTGTATAAGCTGATTAAGGGAAGAACAGAGTGGAGAGCTGTCATTATCAGTGCCGAGCCGGTATACGGGAAAAGGACCGGGCCGGTGCCGGATGAGAAGAATCCGTTTGATTTTCCGGGAGAGGTATCGGAAGATCCCATTCCGCGGGACAGTACGGTTCCTGTTATCCGACTGTCGCATATGATCTGCGGTTATCCTGCAGCCCCGGTCAGAAACTTTGAAGAGGGCTATGAGTATACAGATGAGATTACCGGGAAGACCTGCAGAGTGAGAGCATCGGAATTATCGAAAGAAGAGTTCTATTCGCTGTCAGAAACGTATAAGGACGGGCTCAGACCAATCTATTTGAAGGAAAAAGTATCAGAAGAGATTGAACAGACCAGAAAAGCACTGGAAGAGAAGTATTCTTTTACGGATGTACGTCCGCAGGAAGTATATCTGATCTCCATGCGCAGACATCCGGATGATGAAAATTATATATATGAATCGTGGAAATCACCGTTCGAGATCGAAAGTTCTGATTTTTGCCGCAGGAATAATTACCCTGGAATCTGTCGTTTTCTGTGTTACAGTATTACGAATCCGGAGAACAGCAGGTATGTGAAAGAGCTGACAGAATTCTGGCTGGCGGTTCTTTCGGTATCTGTGAATAAGATTCCGGCCAGTACACTGCAGGCTTATAAGCTGTACCGGCTGGGGGTAGATGTGTCAAAGGAAGAGTTGTCGGATCTGTTGAACAATCATCTGAATAAGATGGAGGCAGCTCTGACATTTGTTCAGCAGAGGCTTCGAATGAAGCCGGAAAATACCTTTGAGGAAGGCGCTGAAATCGTAGAAAAACAGCATATTCCGGTGATATTTTCGGAAAGCTCGGGAAAAGACCTGTATATTGACACGGGGCATGTCGGTCTGAGCAGGGATTATCCGAACGATGAGCTGGAATACTGGAATACACAGGTTCGGGAAAAGCAGGGAAGTGTGGATCGTTTCCTGAAGATGCCAAGACGTGCGATTGACAGGGCATCTTCGCATGTAAAAGGCCGCGCTGACAGTTTCTTTGAAGATGAATATGAACTGGACAGATTTCAGATTGAAGAGTTGCAGGATGAACTGGATATTCTGGAACTGGAACTGTTGACCAGCGATACACGCAGTGTGATCGATGAGCAGAGGATCCGAAAGGAGATGAAGAAGGTCGACAGTCAGGTGAAAAAAGACATTGCAGTGCGTATGCGAAGAAATGTTGTGATCAGCACAGGCGTTATCATCCTGCTGATCTACATGATTGGATATTTTCCTTATATTTTTAATTCGTTAAAGCTTGGAAAACAGCAGTTTTTTGCGTCTCTGGGACTTACTCTGGGAGCAACTGTCCTTGCATCGACCGGCGGAATTGCGGCACTGTTTCTGCTTCGGGGAAAGATCATTGCGAGTATGGAACGTTTTAATGATCTTATGAGAGAGCTGATTAACAGTGTGAACGGATCTGCCAAGAAATTTGAAGGATATTTTTCGACACTGTGTACTTACATGAAGGCACAGTCGATCTATGCAGGTCTGACAAAGAAAAATGATGCGGTTTCCGAGAGAACCTTAAGATTGAGAACACATAAACAGGCACTTAAAATGTCGATCGAGCGGGATGAGGAATTTGCTGCTGCATTCGGCGTAAAGCGAATTGCGGATTTTGAAAAAAATGTGACCCGTTTCTTTGATGAGGATAAGCTGCCAAAGGATAACAGACTCTATTATTATGAGCCGGATGGAGGAAAGTCCGAGATTCCACTGAATACGGCAGGCGATATGATTCGTCCGCCATATAAGTTTATCGCAGGTCTCGTGATTGAAAGAGAAGATCTGTACGAAGAAACGAAAGGAGAAGATTCATGACAGGGATATTACAGTTGATAAAAATCGTACTCTGTACGGCATCCTTCATCCTTCTCTGCACGGCTGCGTTGAAGATCAATCTGGATCAGACAGACAGGGCAAAGCAGTTTCTGATGCCGGTGGCAGCACTGGTGTATTGTGTGGTGGCGCTGATCTTTCTGAATCAAATGTATCATTCGGTGATACGTATGATCAATTTTATCGGGGGTGTGGTTCCGTTTATCAGCCGGATGAACCTGCAGAAATATCTGGTCTATATAGTGAATGTGCTGATGGCGGCCGGATTTTTACTGGTTAAGGTGATCATTCTCCCGATTCTGAAACGGATATGGGGATCTTCGGAAGAACTGACGGAAGCTACATCCGGCAGGTGTTATGAGTACGATAAAGAACTGGACAGGTGGTTCGTAAAGCCGGAGTATGGACAGATTAAGTTTTACTGTAAAGGGATCTATTACACGGCAGTTGCCGTATCAAGTATTGTCTTTGTTCTGTCGCAGTATTATCCGAAAATGCCGGCTTTTCAGACAACTTTTTATCCGATCTTCGGATTGCTTGTTCTGGGGGAAGTGCTGTGCTTCCTGTCCGGGCTTACGAAAAGTGAATTTATTGAAGATATCCTGGGTGAAGATGAGGAGTCCTATAAAGTGGCTAACTACGGGCTGCTTCGGGATATATTAAAGAGCCTGTTCGGAGATCATGTGCTGTATGATTCTACAGTGGACAATGGACTTGGCGTGCCGGCTACATTTGAGACGCTTGAGGAGATGTGCGAGAGCAAGGATGCTGCGGTCGCAAATCTGGGACAGTACTTCCGCGCTCTGAGGGAAAGTGGAAAAGAGATTGAGCCGGGATATGTGAAGAGCTGTATTAAGCTCATGAAAGGGCAGAGTGTACTGTTCTGCAATCCATTTTACCGGGATCTGACAGACTATCTCATGCTTCCTATGACCAGACAGCTGATGAAAAATCGAAAAAGCCTGATCGTTATGGGCAGAGATTCGGCTGTTGAGGATGTGGTGCAGTGGCTGAATGAAGGGATTGTCGAACAGATCAATACAGACAGTCTGTGGAAAGTTGAGATTCTGGATCAGAATGCCACAGAGGCAGACATTGGAATTCTGAAGTTCAGTGATCTGTTTAACATTGATATACAGAAAAATAATACAGAATTTTTTGAAAAAGTAGGATTTGTATTCATCGTAGAACCATCAAAGCTTCTGGCGACCGGTCAGATGGGACTGAACCTTCTGATCGGCAGATTCGACCGGCAGGACAGTGTAGTCTATGCGGCCTGTGACAGAAACTGTGACGGACTGGTGGATGCGTTATCACATACCCTGCGGACCAATATTACGGAGGTGGAGGCGACGAGCCAGAGCGGATCCGTTACTTCGATTATGTGCTGGGATGCAGATGGTGAATATATGCATCACAGAATCTTTTCCAATGTATCCCGGTATATGGGTATCGGAACAGAGATCAATGCAGTGGCTATGAAATACCAGATCGCCAATACAAGATGGATCAGCGGTGAGAAGTTTCCGGTATTGGATATGAAATGGATCGCGGGACAGTATTATAAAAAAATCTGTGGATACGCAGACCTTCCCGTGAGTCAGGAGAGCTTTAACAAAGCCTTTCAGGTAGATTCGAATCTCTGGAGTCCGAAGACACAGGAGAATTCCTTTCTGGTTGTAGAAGATGAGTTCCTGAATCTGTTTGAGATGGTGCGTCTGTACGCAACAAGGGCAAAACAGCAGGGATTTATCAATGTGATTAGCGAGAATTATCTTCTTCGTGATTATATGTTTGAAAATGCACAGACATTTCTTACGGATCCGAAGGCAATTCCGACGATTGTAGCTGATTACACACGCTCGGAACGTAATACGGTACTGAAGCTTCTGATGCGGATGGCCGGAGAACAGGTCAGTGAAGATGAGATTGCAGAGACACTGATGGTCAGCGGTATTGAATTTGACGTAGATGCTCCGCTTGAAACGTTGAAAACGCTGATCTACAAGCATTGTGATATTGAGGAGATCAACATCAGGATTTATTTCCGTGATGAGCTTCTGGCAGACGGTCTGAGGACAGAGACAAAGAAATATTATGCAATTGAAGAGCAGACGGAGATTGCGGAATTTGTCCGTAATCTGAAGAATGCATATTATATTGCGGAAGATGAAAAAGGGGAGACTTATTATATCGGAGCGAAGCTTTATGGACATGTGTTCCAGGCGTTGATTCCCGGACAGTTCCTGACTTACGCGGGCAAATATTATGAGGTGCAGTCTATCACTCCGCGTAACGGCGTAGTAGTAAGAAGAGCTGCTGATCATATTACAGAGAGAAAGTATTACCGGCAGATTCGGCATATCACGGTTACAAACTGGAAAGATGATACAAGTGTCGGAGGACAGAAGACACTGGGAGATATCCGGATTCTGAAGGGATACTGTCAGGTGGAAGTTCTGACTGATGGTTATCTGGAAATGTCGGATTATCACGATCTGAAACACGGACGTCACGTCTATGTCAGCAGTATTCCGAAGCGTTCTTATCGCAATAAGCTCGTGATGAAAGTAGAATTCCCGGGGGCTTCTGATCAGATTCGTTATACGATTGCACTGATGATGAATGAGATATTCCGGACCACTTATCCGGATGCATACCCGTATATCTGCGCGGTAACTCCGTTTGGTATGGAAAATGAGATTCCAAAGAATCTGAAGTATGCAATGTATTCTATGGAAAGTGATTCTGACATTCCGGGAATCTATTTTGTAGAAGACAGTGAGATAGACCTTGGTCTGATCGCTTCCGTGGAAAGAAATCTGGAGAGATATTTCGAGATTATCTCGGAGCTTCTGAACTGGCATGAGGTTAAGATGCAGGAAAAACCGGAAAAAGAACCGGAAGGTGAATTCGTACCGGAATTTCCGCCGGAAGAAGAGAGACCGGAGAATCAGACAAAGAAAAAAGGCTTTTTCCGACGTATCCTGGAGAAGATAAAATCCTTCTTTAAGAGAAAACCGAAAGCGGAGAAACCAAAAGTAGAAGAACCAAAAGCGGAGGAGCCAGAGTCAGAGGAGCCAAAAGTGGAGGAGCCAAAGACGGAAGAGCCAAAAGAGGAAGAGCCAAAAGCGGAGGAGCCAAAAGCGGAGGAGCCAAAGGCGGAAGAGCCAAAAGTGGAGGAGCCAAAGACGGAAGAGCCAAAAGAGGAAGAGCCAAAAGCGGAGGAGATAAAAGAAGAACCGAAAGAAGATGAAGCGACAGAAAAAGTGGGAAGATCCATGAGCATGCGCGATGTCAGCCCAACAGAGAAGCTTGATATTGAAGGAGAGGATGAAGAACTGATGCCGCAGGAGAGTGAGCAGACAGAATATCAGAAGCATTGTTTCCTGAAATACGGATATGAAGAGGTCGACAGCTTCCTGGATCTGTCCGGAACCGCAGCCTATCTGGCTGCATACGGATATGACCGCAACCCGCTTCAGCAGGTGCGGGACAATGAGAAAGCTGCGGAAGAATATGCAAAAGCATACGATCCGAATAAGGCAGGCGCTCATTTCTGCGATTTCTGTGGTGTTGAACTTGCAGGTGGAGAGTATGAAGTGTTAAAAGACGGAAGAGAGCGTTGTAATCACTGTTCCTCTACGGCACTTCGTACTGGAGAGGACTTCAAAGAAGTGTTTAAGATGGTACTTCGCAATATGGAGATCTTCTATGGAATCAAGATCAATGCTGCAATCAAAGTACGTATGACGGATGCAAAGAGTATTGCGAAGCATTTTGGAGAAGAATTCGTTCCGACACCGGGTGTGGATGGAAGAACACTTGGATTTGCACAGAAGGATGCTTCCGGATACAGTCTGTATATTGAAAACGGTTCTCCGAGGCTGGCAGCAATGGCGACGATTGCCCATGAGTTGACACATATCTGGCAGTACCAGAACTGGGATGACAAGGCAATTATTGCGGCATATGGTCCACAGAACAGGTTGGAAGTATACGAAGGAATGGCAAAATGGGTCGAGATACAGTATCTGTTGTACCTGAATGAGACTGCTTACGGAAAACGGGAACAGATTCGGACGATGCTTCGGCAGGACGAGTACGGAAGAGGATTTATTCAATATCTGAAAAAGTATTCGCTGTCTTATCAGCAGGAAAGAAAACGCACTCCGTTCCAGGAATTTCCGCCGCTGTAAGAGGAGAAATGTGATGAAAAGATTATTATCTTCTATCTCATATATTTTCATATCGATAGCCCTTTTTTTCAGTGGCGTGATGTTGGAGGTATCGCCGTCGGATCTCGTAAGGCAGGTGGTTCAGGATCAGATAGATATTGACGATCAGGATCAGGCGGATGACAGTAAAGATGCTTCTGATGATAAGGATGATGCGGTTGTTCAGGATGAAGCGGATAATCAGATCAACACGAGATACTATTATTCGCTGATGGACGATTCGAAAAAGGAGAACTATGACAGGATTCAGGAGGCTGTTGCCGGAGAGGAAAAATCAGTTGTCCTGGACGTAATGGATCAGGAGGAACTGAAACGGATATTTTTAAGTGTTTACTATGATTATCCGGAATATTTCTGGCTTGAATATTATTACAGCTACAAAAGTACTGATGAGGGCATGGAACTGATCTTTAATTATAACTGTACCGGATCTGAAAGAGAAAAACGAGAAGCAGAGATTGAACAACAGGCAGGAGCGATTCTTGCGGGACTTCCGGCCGGTGCGGGGGATTATGATAAGGTAAAATATGTGTTTGAGACATTGGTGGATATGACGAAATATGAGCTGGATGCGCCGGACAATCAGAATATCTACAGTGTCTTTGGAAATTGGACAACGGTATGTGCCGGATACGCCAAAGCAACCAAGTATCTTCTGGACCGTGCAGGAGTTGAGTGTTTCTATGTTACCGGATTGGCTGATGGAGAACCTCATGCCTGGAATATCGTGCAGTGTGACGGGCAGTATTATTATGTGGACACGACCTGGGGAGACCCTTTGTATCAGGAGACTCAGGGCGAAGAGATGCAAAAAAAGGGAACTGCCTATGAATATCTGTGTTGTTCCAGGGAGTTATTGTTCCGAACACATACTCCGGATGAGGAGTTTACGCTTCCGGAATGTACAGACAATTCTCTGGAGTATTACAGAATGGCGGGCAGATATCTGGAGTCCGCAGATCAGAATGCGATTCTGGAGATTATGAAAAAAGATATTGATAACGATGAGAAACAGACAGAGATCCAGTTTTCCGGAGGAGATGCGTTAGATCAGGCGGTGGCACAGATTGATTCAACCTTACAGCAGGTGCGAGAGTATACAAAATCAAAAAAAGGAAAATCACTGGGTGAACTTTGGTACACGTACAGGGATAACACGTCTATTTTGATTGTGTACTGGGAATAAGGCAATAAAGAGGGACTGCTGTAAGATCCAGAGATATATTCATGATGATATCTCTGGATCTTGCAGCAGTCCCTCTTCGTATGTCGATTAATATTGATGTGCAATTTCAATAAACTTGCGCACCTTTTCCGGATCCTTTTTCTGATCGGTTTCTACTCCGGAATTGACATCGACGGCATAAGGATGCACCGCATTGATGGCTGCTTCCAGATTATCCGGGGTCAGTCCGCCTGCAAGAATAACCGGGAGCGGCAATTCTTCGACGATCCTGCGGCTGATGCTCCAGTCATGAGTCAGTCCCGTACCGCCTAGACGGTCAGCGGTACGGCTGTCAAGAATGATGCCGTCCACTTCTCCGACAAAACGTTCGGCGTATGCAATGGCTTCTGTTCCGGTAACACTGACGGACTTTACAATTTTAAGGTAAGGAAGTGTTTCCCGGATTTTCCGGATCTCTTCCAGCAGGATGTCGTTATGCAGCTGGACGGTGTCGACAGCAAGCTCCTCCAGCATTGGGATGATGTCGGGAGCAGTCTGAAGATGAGTGACCGCAACCCTTGTAACGAAGGGAGGAATTGACCGGATCAGCTCTCTGGCTTTCGGGACGCTGACTTTGTCTTCTGCCAGATGTGTGATGCCTACAAGAAAACCAATGGCGTCACAGCCGGCGCCGAGGGCAATATTAAGTTCCTCAAGAGTATTCATTCCACATATTTTTGCTTTCATAGGCTAAGTGTCTCCTTTGATTAATATCATGATGGTGTCGATCAGAACCAGGATTCCAATCAGCAATGCGGCTTTCGGGCTGATCCATATGGCTGCCAGAAGAAGAAGATATTTCAGAATCAGAGCAATCCATGAAGGCTTTATTCCGAAGCGGATGTGTTCGTTCTGTTGTTGGGCACCGTCGGATGCTTCTTTGGCATCTGATGTTTTATCTGCGTGAAGATAGATGGACTGAATAACAACATCATTTACGTAATCCCGAAGTTCCGCACAGAATGCGTTGTCACAGATATACAGAAGCTTTGAAAGAATTGACAGCGCGTTAGCGGTAGACCATGTGTATACATCGGATTCCGGGGTACATTTCCATCCGCCGGTTGCATCATCCTGCAGCTGGATCAGATAATAGATCGCTTTGGAGATGCAGGGATCTGAAAAGGATACTTCGGTATTACGCAGCAGACCTTTTAAGGCCCATACAGTTCCAAAATGCCGGAAAGTAAAGACTACATCTTTCCGGATTCCGATCTCATAAAAGATGTCATAACTTCCGTCCGGATTCTGGGCAGAGCGCAGATAATCGACTCCACGGCGGATATTCTGATGATACTGATGGGGAAAGGTATGACCAAGTGCCATCAGTACATAGCCGGTAGAAACAGCCTGAGAGAGATACTGTTCAGAGATTGCTTTCCGGGAAAATGATTTTTCCATCTGGCTGAACTCTTTCACAATCTGCTGAACGGGCTGATTGCCCCATCCGCCATCTTCGTTCTGCGAACGAATGAGCCAGTCAACCGCTTTTTCGATTGCATGGTCGTATTTGTCGGCAGTTCCCAGACGCAGGGTATAAGACTTCAGACAATATACAACGAGGGCTGTTCTTGTGGAGGTGGAGTTTTCACCGTAATCATCGGCCCATCCACCATCTTCGTTTTGCAGGTCAGTGATAAGATCTGCACATTCTGTGGCAGCGATATAGATCTTTTCCAGAGGGAATTCAGGTTCGAATTCAGTGTATTTTTCACTGAACTGGATCAGAGCATACATGATCCATACATAATCAATTACGATCGCACCATTGATTGAAGGCTCCAAAAGCCAGTTTTCTATGGCCTCGCAGAGCAGTATCTTCTGGTTGGTATCGAGAAATTCAGATAACTGAGAACATACGCTTACGACTTCGGCAGTATTCTGTGAGTTGGGTGATACGTCGGAGATCCAGCTCCACCCGAAATTATCTTCATCCTGAACTGCGAACAGCCAGTTCAGAGCCCGGGAGATATTCCATTCAAACATGTTCTTTTGTGTTTTCATATCTTTTAGGTATCCTTTTCGTCGTTTAATATTAAAGTTGCGTTTTGTCGGAGAATGTACTGGCAGTATTTTCCGATCCCATTTCGTAATAATTCAAACACTTTATACTTTCGGAAAGGTCTGGGCATATTAATCTGCCGGATGTTATTGATCCCCAGATTGCATACATGACGATCCATACCCGAGAGAAGTTCCGGAATCTGCGGACAGCGGTAGCTTTCTTCGAAAAATGCCTCCAGAGTATTGGCAAGCAGGAGGATCTGGGACCAGGTTTTGTAGCTGTTTGCTTCTTCAAGGCTGGTGTCCCGGTTCAGGATACGGATTGTGCATTCCAGGTTGAAGAACTTCAGGATGTCCCGGATGCAGACAGCCATACATGCAACCGGAGATATCCGCAGGTTATTTTCTTCGAAAACAAGGAGCAGGATATTACCGTTCTGCGGGGCAGAGAGAATCTCTTTACTCCACCACTGATAAGCCTGACCAAGGAGTTCCTTGGATTTTCGGATGTCTCTGGAAGTGCCGTATCCCCGCCTGTACATTATGGAAGCCAGATAACCTCCCTTTACCGAATGAAGACGAAGCAGTTCCTGAAGAGCAGCCCAGCACTGATCAAAATTCCTCTGTCTGAAATAGTAATTTGCCTGGACAAAATGCATCATTTCCGGATATTCATCCAGATAAGCATTTACGGAAGTACAATCCATGGATTTCAGATGTCCGAAGATGCCAAATTCTCCATCCAGGATCTCCTGAGGTGTCTGCAGACTTCTGGACTCATGTGCGGATGCAGAGAGAGGGCTGGCTGTTTTCAGATATCGGATCGCTCTGTCCATGCCATTTTTGTGCTGGAATGACTGAAACGGTCCCAGCAAAGCAGGAAGATCGGATTCCTTCATATCGATCAGATAAGAAAAGAGTTTTTTGTTTTCATTAGTCATCATCAGATTCAGGAAAGCGCTCCATTCCTGAGCAACCCACCCGCTTAAGACATATTGCTTCTGACTGCACACCAGGAGAAAGGTACGGGCATCATTCAGTGCCTGGTTGATCTCTCCGATATACTTGGTGATTCCGTCTTTTTCCAGAATCTGTTCTGAGAAAAAGACATGATATCCCTCTGCTTCGAGCTGTCTGTAGAGGGCTTCGGCAATCTCTCGGTCTATGGTTGGCTTTCCGTTATCAGTACATTTAAAAGAAATAAAAAAATCATACATAATGTTTCCTTTTATCCGGCCTTGTGGCATCGGCACATCAGATAGCTTGGACGATGGATCTCCTGGTGCATTCTCGGAATCTGTTGCAGAAGTTTTGGATCAGGGAGAGGCTCTCTGATCTCGTCGATGAGAAAACCGGCACGAATCAGACTGTTTATGATATCTGAAACCGTACGGTGATACTTGATTACCGTAGTGTCCAGCCAGAGGACTTCTCTTCGTCCGGTATCTGCATAATGATCCAGCTTATAGTACACAGGTTCCCGATTGGCATCAAATTCACATACACATTCCTTTATGGCTGCAGTAACAATTGGGTGTTCCATGGAAAACAGAAGCGTACCCTTCGGGTTCAGAACACGGTAAATATTGGTGAACAGCAGGTCGAGATCCTGGATATAGTGAAATGCAAGAGAACTGAACGCAATATCCCAGGTCTGATCCAGAAGATGAAGATCATCCATATTCATACAGTGATATTCAATGCGATCCCGTTGATTCTCGGTGATTGCTTTATGAATCATCTTTTCGGAGATATCAAAAGCATATACGGATCTGGCACCCGCCTGGATGAATTTGATGCTGGTTGCGCCATATCCGCAGCCCAGTTCCAGAATGCGTTTTCCGGATACATCCGGGAGCATATCCATCATATGCGGCTGCTCGAACAGATCGTTGTAATTTTCCTCATCATTTCTAAGATCCAGATAATTTTGAAAAAAGACAGGATTATCATATAAATTTCCCAATCGAAACACCTCCTGGTCAATATACGACCGTTATCATAATTAATCATATTATACTATAAAAGGAAAAAAGATTCATTATCAAGATGAAAGAAAAGGCTTGGGTTTTCTGCTGGTAAGAGCATGAGCAACATGGTATACTGGAAACAGAAAATCTGAGGAGGGTGCTATGAAGAAAGCAAGGAAAAAGGCTCTGGTGATCCGGGCATTCAGACTTGGTGAAAAGAGCGAAGAGATAGAGAAACTGATGGCGGAAGGCAGAATCAGAAAGAAGAAAGACGGAAGCTTTGAGGTATTTTCACAGGAAGCAAAAAGCGGAGAGGGAGAGATCGCTTATCCTGGAGATTATATTAAGATCGATTCTTCTGGAACGCCATACCCGAACCGTGCAGAATATTTTGAAAAACATCACAGGCATTTGAAAGAAGAAACATATGAACAACTGCCGGAAGATCTTATGATCTGGACGGCGGAGGATGAGATATGTCCGGAAATCACATTTCTAATGGAAGAAAAGGGACTGACTTTGGAGCCGGGACATCCGGAATGCTTTTTTCAGGCACCGCTTTGGGGGACGAAGCTGTCTGCGGCCAGGGATGCTGTGCTGGTGTTTTATGAGACAGAGCGGGATTCGGAAGGAAATATCTGTGATGCAGAGTTTAACTTTGTGGACAGGGAAGAATTTGAAAAAACATATGAAGTGATTCCGGAAAAAGCAGCGGTTACTTATGATGCATTCATCAGCTACAGTCACAGTGAACCGGATGCTTTTGTGGCAAAGAAGCTGCATTCGATGCTGGAGCGTTACCGTGTGCCAAAGAAGATACAGGAATTGTCCGGAAAAAAGAAGATTGAAAGAGTGTTCCGGGACAGAGAAGAACTGCCTCTGTCTTCGAATCTTGCTTCCAATATCTGCGAAGCACTGGAGCATTCCGAGTATCTGATCGTGATCTGTTCTCCGCGTTCTCTGCGATCTGAATGGGTGCAGAGAGAGATCGAGACATTTCTTCTGACCCATGGAAAAGAGAAGGTGCTGACGCTTCTGGTGGAGGGGGAGCCGGAAGAGGCATTTCCGGAGATTCTCTGTTATGAAGAGGAGCGGATCCTTCGGATGGACGGAACAGAGGAAGTTGCGCGAAAAAAGATTGAGCCGATGGCCGCAGATGTCAGAGGGAAAGACAGGAAGGAGACAGAAAAGAAGTTAAAAGAAGAATTCCTGCGGATCCTTGCGCCGATGCTTTCCTGTACATATGATACTTTAAGGCAGCGGCACCGGGACTATGTGTTTCGAAGAATTCTTGCGGCAGTAGGAGGAATTGCAGTACTGGCAATCTTATTTACCATCTACGCATTTCATCAGGCGGCAGTTACGGATGAACAGTATCAGGAGGCAAGGCGTAACCAGGCAAGATATCTGGCGGGGATCTCGGGAGAGCTTCTGGATACCGGAGACAGGACGGGAGCTTTGAAGACGGCGCTTGCCATAGTGCCGGAGGATGAGGATGCCGAAGAGCCGGTGGTACCGGAGCAGATGTATGCACTAAATAATGCTCTGTATTCCTATAATAATACCCTTATGATAGATTTTAAAGCAGATAAATCTTATGAGATGGAAGGACAGACGGTGAATCTGATGCGTGACAAATCTCAGATGCTGAGTCCGGAAGGAACCGCATATTTCTGCCTGGATCAGATGGGAAATGCATATATTCTGGATATGGAATCGGGAGACTGTATCTGGAAGATACGTCCGGAAGACCTGGAAGATTACGACGACGGCGAGTTTGTATGGTTTGCACCGATGTCCGAGAAAGAGGCGGTTCTGGTATCGAAGCATGAGATCCGCTGTGTGAACTGGCAGGAAAAATGTGTGGAAAAGGTGATTCGGGAGAAAGATGGAGCTGCCTTTTACGCAGGATCTTTTCTGTGCACGGTTGATGATTCCTGCATCGCGCTGAGCAACGGAGAGACAGTCTGGGTGTATGATCTGGAGAGCGGAAGCTGTCTGCAAAAGGTGAATTATACAGAGGAAGAAACATATGGCTGCTATTCATCAAATGCGCTTTCCTTCAGTGACGACGGAACGATGCTGGCAATCGGTGTTTCTACGGATTATTCAAAACTGCCGGAAAAAGGACTGTTCCTGCTTTCGCTGGAAGATGGAAGTGTCCGGATGTTGTCATCTGTTGAAACGGCAGCTATGGTATGGATCAACAATGAACGGATCGCAGCGGTGCATTACCAGTATGTCAATGGTAAGGAGCAGATTGTAGATGATCCGGAATGGAGTTACCGTATCGCTGTGTATGATGCAAAATCCGGTCAGTGTCTCTGGACATCGGAAAGTTACAATATTCGTGCCTATTCCAAACCGTGTACAATGGTGGCGACGGATATGGAAGTTGATGGAGAGGTGCAGAAGGTTCTTGCGGTGTCGTTGAAAGACCGTCTGATCCTGATTCGGCCGGAAAGTGGAGAGATCCTTTGGGAGAAGAGCTATCCTGAAGATATCGTGGGAGTAGAAAAATACGATGAAAACCGTTACCTGATCGGGCTTTCGGATGGTCGGATCTATCTTGCGCTGATGGATAATACAACGACTGATTATGGAGTAGGAGACATTTCTTCAGAGACGATATGTATGTTATACAGTCAGAGTAAGGAGTGTGTGATCCTGCTTGTGGAAGACAGCAGAAATGTGGTGTTTTTGAGAACCATCCGGGATGAGCAGATGGAGCCGCTGTCTATGGAAAAAGAGATCAATAAAGTAGAATATCTCTCTGTTCCGGAAGGCTCCGGGGATACCAGGGTATATCGTTGTGTTTTCTATGATGCGTGCGGGGATATAGATTATTCGGGACTGCGTATCTATGAACCGGGAACTTCTGAAATGATATATGAATATGTCTGCCAGGAGGAAGATTCCTGGATCGATAATCTGCGGGCACAAAATATTGAGGGAGTGCCATGTATATTGTTTGAAAAATATGATGGAAGAGAGATTTCTCTGAACATTGTGGATCTGAATACCGGCAGAACACTCGTCGATCAGGAGAAACTGGCAGATACAGGATGGCAGGAATGGAATAGCCGAAGCTTTCATACGGTGGATCAGATGGCTCTGTATGCGCGGGAAGCGTTTGTGATTACAGAGGTTACAGCGGATGGAATTACTGTTCCGGATGATGAACGGGCGATTACTGTAGAGGAATATATACAGGATGTACAGATTACGACAGACGACAGGTACTTGATACTGGTAATGGAGGATATGGAGCAGGAAGAATACTGGCTGAAGGTTTGGAATGTGGAAGAAGAGTCGTGGCAGAGCATCGAAGGAGAAGAGACCATTCCTGTTTCAGACGAGGATGTTACACTTGGACAGGAAAGCTCTACGCTTGCAGTCTATTCCAGAGAAGGGAATGTTGATATCTATGATCTGGAGAAAGGAATACGCACACAGTCGATTCCGGTAGGGTATTTTGATAAGATTGATTTTGAATATATGAATCATGACAGATATCTGGTGGTCTGTGGAGATGATCAGTATCTGACGCTGTGGGACGTTGATACCGGAGAAGTCCGGATGCAGAACACGGATAACCAGAGGAACTGGGGAAATGACATCTATGTGGATGGAAATGAGCATTATTTCGGAATTACATTTGACGGCTATATGATCAGTGACGATTATTTTTTAACTTCTCAGATCAGCCTGTACTATGTGGATGATGAGGGACGCTTCTACCATTATGCGGATGTCCCGTATGGATGTGCAAGTTTTGAAGCAGGAGAAATATTTGTAAAGAACGCGGGAGGTTCCTACAGCCCGTTCTACAGTTACCGGGAACTGAGGGCACGTGCGGAACAGGTGCTGGACGGAGATACATTAAGTGATGCTGAGAAAAGGCAGTATTTTATATCCGAGTAACAGGAGGATGTACAGATGATATGGAGAGTTTGTTTCGGACTGGCGCTGATGCTGGTGGCAGTAGGAGCTGTGACATATCTGGTCGGTCGAAATCGTGGAGAAAATCAGGTAAAGTATCTTGGAGCAGGTGTGTTTCTGGCTTCGGTTGTGACGTGTTTTCCGGTCATGCTAAGAGGAGAGCATGCGGGATTTGCACTTGCGATGAGTATCTCCCACAGTATCCGCATGTTTGTGGTCGACACGGGAGTGGTGGATATTGCAGGGGAGCTTCCGGCACAGATGTTGGGAAATCTGTTGGTGCCATACAAAGTTCTGGTATGTAGCCTGTATCTTCTGGCACCGGTCTTTACACTGACTGTCGTTCTGCAGTATTTTTCCAACTCCTTTGAACGGCTTCGCCTGCGAATGAAGAGCAGAAGGAACCTGTTCGTATTTTCTGAACTGAATACGCATTCTCTTGAGATTGCATCGGATATGTGGCATTATGCGAAAAAAGAGGGACAAAAGGTAGAGATCGTATTTTGCTGTTCCAATAAGAAGGACAGTCTGAATATGGATCTGGAAGAGAGTGCAAGGGAGTTGAATGCCATTCTTCTTCCGGAAGAGATCACGCATCTCAGACTCAGGAATCAGGCGCGTTTTATTACATATTTCCTGATCTCGGATAACGAAGATGAGAATGTGGAACATACGCTGCAGATGGTGGATAACATGACGGGCGCTTCCGCCTGGTATACGCCTGCAAGACTGAATCAGAGAAATGTGGAGATTCACTGTTATGCGACGAGCGCAGAAGCGGAGATCCTGCTGGATGCAAAAGAAAAGCAGGAGCTGCGGGTGGTTCTGGTGGATGAAGTCAGAGATGCTGTGTATGAACATCTTTATCAGCATCCGCTGTATACGAATCTGCATCCGCATCGTGACAATGGAGCAAAGGAGACGCTCTCGCTTCTGATTATAGGCGGAGGAAAGGCAGGGACGGAATTCTTAAAAGCGGCGGTATGGTGTGGTCAGATGGAAGCGTATAATCTTGAGATTCATCTGATTGATCTCAAGGGCAATCTGATTCGGAAAAAATTGGAAGAAGAATGCCCGGAGTTATTTTCAGAGGCAGCAGGCTATAAGATTCACATTCACAAAGGGAATATTTTCAGCAGCAGGATCAGATCGTATCTGGATACGCTGGAGAACATCAGTTATTGTGTCTCGGCACTTGGAGACGATGAAGATTCTATCAGGGCTGCTGTGTGGATGAGAAGATATTTTTATTCGTCACGCCCGCAGAATCAGCCATTTATCTGTGCCCATATACGAAGCAGAAGAAAAAGAGCTGCAGTATGGGAGCTGTGTGAAAATACGAGAAATAAAACACGGATGTATTACGATATTGTTCCGTTTGGAAGTAGCGGCATGTATTACGGAAGCTGTTCGGATGCGGCATTTGTATCCGAATATCTGGGCCTTGGAGTACAGTCTCACTACTTCCGGCTGACGGGAGATTCCGGCGAGGAGGAGCGCAGATATGCGGTTCAGAACTTTTACCAGAAGCAGTGTAACCGCAGATCAAGCATCGCGAATGGAATGCATATCAACAGCAAGTTATGGGAAATGGGATATGGAGTCCTGCGGGTGCCGAAGGGCCGGAAAGAGAGGAAGCTGTACACGGATTGTATCCGGCCTGTGAATTTTTCCAAAGAAACAGCGGAAAAACGCGCCGTTTTCTATAATCTGGAGCATGAGAGATGGATGGCATATGTCCGGACAGAGGGGTGGCATCTGTCGACCAGAGGCGGCTCCTCGCTGGAGGATATCCGGGCATGTTATGAAGGATACTGTGAAGAGTTCAAGAATCAGAATTATCTGATGAAGATGCACCCGGCGCTTGTACCGATTGTGAGTGAAGACCCGGGAACTGCAACGCTTCAGGAAGTAGATGATATGATCGTTGCAGTAAATGAGGAGAAGGGAACAGGATCTTATTACCCGGATTACGTGCAGTCAGATGTTGAGCTGGTTGATCATATGGGAGAAATAGTAGGAGGAGCATGGTGCGGCCCACAGGGAATCCGTATCTTCGGAACACTGGCGATGGAAGGAGAGTATGTGATCTGTCGTCTGACAGACCTGCTTCACTATTATGGGAAGATATATGAAGAGGAAAAAGATGTGATTACTTCTGAAGAGAGAAGGAATCTTGCGGAAGAGATTCAAAGGTGCTGTTATGGAATTATTCGGACAGAAAAAGAGGAGAAATATCAGGAAGAAGTACATAGATATCTTAAAAATTACAGAGCATGAGTAAGGTGCCGCCGGGAGAGATCCCGGCGGCGCTTTTTGGTTAGTTTCTACTTTGTTGCAAAGCATGACAATGAAGGATATAATTTGCGTAAGTGTGTTTCGAAGGATGACGGAAAAAGGAGTATGAGGGTATGCTGACAGTGATACTGGCAGGTGGAAAAGGGACGCGCCTTCTTGAGGAGACGCAGTTTCGTCCGAAGGCATTAACGAAAGTCGGAGAAAAAACGATCATAGAACATATCATGGAAGGTTTTCAGAGCCAGGGATATCGGGATTTTCTGATTCTGACCGGCTATAAGAGTGAGATGATATCAGAATATTTCAGAAGCAGACAGGAAGTAGTGTCCTGTAAGTCGGAAGGTGCATGTATGACCGTGGATCTGCCGTATGCCCGGGTTCGTATACTGGATACGGGGGAGGACACAGGAAGTGCAGCCAGGCTGCGTATGGCAGAGCCTTATCTGGAGCATGAGACGTTCCTGCTGACTTACTGCGATGGTCTGTGTTCTGTAGAGATGGAAGATGTGATCAGGTTTCACAGGCAGCGCTGTGGCATGGTGACTCTGACGGCAGTACGGCCGGAACCCCGGTTCGGGATACTTGAGATTGCAAAGGACGGACGGGTCAATGCTTTGCGAGAGAAGGAGCGAAAGGATTCACCGGTGATCAATGGTGGGTTTATGGTCATGGAACCGGAGATTTTCGGGTTCCTGACAGATCAGATGGAACAACTGGAAAGGGATGTGCTGGTGCCGCTGTCGGAGACCGGGAAGTTGATGGCATACTACCATGATGGCTTCTGGCAGTGTATGGATACCCTGCAGGAGAAAAAATATTTGTGCGCGTTGTGGGAGAAGGGAAATGCGCCCTGGATCAATCAGAAGAAGGACAGATAGATATGAGAATACTGGAAGAAGATCTGAACACCATACGGTGTTCACTGAATACGAAGGAAAAAGAGTTTTATAAGGACAGTGTTATATTGATTACGGGATGTGCGGGATCCATCGGATATGAGCTTCTGCATTATCTGATCCGGTATGCTGACGCCCGGAGAATTATTGGAATTGATAATTGCTGGCTTGGCTATCCAAACTGGATGAGGCGTCTGGTAGAAGAAGGAAAACTGGAGTTTTATCAAAGGGACATTGCTGTGATGGATCTCGGGGAGATTGAAGCTGCAGAAGAAGTAACGCATGTATTTCACATGGCTTCGCTTGCATCTCCGGTTGCATACCGGGAGAATCCGCTTCTCACTATGGACGCCAATGTCGAAGGATGTCGAAATCTTCTGGAATATTACAAGGATAAAAACCTTCGGACATTTTGCTATTTCTCAAGCAGTGAGATCTATGGTTCTCCGGATGATTCTCAGATTCCGACCAGCGAAAAACAGTGGGGAAGAGTCAGTTGTGTGGGGCCAAGAGCCTGTTATGATGAGGCAAAGCGATATTCAGAGACGTTATGTCAGGTGTTTGCAGGCAGATATCAGGTTCCGTGTGTAATCTTAAGGCCGTTCAATATCTTCGGCCCGGGAATGAAACTGAATGATGGAAGAATTCCGACCGACTGTGTAAAGGCAGTGATTCTGGATCAGGATATTCCGGTCTATTCTGACGGAACTCCGACCAGAACTTTTTGTTATATATCGGATGCAATCACATGGATTTTGAAAGCAGCCGCCCAGGGAGCATTTGATGTCTTCAACATAGGAATGGATTCTCCTGAACTTACGATTCTGGAATATGCGAAGCTTTGTGCTGCGATTGGTCGGGAATCTTTTGACTATCATGGAAGCGTAGATTTCAGGATTTCAGAGGATCCGGATTTCCTGACGGACAATCCGAGGAGACGTTGCCCGGATCTGTCTTATGCTCAGGAAAAGCTGGGGTATCGTCCGGTCTTTTCGACGGAGGAAGGGGTGTACCGCTTCCTGACTTTTTTGTCGGAATACAGAGAGTGTCTTGAGGAGGAATGGGCATGGTAATTACAGTTGTCGGCATGGGTTTCGTAGGTCTGACCGCTGCGGTAGGGTTTGCCGCAAAAGGGCATCAGGTGTATGGAATTGAAAAAGATGAAGACAGAAGAAAGCGGATTGAAAGTGGGAAGCTTCCGTTTTATGAGCCGGGAATGCAGGAGTATCTGGAAAAGACGCTGAACCGGAATCTGCATATGCAGGGGGAACAAAAGGGTGCAGCAGAGAAAAGCGAGTGTGTATTCTATTGTGTGGGAACCCCGATTGGTGAGAGTGGAAGTGCAGACCTTACTTATCTGACAATGGCAATAGAAGAGACGCTGTCGCTGCTTCCGAAACATTCCGGGACGACGCTGATCGTGAAGTCTACCGTTCCTCCGGGAACGCTCAGGGATCAGGTGTGGCCGCTTGTTAACAGGTGCGGGCTGGAGCCGGGAATAGATGTGGAGCTTGCCAACAATCCGGAGTTTCTGCGGGAGGGCAGATGTTGGGATGACTTCATGAATGCGGACCGACTCGTCATCGGTGCATTTACAGACAGAGGATATGCGCAGGCAGCGAAGGTATATCAGAACTTTTCTGCACCGATTGAGAGAGTGAATCCGACAACGGCGGAATTCATCAAGTATCTGTCGAATACGATGCTTGCAACGATGATCAGTTATTCGAATGAGATGGCAGGTGCCGCAGATCAGATCCGGGATGTGGAGATCGGACGGGCCTTTCATATTCTGCATAAGGATCGCCGCTGGGAGCAGAATATGATGTCTTCTTATGTGTATCCGGGATGCGGATACGGAGGATATTGTCTTCCGAAGGATACGCAGGCAATGTGGTACGCGGGAACACAGGCGGGTGCTGATATGCCGATCCTCCGGTCTGTGATCCGGACGAATCAGGATATGCCGGAACGGATCTGTGAGCGGATTTTGAAAGAAAGTGAACCGGGAGAGACGGTTGGAATTCTGGGGCTGGCCTTTAAGCCGTTTACCGGCGATGTGCGGGATACACCGGCCGCCAGAATTATTGCATGTCTTAAGAGGCGGGGTGTGACCTCTGTTATGGCATATGATCCACTGGCAGAAGAGGAATTTTTAAAGCACTATCCGGAACTTCAGGTCACCTGTCCCGGAAGTCTGGATGCAATGCTTGAGAACTGTGACAGACTGGCGATCGTGACGGCCTGGCCGGAATTCGAGGCCTTAAGCGGCAGAGAGAATGTATGGGATTTCCGGTATATGCGGTAGGTATGGGAGGAAGCAGAGATGCTGATATATGGAGAAGAAAAACAGGTTTCCCGATTTTTAAAATTCGGGGAAACAAATATGCAGATTCGCGATGTGCTGAGCCGGGAGCATCGGATCCTGTCAGGAATAGATAAACTGAAAAAGCTGTCGGATCCGCAGACTGAGATTCTGGTTCTGGATACGACGGATATGAGTGCTTTACGTTTCCTTTACCAAAAGGGATGGCAACAAGTCTGTTTTCCGGTATGTGATGGAATCCTTTCTGTGAGTGATCCGGATGCGGACCATGTATTGGAAGAGACGCTTCGTCACAATACCAACTGGAGATGGCACAAAGAAGCCAACCGTTTCCGTATGCTGAGATCCTATCTTCTTCGAAGACCGGTGATAGATGCGCTGCCGAGCCACATTCAGCTGGAACATACCTCCTACTGCAATGCCAGGTGTATCATGTGCGGACATGCGATCTATGGGAACCGGGGAGCGCAGCATATATCGGAGCAGATGATAGATCGGATCACCTCTCTGCTGCCGTCCTGTGAGCTTATGGTCCTTCATGGATATGGAGAACCATTGATGACGAAGAATCTGGATGCGCTGCTGGAGTTATACCGAAAGTATGAGATTGAAGTAACGACGAATACGAATCTTTCTTATCTTCCGCAGAATATCCTGGAGCATCTGATTCCTGTAACGAAGCACCTGCGGATCTCCTGTGATGCCGTGACGAAGGAGATCTATGAAGGAATCCGACCGGGACTTTCCTTTGAAACATTTCTTGAGAACCTGAACCGGCTTCAGAAATATGCACCGGAGATCGAACTGATGATGGAAGTCGTGATCATGCGTCAGAATGTTACACAGATTCCGCAGATGGTTCGGTTTGCATGGGAGCATGGATTTTCCCAGATCAGCCTGAATCGCCTGGGAAGTCATCCGGTTCTGAATAATGAAAAGGATTGCCTGACTTATTATCCGCATCTGACCAGCCATTATCTCAGGGAGGGGATTGAGCTTGGGAGAAAGCTTGGAATCCGTGTATATTATCCGGTGGAATGGCTTCAGGAAGAAGACGCAGAAGTCATGGAAGAGGAAAAAAAGAGAGCAGATGCGCTGCCATTTCAGATGGAGCCGCTGTTCTGCGCAGAAGATCAGAAGATGATGATTCACAATGCAGTGCTTCTTAGCAGTGACGATGCTTCGCTGGTTCCGGGAAAATATGAGTGTACAGGCATGTGCGATTCTCTGCTTGGGCGTACGAACCTGGATCTGGAGGGAAATGTGTATGCATGTTGTATGAATACACTGCAAAAGGTGGGAAATCTCTTCGAGATGGATGACAGTGAATTTTACAATGCACCGGCATTGATAAGGATGAGAGAACAGTTTTACCGCGGTGAAGTTCCGGCTTATTGTGACCAGTGTTCTTATGTAATGAACCATACACTGGCGCTTGCAGATGTAAAGAGAAAGGATATGTGATATGAGTGATGAATTGATACTGGTAAATATGAAGGATGAAGAGACTGGTCATCAGGAGAAAATGGAAGCTCATAGAACTGCGAGTCTGCATCGCGCATTTTCTGTGTTTTTATATAAAGTAGTGAACAAAAAGGTATATATGCTTTTGCAGAAGCGTGCAGAAGGCAAGTACCATTCCGGCGGTCTATGGACGAACGCCTGCTGCTCTCACCCAAGAAGAGGGGAGACACTGGAAGAAGCAGTGCCGCGACGGATGATGGAAGAACTGGGAATCCGGACGGAAGTAAAGGAAGTATTTTCCTTTACGTATTATCACAGATTTTCGGATATCTGCGCAGAATTTGAGTATGACCATGTGTTTGTCGGAAGATGGGAAGATAAGGTTACACCGGATCCGCAGGAGATCTCGGAGACGGTATGGGTAGAACTATCCCGTCTGGAACAGCAGATGATGGATGCTCCGGATACATTTACGCCGTGGTTTATGATCGCTGCACCAAAGGTAAATGCAGTCATCCGTGAGGAGGTTTCCGTATGAAGATGCTGAGTGAATGGAATCAGCTGTTCCGTGTGGGAGAATGGTACGATTCAAAGGTACCGATGCTGATGCTCCCGGTGTTATATGCCACGATAGCTTCACAGGAAATCTATGCGGCAGACAAACTTAAGATGGTGCTTCTGCTGATTGTATTTGACAGTGTTTTTCTGGCATTTGGATATCTGATCAATGATTATGCGGATATGGAAGTGGATCAGAAAGCTGGAAAAAAGAAGATCATGCATCGTCTGCCGAAACATGTGCCGTTTCTGCTGGTTGTGGGTTCCGTGGTTCTCGGGTGTCTTCCGGTTCTGCTCGTTTCACATGGATGGAAGACGATACTGGTGCTGGCCGTGATCTATTTTTTTGGCGGATCTTATTCTGCGCCGCCGTTACGTTTTAAAGAGCGGGGAGTACTCGGGCTTCTGGTATCATCGACGGCGCAGAGGTGTTTTCCGCTTCTGCTGATTCCGGTGTTGCTGGATATGCCGGTCGATAAAGGATATGTGCTGTGGATGATGTTAAGTTTCTGTGTGGGAATCCGGTACATACTGGTACATCAATATATCGATGCAGAAAACGACCGCAGGGCAGGTGTGGAGACATTTGCACTGGAGCATCAGCCACAGGTGGCTGTATTGATCCAGTGGTCATTTGTGGCAGAACTGCTGATTATTGCAGTCTTGCTGATGCCGGTCTGCAGACTTCATCGATGGACGATCGTGTTTCTGGCAGGTTATGCCATCCTCTCCCTGATTCGCTGGAGAGGATGCAGGATGGTATATGGACACGGCGGATTGTATTCTTTTGATCAGGTTCCGCTGGAGGATTTTTATAATCATTACCTGCCGCTTATATTTATTATCCTGCTGATGCAGCAGAATCCGTGGTGGACGGTCCTGCTTGCAGCCTGGATACTGATTCTGCTGCGGCCGGCAGTCAGACATCTGGAATTCCCGGTGAAGATACTGACGGATCAACGAAAAGGAAAGAGTGAGGAGAGGAAATATGAAAGATAATCTGTTTAGTGCAGTCTATGAGGTGGAGAAGATCCTGTTTGGTGACAGTGATAAAAGCAGCATGCGAAGGGAAGTCCGGCAGTGTATTCTGGAACACAGAGTGCCGGAAGGCCCGAAGTATCTGATGATGAAGATTACCAACAGATGTAATTCCAATTGTGCGTACTGCTCGCATGCGTATTCGAATCAGGAGGAAGAAAAGAGTGACATCAGCTTGGATCTGATTAAAAAGACGATCCGGGAGGCAGGAGATATGCACGTGACAGCAGCATCTATCAATGGAGGAGAGCCGCTGGTGCGCCAGGATATCGATGAGATCATCCGTGCTCTGATCGCGGAGCATATTACGCCGGTTCTGATGACAAACGGGCTGTTGCTTCCGAAACGCTGGGATGAGCTGGGTGCGGCAGGACTTCGTTATATTATCATGTCTTTTGATTCTCTGGATCCGGAGACATATAACAAGCAGCGGGGTGCGGATTTTCAGGATGCCATGGCGGGAATCGATGCTGCAGTGGCGCTGAAGGAAAAGTATGGAGACGCGCATATTCATGTAACGACCGTACTTACGAAGAACAACGCAAAAGAACTGCCTGGATTCATCGAGTATATGACGAGTCGTGGAATCTATGTGCAGATCAGCCCATATCATCATTTCAATCCGTCGGTTCCAAATGAACTGCGTATTACGGATCCGGAAGAGATATTTACTCTGACGGGAACTTTATTAAAAATGAAACGAGAAGGAATGCTGATCGCCAATTCGGAAGGATTTATCGCACACCTTCCGGACTTTTTCCTGAAGGATCAGAGGGTCCCTTCTGATTATCGTTGTCTGATCGGATATACGAACGTCTTTGTCGATGCGTACATGAATGTACACTGCTGCTGGGACGGATGCTTCAAACCGATCGGTAATCTGCAGGAACGTTCTCTGAAGGAGATCTGGAACAGTGAGGAATACCAGGAGGCGAGGGAACAGATGATGAACTGTGATTGCAGCGGCTGCTGGTATCTGTGTACCGGAGAAGTGACGATGTTTTTATTAGACCAGGAGATGTAACATGGAACAGAGATTAAACCTTTCAATTGTGATTCCGACAAACGGCAGAACGAATCTGGTGGAACGGCTGCTCCAGAGCCTGGTTCCGGAGAGACAGTCTTACCCATATGGAGAGACCGAAGTTCTGATTGTAAACAGTGGCAAGGCAGAAGATGCCACACGGATAGAAGAACTTTGTGAAACTTATCAGGCGATATTCATTCCGGGAGAAAACAGTGTCCGGAAAAAGAGGAATCTGGGAATCGAAAAGGCACAGTATGAAGTAGTACTGTTTCTGGATTCTGATGTTGCGGCCGAAGAGGGACTGCTGAGATACCACGCAGAAGGATTCCTGAATGCCACAGAGAAAAATCTCGGAGGCGTCTTCGGCCTTACCCGATTTGTCGGAAGAAAGACATGGTGGTGGAAGGTCGTAGAACAGACCACTTATCTGGATTCGTTTTCTTTTGCTGAGCGGTTCCCCTATAATTCCTGGACGATTGGGAATAATGTATCGTTTTACAGACGGGTGCTGCTTGAAGTCGGAATGTTTGAAGTGAATTTTCCATTTCCGCTGGGCGGGGATGACCTTGATATGACCTATCGGATCACCAAATCCGGATATCTGATCAAGTCCTGTCCGCAGGCGGTTACGCTGCATTCAACTGAGACCTGGAATCACCCGAAGGCAATCTATGACCGTACCCATCGCTGGGGAAGTATGGATTACTTCCTGAGTCAGAGACATCCGGAGATCTTTGTAGACTGTATACCAAAGAGCGGAGTGTTGTTTACCGCTTCGTTTCTGGCAGGTGGGATCCTGTCTGCGGGATTTCGAAGCCTTGAACCGCTGCTTTGTGTATTGATCTGGCTTGCGCTGCATGTGATAACCGTGTATGTCTATGATTGTGTTCACAAGGAGGGCGGACATCCGCTGTATTATGCTATGGGCAAGATGATCCGTACCTTTTACAGACTTTATTATCAGATTGCAGGTTTAAAAAATCATGATATCCGGTGTCTGCATAAGGAGATGTCATTCTCACTGGAGCAGACCAAGTATATGCAGCGGCGTGAGATTGCAATGTTTTCCATCTACCTGATCACATTCGCAGTCATGCTGCTGGGCGTATGTATCCGACGGTTGATATAAAGGAGCAGATATGGACGGTATTAGTATAGTGATCATTTCGCGCGGACGCGAAAAATTATTGGATGAGCTTCTGCAGTCAGTACAAAAGGCACAGGAGCAGGTGGATTTTCCGACAGAGATCATCCTGGTGGACAGCAGTCTTGGAGACAGCATAGAGAATGTGCGTGCACTCAGTGAAAAATATCATACAAAGTATTTTTATCAGGACATCACAGTGTCTGCAAAAAGAAATTATGGAGCGAAGAAGTGTCAGTATGAGGTCATACTGTTTCTGGATTCAGACTGTCTGGCAACTCCGGAGATACTGAAGCATTATGCAGAAATATACAGGGAATATCCCGAGGCCGGAGGCGCAGCCGGCCCGTTGGAATTTGTCGGAGAGGATACCTGGTTCTGGAAGGTGGTAGAAAAAACACCTTATACCATATTCTTTTCCACGCCGAAGTGGGGGAAGACGCTGACCTGGTCCCCGACGGCTAATTTTTCGGTAAAGAAGGATGCATTCCTGTCTGTCGGAGGGTTTGATGAGTCATTTCCAAAGAACCCGGGAGGCGAAGATGTGGATATGGGACTTCGGCTCTCAAAGGCAGGGTATACACTGTACAGTGTCCCGGAGGCGCTTGTGTATCACAGTAAATCCACCTGGAGTCCTGTAAAATCCATGTTCCGCAGAGTCTTCCATTATGGAGCCGGAGATCTGTATCTTCTGGAACGGTATCCGCAGATGGGATGCTGTTGTATGCCGAGGAGGATATTGATGATTTTGTACGGAATCCTGCTGTATCTGATATTGGGATGTATGGTAAATCCGTGGTTTTTTGCCGGAGTTGTGGTTATTCCACTGTGGGAAATGGGAATGACAAGTCTGTGTGTCAATCATCTTATGAAATACAAAGGAACCACTTTTGGAAAACAGTTTGTTGTACAGGCACTGCTTCTGTGGAATGAAGCGGGTTTTTTGTGGGAGTGTATCCGGAAAAGGGAGTTTTCCAGTATGGGGAAACAGATCATTTATTTTAAACCACAGATGGACGGAACCTGTTATCAGAATGTGGTTACTGCTGTGATATACAGCCTGTTTCTGTTGATAACTTATATACTTGTAATGTTAGGAGTCTGATCGAATGATGAAAAGAGCAATTGAGGCGATACATAAGGGATATTTTGATCTGCCGTTTTATACAGAGCACTGTAAAAAGAGTGGGGTAAATCTGACAGAAGTACGTACGGAAGAACAATTTCTTAAAATTCCATTTACGGTAAAAGAAGACCTGCGGAATTCATCTGCATACAGCAGAACCAGAACGGCACCTGAGGAGATCTATGGACTGTATTCCAGCAACGGAACAACCGGGAAAAAAACATTCTATGTTCACAGCCAACTGGATCATAGGAAACAGGCAGAATATGTCCGGACCTTTTATTCCGCGCTGGGAATGAAAGCGGGAGGTCTGGGTGCTGTATTTGGGCCGATCGGAAGTCCGGTGATGGGACATTGTATGATATGGCAGTTTCATGCGATGAGGATGGGGATGACACTTTGCCCGCAGCCGTCTCCGGAGAATATCATAGATGTGATCCAGAGTCTTCCGGTGACAGACATTGCAACGCTTCCACAGGTAGCTTCTTTTCTGGCGGCAAGTCCCGAGTGGAGGGAGATTGCCGCGAAGTCTTCTGTAGAACGTCTGATTCTGGGCGGAGATTTTCTCTCAGAAGCCAGACGGAAGCTGCTGGAAGAGACATGGGATGCTAAAGTCTACAATTCCTTTGGAATGAGTGAGGTGTTTGGTCCGATTGGCAATGAATGCATGGAACAGAACGGTTTCCACTATTTTGATCAGGATCTTTATATCGAAGTGGTGTCTCCGGAGACGGGAGAACCGGTAGAGCCGGGAAAGGTCGGCATCGGTGTGTATACAACTCTCTGGGACAAGGGGTTCCCACTGCTTCGTTACTGGTCCGGAGATCTGCTTCGGATCATGCAGGAACCATGTCCGTGCGGCAGCAGGCTTCCACGGTTTGAATATTTTGGAAGGATGGATGACTGTGTACAATTGCCGGACGGGACATGGATCTCTCCGAAACAGGTGGAAGAGATTACACTGCCGGCAGGCCTTGTACATTGCCAGGTACAGCTTCATGAAGATGGAAGAGTATGTCTGATATATGATGAAGCGGGCGTTTCGCCGACAGAAGAGTTATTGTGCCAGCTGAAAGAACTGTTGTCCTGCGATACTGTTTCTGCCCGACCGATGCTGTTGGAGCACATGAATCTGCGGGGACTGAAGCCAAAGTATCTTGTAGAAGCAGATAAACCGGTACAAAACAGCGGAGGGATGTTCTTATAATATTTTCCATGCGCAGTAGATCTGTGAGGGAGGAGAAAGAATGAAACAATACGAAATACTTGCTCCGGCAGGAAACTTAGAGGATCTGAAACTGATGATCCGGGAGGGCGCAGATGCCATCTATATCGGGCTTGAGGGATACAGTTCCCGTCCGGACAGCGCGGACTTTAACCTGGAACAGATTCAGGAGGCAGTGACACTCTGTCATGAAAAAGGCGTTCTGTTATATGTTGCAATCAATGCAAATGTGGGGCAGGATCAGATGGAACGTCTGATTGGGCAGATCTTTGAATTAGACCGGTTGGGTGTGGATGCAGTGATATTCTCGGAATTCGGTCTGGTTCAGTATTTTTCGGGACGACTCAAACATGCCCACATGCATGCGAGTACACTGATGGGGGTCTACAACATAGAGACAGTCAGACTTTTGAAAGAGTTAGGCGTGACCCGCATCATCTTTTATGCCAATCTGTATTTTGAAGAAATGGCCGGGATCATCAGTGCGGAACCGGATCTGGAATATGAACTGGTTGCGGAAGGCGGTACCTGCTTTAATGATATCAGGCAGTGCAGGATTCCGCACGGGGTTCAGAATGGAGAGCACATCCTTTTCTGCAGAAAACCTTTCGTACTGCAGGAAGATGGGAAAGTGACCGGTGAGGCAAAGCCGATCTCGGAGCCTCCGACACGTACTGCGGAAGTGGCGGGACTGTTTCTGGCGATCGGAATCTATTCTTATAAGATTGAAGGGCGGACGGTACCGGGAAAACTCAGAGTGCCGATGGTACATGCTCTGAAAGAAAATCTTGAAAAATATCAGAAGGAAGAGAGCGTGGATGCTTATCTGCATTTCTTTACCCGTGGAAACAGGGGGTGGAATCAATGATTATTTCGCTGGAAACATATGATGAGAATACGGTGGCCAAAATTGGTGCCAATATAGAGATTGATGGTGTCGTTCTGGGAGATATGTACTGTAATTACCGGATGTTCCCCGGAGGAAGTGCAGAGCTGGAAGACCGGATGAGACAGTTGAAAGAAAGCGGGAAAAAGGTCTATTACCAGACCCCGTGTTATCTGACGGATACGGTGTTCGATCAGGTGGTTCAGCATATCTGTTACTGGAATCATCAGGGCCTGCTTGATGGAGTATTTCTTCAGGATATCGGACTTCTGCGCAGGCTTGGCAAGCTGGATACCGGGCTTTTGCTTGTATGGAGTTATATGGGGATAGCCAGAAATCGTGCAGTGAATCTGTTGCATTATCAGTTCCTTGAATCACTGGCGCCGGTAGTGATTGCGACGGATCAGCCAAGACATTGCCGGCTTCTGCGGGAGCAGGGAATCGATGCGATGCTGATGTATGGAAGAATTACGTACGCAACGGTAAACCGGCTCTGTTATTATACTTATGAGAACAATCTGTATGGAACAGACTGCAGACGGGCCTGTCTTGACGGAAAGCAGCACATGGTAAATGAAAAGTTCAGTCTGGATATGTCTGTGGATGGATATATGCTGGGAAAGAAGTATGTCTATGTGGAATCAGAAGAATCCCCGGATCTTCTGTATGCACAGAATTATGACGTATGTCTGGAACAGATGCACAGACTGAAGGAAAGAGAGCAGAGATGAAAATATCAGTAGTAATTCCGGTTTATAATGAAGAAAAACATATCACAGCATGTATAGATGCGTTGGTTCACAATACGCGCAAGCCAGATGAGATCCTGCTTGCAGACGGGGGATCTTCAGATCGCACCCGTATGCTGGCCTCCAGATTTCCGGAGGTGACGATACTGGAAAATCCGAAAAAGACGGCAGCTGCGGGAAGAAATGTCGGAATCAGACGTGCAAAAGGAGATATCATTGCATTTACAGACGGAGACTGCATCGTTGAGAAAAACTGGCTGGAAGAGATAGAAAAAGCATTTGTAAAATACGAGCTGGACGGTCTGGGAGGAAAAGTGACAACGGCTCCTTTTGAGAATAAATATGAGGAATACTGGGGAACACTTGCCTGGAGACTGATCATGAGTTTTGGGGATGAGGCTTATCAGGTAAAAGAAAAAAAACTGAATGATGCATTTGTCACGGCAAACTGTGCCTATACCAGAAAGCTTCTGAAGCAGATCAAAGGGTTTGACCTGTGGTTTGCCAATAATGCGGAAGATGTGGATCTGTGCTGGCGTGCACTGGAACAGCAAGCGAAGCTGATGTATATTCCGTCGGTTGTTATCCGGGCACACAGTGTCAATACGCTTAACGGAATCCGGAAAAAAAGCTTCCGAAACGGGGTGTCAAGCAGTAAATTGCAGAAACGGTACGGATCCTGGTTTAACTATGATCTGAACATATACAAAATGTGGATACAGAATTTCCGTGGTCTGTTCACGAAGAAGCCGAATGCAAGGCTGAATCTGACGGAGCTGACCTGGCATCTGCTCGGGAAATATTATGGAAGCATCAAGGCACATGTGATCAATATATAGGCGGCAGCCTGTTTTGGTAAGAATTGCAACGTGATGTGTATGCACTTGAATGGGACAGAGATATGAATTATGATATAATTATTATAGGTGCCGGGCCTGCAGGACTTGCATGTGGACTTACGCTTGCGCGGGCAGGAAAAAAATGCCTGATTCTGGAACGGCGAAGAGAGTTGACCGGGAAAGTCTGCGGAGACGGACTGTCAAGCCACTGTATGCAGGTACTGAAGAACATCAATATTCAGGAAAAGGACCTGATATCCCTTGGCGGGAAAAAAATATATCGTAATGTTACTTCCAACTTTGGAGAGATAGAGGAGAGGCGCTATTGCCGAAATGAAGGATATGAAGATTATGCCTATGGATTATCCAGAGATGTATTCGATGGGTATCTTCTGCGGCTTGCAAGGGAGGCCGGATGTGAGGTAATGACGGACAGGACGGTCTTATCTGTAAGAAAGAACGGATCCGGTTATCTGGTGGATGGAAGTCTTACGGCAGACCGGGTTGTCCTTGCCTGTGGGGCAATCGGAGGGCAGAAGCTTGGTGTTGCAAAACCGGATGATGTGCCGGTGGGAATGTCGGCCAGAGTATATGGGGATTGTCGCCTTCCTTCGGATACCTTTTATTTCAAATATGACTGGCAGTATGGAGAAGGCTATGCCTGGCTCTTTCCGGTGGGAGAACGTCTGTGGAACTACGGAGTGTGGAGTGCAGACCGCCGGGAAGAGGTGAAGCGGTTATTTGCGGAGTTTGAAGAGCAGATGAAAAAGACTTATTTTTCAGACTGCAGCTATGAGAGGAAGCCGAAAGGAGCGGTGATCGGTGCGACCCGGCATATGCCGACGGATGGAACGAAGATTCCACGGATCGGAGACTGTGCATATATTTCGTGTTTCGAAAGTGGGGAAGGAATCTCCTACGCTATAGAAAGCGGGCGTCTTCAGGCAGAAGCAATCCTCCACGACCGGGATCCGGAAAAGGTACCTGTTCCTGAGAAAAATGCATATGCAAATGAGGTGAAAAAGTGCCATTTAAAATCGTTCGAAATGATATTGTAAATATGGAAGTGGACGCAATTGTGAACACGGCCAATGATCATCCGACCGTAGGAACAGGCTGTGATTATGCGGTATATAAAGCTGCGGGATATGAACAGCTTCTGGAATGCAGGAAAAAGATTGGTTATGTAAAAGAAGGGGAAGCATTTCTGACTCCGGGCTTCCGGCTTCCGGCAAAGTATATTATCCATGCGGTCAGTCCCCTTTATCGGGGTGGATTTCTGGGAGAAGAACGCAAACTCAGATCCTGTTACCGGAACAGTCTGCGGATTGCGGCAGAGAATCAGATTCGCTCAATTGCATTTCCGCTGATCTCAACCGGTGGATTCGGCTATCCGAAAGAAGAGGGAATGCGGATTGCTGTCGATGAGATCCATTCATTTCTGCTTCATCAGGAAATGATGATCTATCTGGTTGTATTCGATGGAAAGGCAACCGGACTTGGAAAGCAGATCTGTCCGGATCTGGAAACCTACATTGACCGGAATTATGTGCAGAAAAAGCGGGAAGAGGAATATGTATATCCTTCCTTCCCGGGAAATATGTATCCTGCGGCAAGACAAAGGGCGGCAAGAGCTGCAGAGGTTGAGAGCGGAGGACTGATCCGGGAATCCGTTGATGAATATACCTTCAGTGAAGCACATGAAAGCGCACTGGAAGAACGGATGAAGCATCTGACGGATACATTTTCGCAGTATCTTCTGTACCTGATTAAATCCAAAGGAATGACGAATGCAGAAGTCTATAAACGTGCTATTGTGGACAAAAAAACGTTCTCAAAGATTAAGAACAATCCGAATGCGCACCCGCAGAAAATGACAGCGATGTGTCTGTGTATCGGAGCAAAGCTCAATATGGATGAAACAAGAGATCTTCTTGCCAGGGCAGGATATGCATTATCGCCCTGTGATAAGACGGATGTGATCTTCTCCTATTTTATTGAAAATCAGATCTATGACATGATTGAACTGGATATACAGCTGGAGGAACATGGACTTCCCTGTCTGATTTCATAGTTTAACGCATGATGATGTTTTTAAGGTCGCCTGTGTGGCGACTTTATTTTTTTCTGTGTATGTTATGATTCTGACATCAGATAGGAAAACAGTATTTCAGAAGGGAGTCATACATATGAAAAAAGGATTAACAGAATTAGTATTTGTATTAGACAGGAGCGGATCAATGAGTGGTCTGGAAAGTGACACGATCGGAGGATTCAATTCTCTGATTGATAAGCAGAAAAAGGAAGAAGGAGAGGCTGTTATTTCTGCTGTATTATTCGATGATACGACAGAAGTATTATATGACAGAGTGCCGCTTGACAAAATAGAACCAATGAATGACAGACAATATTATGTGCGGGGATGCACAGCGCTTCTGGATGCAGTCGGAGGAGCGATCCATCATATTGGAAATGTTCACAAATATGCGAGAGAAGAAGATCGCCCGGAAAAAACATTATTTATTATTACAACAGATGGTATGGAAAATGCAAGTCGAAGATATACCTATGAGAAAGTAAAGCATATGTTAGAGCGTCAGAAAGCAAAGTATGGCTGGGAATTTCTGTTTCTTGGAGCCAATATTGATGCAATTGCTGTCGCAGGCAGGTTTGGAATACAGGCGAATCGAGCAGTCAAGTATGAGTGTGACAGAGAGGGAACTCAGTTAAACTATGAGGTGCTCAGTAAAGCGGTATCCAGGATGCGCTCCTGTGCAGCAACGACAGCTGCCATGGCGTTTGAAGAGAATGACAGATGGGCAGATGAGATACGGGAGGATTATGCACTGCGTCATCAGAAAAAGGAATAGAATTGTTAAAGATAGTTTGTGCTGGCATTATAATTTTGCCAGCACAGTTTTTCTCATGGTAATGTAGCAGGCCAGTCCTCCGATAAAGCTGGAGATTGGTTCTGCGAGAAATACTCCGACGACACCAAGACCTGCAATATGTGGGAGTATGAAGGTAAGCGGTGCTACGATGATCGCCTTTCGCAATATGGAAAAGAATACGGCCTGTTTGGCCTTATTGAGTGCTTTGAATACACATTGTCCGGTAAATTGAAAAGCCATCATAAAGAATCCGAAGAAATATATATGCAGTGACGGAACCGCCTTTTCAATGAGTAACGCATCATGATTAAAGATTCTGATAAACAATTCGGGAAAAGCGGATATCATTCCCCAGATAGACAGAGTATATCCAAAACAGGTAATAGTCATGAAGCGGATTGCTTTTTTCATCAGATCTGTCTGCCCGGCACCGTAATTATAGCTGATGACAGGGGAAGACCCTTCGGCAAGAGACATGACAGGAGTCTGTGCAATTTCGCGAATCGAATTGATTACCGTCATGACACTGATATAGATGTCGCCTCCGAAGATCTGAAGCATGGAATTGCATGCAACCTGCACCAGTCCATTGGTGAAGGACATGACGAAAGAAGAAGTTCCCAGTTTTGTAATCTCACAGATGCAGGTAAAGTCCGGATGGAATTCATGAAAAGTTAACTTCAGTTCTGTCTGCGCCCCGGTCAGAAACCGGAGCACCCATAGGGCGGAAAAAAGCTGAGAGATAATCGTAGCGAGAGCCGCACCTTTTACACCCAGATGCAGTAAAAAGATAAAGACCGGGTCGAGGATAATATTGCTGATCGCACCGAGTGTTACTGTCTTCATACCGATTTTGGCAAAACCCTGACAGTTGATATATGGGTTGAGGCCCAGAGCGGTCATGACAAAAACTGTCCCCAGAAGGTAGATCACCATATAGCCGGCGGCATATGGATAAGTAGTATCACTTGCACCAAACAGATAGAGAATGGGTTTGTGGAACAGAATTCCCAGAACTGTAATCATGATTCCGGTAAGTATCAGCATAAAGTATGCATGATTCATTATTTTCTGGGCTCCTTTTGTGTCTCGTTTTCCTCTCGCGATGGAACACAGTGGAGCACCGCCCTGTCCAAACAGATTGGCAAATGCAGTTACCATGGTAATAACCGGAAAACACAGACCGAGCCCGGCAAGAGCAACGGTGCCTTCGCCCGGAAGTTTTCCGATATAGATACGGTCAATAATATTGTAAAGCAGGTTTAGGATCTGAGCGACCAGCATTGGGGCAACTACAGAAAGGATATTGTGCCTGACATTGCTGCCACCAAAGTCTATTTGTTGAGAATTCATACTGATTTCGTCCTTTCTATCGATGCCTTTTATTGTATCACAAAAACTGTCCACATGTGTTATACTAAGAAAAAATGTGTAAGTAATGTGTAAACAGGAGTACGATATGGCTAAAGGAGCAAATCAGAAATTTAAATTATATTATCTGGCGAAAATCATGACGGAAAAGACAGATGAGGAGCATTACATTACGATGCCGGAGATTATAGATAGTCTTGAAAACTATGGGGTGACAGCCGGACGAAAGAGTATCTATAATGATCTGAAAGATCTGGAAAAACTGGGAATTGAAGTGGAGGGAGAGCCGGTCGGCAACCGCTATCATTATCATGTGGTGGATCGTCAGTTTGAGCTTCCGGAACTGAAGCTGCTGGTGGATGCGATTCAGTCTTCGAAGTTCATTACTGCAAGAAAATCCAATGAACTGATCAAAAAGCTGGAGACGCTGGTCAGCAGATTCGATGCGGCAAAGCTGCAGCGGCAGGTATTCGTATCCGGTCGTATCAAGACCATGAATGAGAGTATCTATTACAATGTGGATGAGATTCATAATGCAATTGCGGAAAACAGAAAGATTCGTTTTCAATATTTTCAGTGGAATGTAAAAAAAGAAATGGAACTTCGGCATGGAGGAGCTTATTATCATATCAGTCCATGGGGGCTGTCCTGGGATAATGAGAACTATTACCTGATCGGTTATGATTCTGATGCAGGCATGATCAAACATTACCGGGTGGATAAGATGCTTCATATACGGATGTCGAAGGAAATGAGGGAAGGAAAGGAACTCTTTCAGAAGCTTGATATGGCGGCTTATGCGAAGAAGAGTTTTGGAATGTATGGAGGAAAGGAAGAACGTGTCAGACTTCTGGTAAAAAACAGTTTTGCGGGAGTTATGATTGACCGGTTTGGTAAGGATATAATGATGATTCCTGCAGACGAAGAGCATTTTACAGTAAATGTGGATGTGCAGGTGAGCAGTCAGTTCCTGAGCTGGGTATTCGCACTGGGAGATGGAGTGAAGATCATCGGACCGGAACATGTGGCGGAGAGAATGAAGACGGAACTTGGCAGGATGCTTGAGCAATACAGTGAATAATGATGAGGAGAAGGGAAATGGAAAAAAAGGTTTTGGTTGTAATACCGGTACAGGAAAGACATAAAGAAAAACTGGAGAAAGCAGGAAAAGGATGCAGATTTATCTATTCTTCACCAACGGAGGTGGAAGAGTCTGTGATTGCCGATGCAGAGTTCATCATCGGCAATGTTCCGGCAGAAAAAATCAGGGCATCGAATCGACTGGAGTTTTTGCAGTTGAACTCTGCAGGAGCGGATCCATATGTAATACCTGGGATCTTAAGTGACGGAACTATTTTGACGAATGCAACCGGAGCATACAGTAAAGCTGTTGCGGAGCATATGTTTGGTATGATGTTCATGTTACAGAAAAAGCTGCATCTTTACCGGGATGCACAGGCGAGAACTGAATGGACAGATGAGGGAACGGTAGTATCTATTACAGATGCAACGGTGCTGGTTGTCGGCCTGGGGGATATCGGACTTCATTTTGCTCGTATGGCAAAAGCACTGGGAGCTTATACACTTGGCATAAAACGCAGAAAATGTGAATGTCCAGACGGAGTGGATGAATTATATACGACGGAGCAGCTGGATGAAGTATTGCCGAGAGCAGATGTAATTGTTTCATTTTTGCCGGGAACAAAGGAGACGCATCACATTTATACAAAAGAAAGGTTTGCGTTGATGAAAAAGCAGGCAATCTTTTTGAATGGAGGAAGAGGAAGCGCCGTTGACACGGATTTATTATATGAAGTTCTTAAGAATCATCAGATCATGGCGGCAGGGATTGATGTAACGGATCCGGAACCTCTTCCTGCAGAACATCCGCTGTGGAAACAGGACAATGTGATGATCACACCTCATATTTCCGGACAGTATCATCTTCCGGAGACATTTGAACGGATTGTTGATATTGCGGCTGAGAATCTGGAAGCATACCTGAATGGCCGATCACTTAGGAATGTCGTTGATTTTGCGACCGGATATAAGAAATAATGATCATAAAATGTGTCTTGTTGCTAATATGACAAATGTTCAGAGGAAAGGAAGGCGTGCAATGAATCAGGCCGAAAGAAGAGACCGGGGGATGGCATACATCTCAGATGAACAGATTATGGAAGAGCAGAAAGCCTGCAGAAAAATTCTGCAGAGATTAAATACGGCAGATTGTTCTGATTTTGAAGGAATTGCGGAAATTGTAAAGGAACTGCTGGGGAAATCGGAAAATGCATTTATCAATCCGCCTTTTCACTGCGATTATGGATTTCATATCGAGGTTGGAAAGAATTTCTATGCGAACTATAACTGCACGATCTTAGATGTTGCGAGGGTAAAGATCGGAGATAACTGCCAGCTGGCACCGAATGTTGCAATCTATACGGCTGGGCATCCGGTGCATCCGGTATCCAGGAATTCCATGTACGAATATGGAATTGAAGTTACGATCGGAGATAATGTATGGATCGGAGGAAGCACTGTGATCCTTCCGGGAGTACATATCGGGAGCAATACGGTGATCGGAGCCGGAAGTGTAGTGACCAGAGATATTCCGGACTGGGTGGTGGCAGCAGGTAATCCATGCAGGGTGATTCGGAGTATTAAAGAAGAAGATAAAGAATATTATTACCGGGACAGAAAATTCGACGAAGAAGCCTGGAATGTCATCAAAGGTCTGGAAGAATAAAGTTGTAGAAAATACTTTCGCATCCGATGACGGGAAAACTCCGACTCTACTGACAGTATGGTGCATTTTTTAGAAAGATATGCCATAATTAACATATAACAGAGGAGGGAGGTCACGGCGATGATTGATGTGAAAAAAGTCGGACTGTTTATTGCCGAATGCAGAAAGTCTAAAAACTGGACGCAGAAGCAGCTTGGTGAAAAATTAGGGGTAACGGATCGTGCTGTTTCAAAATGGGAAACGGGGCGTTCTTTGCCGGATATATGTCTGATAGAAGATATCTGCAAATTATTTGATCTGCAGGTGAGTGAACTCCTCGCGGGAAGAAAAATAGAAGAAGAAGATTACAAAAAAGAAACGGAGCAGATGTTAATTCGGACGATCGGAGAAAATCAATTGTACGGATTTCAGGTCGTTCTTCACTTGTTGGAAATCAGTGCACTTCTGGCATTTTATGTTCCTTTTTTCCTTGCTCAGGGAGGGATCCCGAATATGACGGTGGAGAATGTTTTTTGCTGGCTTGCCGTGGTTCTTTTAATGGGTTGTACGATTTATCTGGATGCAAAGCTTCCGGCTAGAAGATATCGTTCCTCGAATATCTGGATTGAAGCATTGAATGCAGGTATAGCATTTCTTATTATGGTGTTTTACGTTTTTTATATTAATGATATTGCGGATATGATAAAACAAGGAGAAAGTGTCGAAGTACTGTACGCAACTGCGTTCATAGGATTGGCATTGGTAGTAGGGACGCGTGTTCTTGCAGTTTATAAAAGAAAAAGGGAAGAGGGATTATAAAATCGTATTATTGTATTATAATTGAATAAGATATTACAAGAAAAATGGAGAAAATTAGTTTATGGTAATAGTATAATACAAAAAATAAGCAAAGAGCCGACGGATGATGTCCGGCGTGATAAGGAGTATGTTATGAACAGAGCAGCAGGTATATTATTACCGATATCCAGCCTGCCATCAAAGTATGGAATTGGCTGTTTTTCAGAAAGTGCGTATCGTTTTGTAGATTGGATCAAAGAGGCCGGACAGACTTATTGGCAGATTCTTCCCCTGGGACCTACCAGTTATGGGGATTCTCCTTATCAGTCTTTTTCTACATATGCCGGCAATCCGTATTTTATCTGTCTGGAAACGTTGATTGAAGAAGGGGTCTTAACAAAGGAAGAGTGTGATGCGGCTGACTTTGGGGAGAAAGCAGATGATATCAACTATAAAAAAATGTACGACCATCGCTTTCCGCTTTTACGAAAAGCGTATGAAAGAAGTAATATCAGTGAGAATTCCGAGTATCAGAAGTTTGTAAAAGAGAATCAGTGGTGGTTATCTGATTATGCGTTATTTATGGCTCTGAAAGACTGGTTTGGCGGAGAAGCATGGACAGAGTGGCCGGAGGATATCCGTCTGAGATATGGATATTCTCTTGATTACTATCGGGAACAGCTGTATTTTGATATTGAATTTCATCAGTATCTTCAGTTTAAGTTTTTTGAACAGTGGTATCGGTTAAAGAGTTATGCGAACAGTAAGGGAATCCGGATTATCGGAGACATCCCGATTTATGTCGCAATGGACAGTGCAGATACCTGGTCTCATCCGGAACTGTTTCAGCTGGATGAGAATAACATGCCGACAGCAGTAGCGGGATGTCCGCCGGATGGATTCTCCGCAGATGGACAGCTCTGGGGAAATCCGTTGTATCGCTGGGATTATCATAAAAATACAGGATATCAGTGGTGGGTTACCAGACTGTGGTATTGTTTTAAGCTTTATGATGTGGTAAGAATTGATCATTTCCGTGGATTCGATGAGTATTTTTCGATTCCGTTTGGAGCGAAGACTGCTGCAGGAGGACATTGGGAGAAGGGTCCCGGAATTGAGTTGTTCCGCCAGGTGGAGCAAAGCCTCGGATGGCATGAGGTCATCGCGGAAGATCTTGGATATATGACAGATTCTGTGCGGCAGCTCGTAAGAGAAAGTGGCTTCCCGGGCATGAAGGTGCTGGAATTTGCTTTTGATTCCCGTGATTCGAGTTCGGCGAATGACTATCTTCCGCACAATTATCCGGAAAATTGCGTAGCTTATACGGGAACGCATGATAATGAGACGATTAATGGATGGCTGGACAGTATTACGAAGGAAGAACTGGCATCCGCAAGAGATTATCTCTGCGATCATTATACACCGAAGAAATGGCTGCACAGATCATTTGTTGCTCTGGCTATGAGAAGCAATGCCAGAACCTGCATCATTCCGATACAGGATTACCTGGGAATGAATAATAAAAGCAGAATCAATCAGCCGTCTACGATAGGAACAAACTGGCGCTGGAGACTGACCGTGGAAAATCTGTCGGAGGAACTTCAGGAAGAGATACTTAAGACTACAAAGATATATGGACGAATGAACTGGAATTAGAGAGACGGGAGGTCAGTTGACCTCCCGCCTTTTATCTGTATTTCTTTTTCATGGAGAATCCGCGCCCACTGACTTCATTGACGCGGCTGACTACCATAAAGCTTTCCGGGTCAATGGAGTGAACCAGTCTTTCAACCTTGGGGAGCTCGCGCTTAGAGATTACGCTGAGTAATACCTGAGTCTTTTCGTGAAAGTAACCGCTTTCGCCATCCAGTAAAGTCACTCCGCGGTCAATCTGTTCCAGGATTGCATTTCGGATTTCGTCAGATTTCTGACTGACAATCTTAAGTTCGGTTCTTGTTGTACCAATCAGCAGCAGCTTATCCAGTACAATCGTGTATATCATAACTAATACGATACCGTACAGTATATTTTCTGCCGGGCGAAACAGAGCCTGTCCTAACAGTATGAGGACATCAAAGGCATACATGCTGCCGGAGACGGGAATCCGAAAAGCCTTATGCAGAATCAGAGGAGGAATATCCATACCCCCGGTAGATGCACCGGAACGAATGACAATTCCGAGTGCGATTCCGATTCCAAGTCCGGAAAAGATGGTGCACAACAGCAGATCGTCCGTTATGATGTAGTCTCCAAATACATGGTCAAAGATCTCCAGTGCGAATGGATAGAGAAAAGTGCTGGCCAGAGTTGTGGCAGCAAATTGCCGGCCGAGGATCAGATAGCCTGCAATTAACATAAGGACATTAAAAGCAAGCACAAACTGTGTGACGGAGACCCCGAAGAAATGCTGGATCGTAAGTGCGATTCCGGTGGTTCCTCCCGTTACAAGGCCGGATGGAAGCAGGAATAATTTTACTGTCAGTGCATACAGAAAATTACCGACAATTACAAAGGACAAAGAAGATAACATTTGAAAAAAATCTTGTTTTTGTTTCATGAAAAGACCTCCAGAGTTTTGAAAATAAAAAACACGTTTGTCAGAGAGATTTTCCCTAACAAACGTGGATCAAGGCATTGCCTAATACACGATTATTATATCGGCAACCAGCCTGTTCGTCAAGAATGATAGAAAAATTTGACGGATGGAGGGTGTATGTAAAAAAATGAAATGGAATTACCCGATGAATTTGTTCAGAAAGCCTTGAAAATGAAAAGATTGGGCGTAGATATAAAACAATCGTGACAATGCCCGATTTTTATAAAAAATTGAAGAAACATATGAAGAAATTCCGGGGAAAAAGGGTGTATAGTTCGCAAAATGTCTTATACACCCAATCCCCAAAATGGAAGAGTAAAAGAGAGCAGAAGAGTCACAATCTGACAATGTGGCAGATTCAAATCTGCTATCTTTCCCAGAACTGTGCCCAGGAAGGTGTCAGTACGCCTTCGTGTATGCGGATTGGTTCCGGATAAGTCTGTCCTTTCAGGTCGAGCTCTACGTGATCTATGATCTCCGGTTCTACAGGGGTATTCACCACGAGACCGGGAATCGGGAAGTCCTCTACCGGTCGGATATCTACATGTTCCAGACGAAGGATTTCCTCAAGCCCGGATATTACTTTCCCGAATACCGGATAATGGCCCTTGTGTTCCGGGCAAGGTCTCAGAGGAAAGAAAAATTCACATCCGGCTTCGCCAAGGTTGTCATATCCACCCATACACACACTTCCGACTTCTGAATCCAGAGGTGTAATCTCAGGATGAAGCTCATACTCAAATGGTATCAGGTATTGTCCTTCTTTTTTGCGAAATCCGGTATAGCTCATGTCAACCCAGTGACCAGGAACGATTCGCTCGATCGGATGTCCGTCAAAGACGCCATGGCTGGCGGCATAGATAAAGCTGGAAACTGTGTTTGGTGCGACTTTCGGAAAGAGTTCAATCACGATGCGGGATTTATTAGCCATATATATGGTTGCAGTCGGGTTCATACATAATTCTCCTTTTTTGTAGATATTTCTGGATTCATTATAAGATAGAGCAGGTGAGTTTGAAAGAGAAAAAAGAAAAAAATAACTCTTGACGAATACAAGGCATAAGAATATAACAGGGAATATCGAAAAGGCACTTTCATGAGTTGAAGTGTAAAAACGTGACGCTTTAATGCGAGAAAGAGGTATTCGCTGAGGAGGAAAGACAATGAAAAAGAAATTAGTATCAATTTTTATGGTAGCTGCAATGGTGCTTTCCATGACAGCATGCGGTGGCAATTCAGACAGTAGCGAGGAAGGGTCATCTGCAGAAGAATCTTCCGGTGAAGCATATAACATCGGTATCTGTCAGCTGGTTCAGCATGAAGCTCTTGATGCAGCAACACAGGGATTTGAAGATGCGCTCACAGAACTGTGCGGAGAAGGAAATGTAACATTTGATGAGCAGAATGCACAGGGCGAGCACAATATGTGTGCGACTATTATCAATCAGTTCGTGTCTGACAATGTTGATCTGATTCTTGCAAATGCAACGGATCCGCTTACAACAGCAGCAACTGCTACAGCAGACATTCCGATCATCGGAACTTCCATCACCGATTATGCAATAGCTCTTCAGATTGAAGACTGGACAGGAGCAACCGGTATTAACGTATCCGGAACAAGTGATCTGGCTCCGATTGATGAGCAGGAAGCAATGTTAAAAGAACTTCTTCCGGATGCCAAGACAGTGGGTATCCTGTACTGTTCCGCAGAGCCAAACTCCAAATATCAGGCAGAGAAGTTTGAGGAGGCTCTTGATAAGGACGGCATTGCATACAAAGAATATACAGCAGCTGATTCCAATGAGATTCAGTCCGTTGTTACAAGTGCTGTATCAGAAGTAGATGCAATCTATATTCCTACAGATAATACCATGGCAGCCAATACAGAGATTGTTAAAAATGTATGTGTACCTGCAGGAATTCCTGTCATCGCAGGTGAGCAGGGAATCTGTACCGGATGTGGTATTGCTACATTATCCATCAGCTACTACGATATCGGATACAGAGCCGGTGAAATGGCTTATGAAGTATTGGCAAACGGTGCTGATATTTCTACAATGGAAATTGAATTTGCACCTGAAGTAACAAAGATGTATAATAAAGAAATCTGTGATGAACTCGGAATCACAGTACCGGATGATTACGAAGCAATTGAAGCTGAATAATCAAAAAGAACAGAGATAATATGGAGTACGCCGCGGCAGATCTGCTTCGGCGTACTTAAGGTTATAAAAATAAGAAAAAAAAGAAAGGAACAAGATAAAATGGTGGCTTATTTTGCAGCATTAGATCCAATGACGCTGGTCCGTGCACTGCCGGGTAATGTGGCACAGGGTCTGATATGGGGAATCATGGGAAAAGCAAACCAGAGTATCGGAATCGGACAGAAAGGACTGGTGGCTTCCCTGAGATTTGTATCTGCACAAGACAGTTATTTGTTCTTTATTCGTTTGATCGTGATCTGCCTTGCACTGGTGGCAGTGGTGTACTGGATCTTCGGTACAGAGATCGGATCTGCGATCCGTGCGACCGGATGTAATGAGCAGATGGCCCGTGCACAGGGCATCAATACCAACTTTACAAAAGTAATTGCACTTATGATCTCAAATGGACTGGTGGGTCTGTGCGGAGGAATCTATGCACAGTATCAGGGATCTGCGGATGTGAACTTCGGACGTGGAGCAATTGTCATCGGTCTTGCAGCCGTGATTATCAGCGAAGTCATATTTGGAAAGCTGTGTGCAGGCAAAAAAATTGCATTTGCATATACACTTGCTTCTTTATTTGTGGGTGCGATCCTGTATTACATAGCATATACACTTGTATTATGGCTGAAGATGCCGTCTGATTACATGAAGTTATTCTCTGCAATCGTTGTGGCAGTTTTCCTTGCAATTCCGTATCTGAAGGAAAAATATTCTACGAAACGCAGGAGGGCATAAGGCATGGCATATATGTTGGAAATCAAAGATCTTCATAAGACATTTAATAAAGGTACAATTAATGAAAAAGTTGCATTGGACGGAGTGGATCTTCAGCTGAATCCGGGAGATTTTGTTACGATCATTGGTGGAAACGGTGCGGGAAAATCCACGATGTTGAATGCGATTGCAGGAGTATGGCCGGTAGATCAGGGTAATATTATCGTAGACGGAGTAGATATTACAGATCTTCCGGAACATAAGAGAGCATCCTATCTTGGACGCGTATTTCAGGATCCGATGACCGGAACGGCAGCGACAATGTCAATCGAGGAGAATATGGCGATTGCCGCAAGACGTGGACAGAGACGTGGCTTGGGATGGGGAATTACCAAAAAGGAAAGAGAGGATTTCAGAGAACAGCTGAGAGAATTGGATCTTGGTCTGGAAGATCGCATGAGCAGTAAGGTTGGTCTGCTGTCCGGTGGTCAGAGACAGGCGATCACTCTTCTCATGGCAGCGATCAAAGAACCAAAGCTGCTTCTTCTGGATGAACATACAGCGGCACTTGATCCAAAGACGGCGGCGAAGGTACTGGCGCTTTCCGACCAGATCATTGAAGAGCATCATTTGACGGCTATGATGGTCACACACAACATGAAAGATGCGATTGCACATGGCAATCGTCTGATCATGATGCATGAAGGAAAGATCATCTATGATGTCAGCGGAGAAGAAAAGAAGAATCTGAAGGTGGCAGATCTTCTTCGGAAGTTTGAAGAGGCAAGTGGCGGTGAGTTCGCAAATGATCGTATGATGCTTGCAAATTAAGCAGAATAGAATGTAAAAATAGGAGGCGCTTCTCAAGGCAAGGTGACTTGGGAGGCGTCTTTTTATGCAAAATGAAAAGACAGACTCCGGAGAACCTGTCTTGCTGCATCTTTCTTAGAATCGAATGCTCTGATGGGCATATACAATATATTTTACTTCTAATATCCTCTTTTTTCACTTTTATTTAGAATGTTTCAATTTGTTTGTACTATAATTGGGCAAGCTTTGCATAATCTCATATCAATGCCCAATTATAGGCATATTTTTAATTACACCCTCAGGTTTATTGGGGTGAATCGTTCAACTTTTTTCAATACGCCCAAAATGCATATCCTGGTATCGAGCCATGATGTCGGCATTTTCTCCAGCTTATCCAATTAATAATCAGTTGCCGGTTTTCTGCTATTTACAATAGTCCTGTTTTTTCTTTCAGTATTTCATACATTTTTCTGGAAACAGGTACAGATATTCCATACTTTTCTGCCTCGCGTACAATATATCCGCTGAAGGTATCCAGCTCTGCCTGCAGTCCCGCGCGGATATCCCGCTGCAGAGAGCTGGTAGCATCGTCGGCATAGTCGTTGTGGAATTTGTCGATGATGATCTCGATGTGTTTTGGGCGGATGTTTACTTGCTTGGCAAGAGCGATCTGGTAGGCTTCCTGTACGAGAGCCTCATATTCTGCAGTTTTTTCAGGATCTGCGCGCAGCTCGCCGATGGTATTGTCATAGGCTGCGGTTGCAACATTATAAGCGCAGTTTAAGATGTACTTTCTCCAGATGGCCTGTTCAATGTCAGGAGCACATTTGTGATCAATGCCTGCACCTGTAAGAATGTCGGAAACCTCGGATACAGCCTGTGCCTGTAAAGCATCGGCATTTTTAATTCCTATGTACAGATTGGCAAACTTACCCTGCTGTGTAATGGAATAGTCGGTGTTGGCAAATGCAACGATATAGATCAGAGAATCTACAACCGTTCCTTTGTGCAGAATGTTTCGGATCCGGTCTCCAGGATCAGTTCCGTTCATAACAGGAATGATCACAGTATGATCCGTGACGGCATGCGCAATGCTCTGACATACTTCTTCCAGAGAGTAATTTTTTACACAGACAAAGATGTAGTCCTGCTCTTCCATATCTTCTACAGTGACAATCTTTTCCGGAAAAGCGGTAATCTCTCCGTTATAGTCACTATGAAGGACCAATCCGTGATTCTGAAGGGATTCCTTTCGTTTTCCTCTGGCCGCCAGTGTAACGTGCGGATAGTGCTTTGCAAGCATTCCGGCCATGTATCCGCCGACTCCACCGATGCCGACAACGGCGATCTTTTTATCTGTTAATAATGTCTGATTCATATTTTTTTCACTCCTTTTCCGCTTTATTGTACTACATCGACAGCGAAAATGTACAGGAAAAGAATCACCCTTCAAGAAAGAGGTTGAAAAATCTTTGTTTTCCATATATATTTTTAGGGTGAGCAACTGTGAAAATAGTTTATAATTCAAAAGTAATAAGGATGGTCATCTTATGAAAAAAGATACATTAACGATTACAAAACCGGGTATGGTCTGCGCTGTAGCTCTGCTGTGCTGCCTGCTCTGGGGAAGTGCATTCCCGAGTATCAAAATAGGATACCGACTTTTTGAGATTGCAGAAAGTGATTCGATGTCACAGCTTCTGTTTGCAGGATACCGGTTTTCACTGGCGGGAATCATGGTGATCGTGATTGGCAGCTTTATGAGCGGACGTATTCTGTGCCCGAAATGTTCTTCCTGGTCGATGGTGATCAGGCTTGGAGCGGTGCAGACGATCTTTCAATATGTTTTTTTCTATATGGGACTGGCACATACAACAGGGGTGAAGTCTTCGATCATTACCGCCTCCAATGTGTTCTTTGCTATTTTTTTGTCAGCAGTGGTCTTTCGTGAAAAGATTACTCCCGGCAAAATGACAGGCTGTATCATCGGATTCGCAGGGGTTGTGCTGATCAATCTTACAGGTGCCGGAATCGATCTGAATCTGTCATTTGCAGGAGAAGGAGCCATTATGCTGTCGGCGTTTGCGTCTGCGTTATCTTCGGTATTGATCAAACGGTATTCGGCGAAAGAAGATACATTTACCCTGTGCGGTTATCAGTTTTTGTTTGGCGGAGTTGTGCTTTCTGTGATCGGACTTGCCGGCGGCGGCAGGGTGAGTGGTTTTACAGCTGCGTCAGCAATACTTCTTGCATACATGGGCCTGATATCTGCGGTTGCATACTCGCTCTGGAGTCTGCTGCTTTCCTGTAATCCGGTAGGAAAAGTAGCGATCTTCGGGTTCAGTAATCCGATGTTTGGAGTGATTCTGTCAGCATTATTGCTGGGAGAAAAGAATCAGGCATTCACTATTCGGGGAGTAACAGCTCTGTTTCTGGTGTGTGTCGGCATCTGTATGGTGAATAAAAGTCAGAGTGCTTAGACTGGAGACAGGGATGGATATTAAGATAATTTCGGATATTACTTGTAAATCGTCTGAACAGTCTGCTATAATAGATTCAATGTTGCATGTTCCGGGCGGGGGCATGAATGAGAATATGGTATGGAAAGTGATGACACATGGAAAATAATAATTTGTTTGCGGAGCTTCCGAAGGGATCCATCTCAGAGATCCTCGTGAAGAGAATTACGGATGCGCTGATCAGCGGTGAACTGAAGCCGGGAGACAAGATCCCAACAGAAGTGGAATTCAGTGAAAAGCTTGGGGTAAGTCGTAACGCAGTCAGAGAGGCGCTGAAGGTCCTGGTTGCTTTTGGTGTTCTTGAGATCCGTCGTTCGGAGGGAACCTTTGTTGTGGAAGAATACAATAATAAGCTGCTGGATCCGCTGTTGTACGGACTGATTCTGTCAGAACATTCGATGGAGGAGCTTCTGGAAGTGAAGATTGCAGTTGCAAATTCAGTGTTGTATCTGGCAATTCTGAATGCCTCCGACGAAGAGGTACGTAAGCTTAGAGAGTACGGACTGGAATTTCAGAAGATTATGAATGAAGAGCCTGCGGATATTGAGGGAATGTATCAGGCAAGTAAAAGATTTAACGAATATCTGAGTGAGATCTCCAAGAACCGCATGCTGTATCAGCTGGACAGTATTGTGCGAAAGATTGCATCGTTTACCAGACACAAGGCAATCGAAGTATCTGTTGAGAGGAATATGCTGAATGCACTTCCGGATAATTATCTGAAAGAGGTGGATATTCTGGAGGCAAGAGATAAGAAAGCAATTGCGGACTTCATGGACGAGCGACTGAGATTGTGGCAGGAGTTGTTATTATAGAGTTTTTGAAAAACGCAATACGGATACGAATTGATAAAAAAATAGCAAAAATGTTAAAAAATAAACACAAATAACCTTGGGAAATTGTACAAAATGCACAATTTTTTGAGGTTATTTTTTTATGTAATGCCGATTGAAATGATATGTACAATGTAGTACATTGTACATATAACGTTTAGAGCTTACGCTTAAGGAGGAGTCGAAATGGAAGCAAAGGAATATGTATTAGATCTCATTCAGAAGGGAAGAGTTGCACAGCAAGAATTTGAACAGTTCTCACAGGAAGATGTAGATAAAGCAGTACGTGCTATCGGAAAGATCATCTATGACAACGGAGAGATGCTGGCAAAGATGGCTGTAGAAGAGACACGTATGGGTGTCTATGAAGATAAGATCAAGAAAAACAAAGGAAAAGCAAAAGCCGTATGGGCAAAATTAAAAGGTGTTAAGAGCCGTGGAATCATCGAGTATGATGATGCAGAAGGTATTGTAAAGGTTGCGAAACCGATTGGTGTAATCGGTGTTGTATCTCCGACAACAAACCCGACCATGACACCGATGCAGAATGCAATGATCGCATTAAAAGGTGGTAATGCAATTATCGTTGGACCACATCCACGTGCAAAGAAGACAGGTGTTGAGACTGTTAACTTAATGAGACAGGCTTTAAAAGAGGTTGGAGCTCCTGAAGATCTGATCCAGATCGTACCGGAACCGACCGTTGAAATCTCTGGTCTGATCATGTCAGAATGTGATGCATGTATCTCTACTGGTGGTCCTGGAATGGTAAAAGCTGCATACTCAAGCGGAAAACCGGCATTCGGTGTTGGAGCTGGTAACGTTCAGACACTGGTTGACAGAGATGCTGATATTGCAGACGTAGCTCAGAAGGTTGTAGTAAGCCGTATCTATGATAACGGTGTTCTCTGTACCTGTGAGCAGTGTGTACATGTTCCGGCTGAGAAGTATGATGAGCTGGTAGCAGAGCTTGTAAAACTGGGTGCTCACTATATCAGCGAGCCTGCAGATGTAGATGCTTTAAGAAAGGGTATGTTCCCGACAGGCGCTATCAATAAAGATGTTGTTGGTGCATCACCGGCATTTATCGCTAAGACAGCAGGACTTGAGTGTCCGGAAGAAGCAAAACTGCTTCTTGTTAAGATCGAGAAATATGGTGCTGACGAATACCTTGCAAAAGAGAAACTTTGCCCGGTACTTGCAATCAGAGCTTATGACACATGGGAAGAGGCTGTAGATGTAGCTGTTACAAACCTGAAGAACGAGGGTGCAGGACACAGTGCAGTTGTTCACTCCAATACAAAAGAGCATGTGGAATATGCAGCAGAGTTACTTCCGGTATCTCGTGTTGGTGTTAACATGATCGGATCATCCGGACTTGGCGGAGGACTTGACAACGGTCTGAATCCGACAGCTACTCTTGGATGCGGAACATGGGGCAATAACTCTATCTCTGAGAACTTATGGTGGCATAATCTTGTTAACATCGCAAGAATCGCATATAGATTACCAGACAAACCGATCCCGACAGACGAAGAGATCTGGGCAGAATAGGCAGCACAGGAGACTGGATTATGATTCGTAGTTTTGAAGAATTAATTGAGAAAGTACAGAATGGGGAGCCACAGACGTTGTCTGTGGCTGTTGCCCAGGATGCAGACGTTCTTATGTCCGTCTGGAATGCATATCAGAACCGCATTATTAAAGGTGCATATCTGGTAGGAAATGAAAAAGAGATCCGGGAAATTGCGGCAGAACATGAGATTGACCTGTCAAAATTTGAAATCGTAAATGAGGAAGAAAAACCGGAAGCATGTGCAACGGCAATTAAGCTGGTAAGAGAAGGAAAGGCTTCTCTTCCGATGAAGGGATTTGTTGATACTTCAGTTGCACTGAAGGCTTTACTGAATAAAGAGTATGGACTTCGTACAGGAAATCTGATCTGCCATGTGGGACTGATGGAGGTTCCTGGATTTGACCGGATGTTCTTACTCAGTGACTCTGCCATGACGATTGCGCCGACATTGGAGCAGAAAGTGGATCTTATCAAGGCATGTGTTGACATTGCACACGCAATGGGTAATGAGAATCCGAAGGTTGCAGTTCTCTGTGCCGTAGAAAAGGTAAACCCGAAGATGCCTGCAACACTGGATGCTGCAGAGCTTACCAGAATGAATGAAGAAGGCGAGATTACCGGATGTATGGTAAAAGGACCTCTTGCAATGGACAATGCAGTTTCTGTGGAGGCTGCACATCACAAGGGAATCGATCATCCGGTAGCCGGAAATGCAGATATTCTGATCACACCGGATATCGAAGCCGGAAATATTCTGAATAAGTCAATGGAATATTTTGCAAAATGCAGAAAAGCCGGATGTATTATGGGCGCTGCCAAACCAATGGTACTTACTTCACGTGCAAGTTCTGATGAGTCCAAGATGAATTCTATTGCACTTGCGGTTCTTGCAGCGCAGGAAATGAATAAGAATTAAGGAGCAATTTTATGTATCGAGTGATTGTATTAAATCCCGGATCAACCTCAACAAAGGTAGCGCTGTACGAGGATGATAAGAAGATTTTTTCAGAAAATATTGCACATCCTGCCAGTGATCTGGCGGTATTTCCGAATATCGTAGATCAGCTTCCTTACCGTAAGGAGATCATTATCAAGACTCTTCAGGAAAAGGGAGTAGATCCGCATACGGCAGATGCGTTTTCTGCAATCTGTACCGGTTTGTTGCCGATGGATGGCGGCGTATATGAGGTAAATGATAAGATGTATGCCGATGGCCAGGTAGGACCGGGAAGTAAGCATCCTGGTAACCTTGGACCGCTTCTTGCGAAAGATTTTGCAGAAGAGTTTGAGGGACGCGCATTTATTGTAGATGCAAGCAGCGTAGACGAATTTGAGGAAGAAGCCCGTATGACGGGATTTGCTGAACTTTTACGTACCAGCCGCGGTCATCCGCTGAATCAGAGAGCAGCTGCAAGAAAATATGCAGCTGACTGTGGAACCCCATATGAAGAATTGAATCTGATCGTGGCACACCTTGGAGGTGGAATCTCTGTCAGTGCACACTGCCAGGGAAGAATGATTGATACGGTCGACAGCACACGTGGTGAAGGACGTATGGCTCCGACCAGAAGTGGAACAGCACCGCTTGCAGATGTTGTAGAGATGTGCTATTCCGGAAAATATACAAAGCAGGAAATGTTTACCAAGATCATGAAGACCGGAGGATGGGTTGCCCACCTTGGAACTTCAGATGCGATCGAGGTAGAACGCAGGATAGAAGAGGGTGATCAGTTCGCTGAACTGGTATATCGTGTAACTGCTTACCAGATTGCAAAAGATATTGCGGCAATGGCATCCGTAATGAAAGGTAAAGTGGATGCGATCATTCTGACAGGCGGAGTTGCATACTCTGATATTATGGATGAAATGATCAGAGAGCGTGTCGAATTTATTGCACCGGTAAAATTATATCCGGGTGAATATGAGATGGATGCGCTGGCAGCAGGTGCAATTCGTGTCCTGGAAGGAAAAGAGGAACCAAAATCCTATACCGGAGAGCCGGTATTCCCGGGTTTTGATGTTCTGTATAAGAGATAAAGGATTGACGCCCGCCGCCGCAGACGGCGGGCGAATCTTAATATTAGATAGGAAATGAGGATAAAAAGATGACATTCATGCATTATATAGGGGCGGCTCTGGTTATTCTGATTATCATAGGAGTCGGTGTATATTCAGGAAAACAGGTAAAATCTGCTTCAGATTATGATGGTGGACATAACGCTTCCGCAGGGCTGGTTATGGGAGCGATTATCGGAACTCTGGTTGGGGGTTCTTCCACGATAGGAACTGCTCAGCTGGCATATACATATGGATTTTCTGCATGGTGGTTTACACTGGGCGGAGGTATCGGAGTACTGGTTCTTGGTCTTGCGTTTGCAAAGCCGTTATTCAACAGTGAAATCACGACTCTTCCGCAGTTGTTTGCCAGAGAATACGGAGAAAAGAGCAGTACAGTCATGGCTCTTTTGAACTCTCTTGGAACATTCTTAAGTATTGTGGCACAGATTTTATCCGGTGTTGCTTTGATCACAGCAGTAAGTTCACTGTCTCCGATTGTCGGTACGATCCTGACGATTGTATTAATGCTTGCTTATGTATTATTCGGCGGCTCATTGGGAGCAGGATACGTAGGAATTGTTAAGACGATATTGATGTATGTATCTGTCGGTGCCTGTGGTATTCTGGCAGTTGCAGTTTCAGGAGGATTTGGAACATTCTGGAGTAATCCGGAATTACCGCATGCGACATATTTTAATCTGATCGCAAGAGGTGCGACGGTAGACCTGGGAGCAGGAATCTCCTTATTACTTGGTGTATTAACGACACAGTCTTATATCACAGCCATACTTTCAGCAAAAAATCTGAAAGTATCGAAAAGAGGAGCGCTTCTCAGCGCAGTTCTGATTCCGATCATTGGCGTGGCAGGAATCTTTGTAGGTATGTATATGAGACTGAATTATCCGGATATTGATACGAAGATGGCTCTTCCACTGTTTATTCTGGATCATATGCCGCCGTTAGTCGGAGGTATTATGCTTGGAACACTTCTGATTGCAGTAGTGGGAACCGGAGCAGGACTTGCACTTGGAATGTCTTCCATCTTCTGCCGGGACATTTATAAAGTATATGTTAATAAGAATGCCTCTCCGGAAAAGTCACTGCAGGTGACCAGAATGATTATTGTAGTGATTCTGGTTGTATGTGCGATCTTCAGTCTTGGAGATCTCGGAGATCTGATCCTGGGATGGAGCTTCATGTCCATGGGACTTCGTGGATCTGTAGCATTTATACCGCTCTGCACGGCATTATTCATGCCTGGAAAGATCCCGCCGAAATATGCGATGGCTTCCATGATTGCAGGACCGGTATTTACCCTGATCGGAAAATTCATATTACCTGCTACGATAGATTCTCTGTTTTTGGGAATTGCAGTGACGATCGTCATTACGGCAGCAGGATACATAACCAATCAATCAAAAAAATAATATTCAATACGGTATATAAAAATTTCCACAAGAACGCTTCGACGCTAAATCGCTTACCTCAGCTTATCTTGTGGATATTTTTTTATGCCAGAATTGTATATTATAGTGTAAAGACGCTTCCCTACTGCCTCCTTTGCAGGCAGAGAGGCAGTTCCAGTCCATTTTCTTCCAGAAGGTTCTGGTCGTTCAGAATAGCAGAAGTATCTCCATCAGCTGCAATCCGGCCATTGCTGAGCAATATCGTGCGGTTACAGGTATCCAGGATCAGGTCAAGATCATGGGATGCTATGATCTTGAGATGATCGAACTGATTCAGTATGTGGATCAGGTTTCTACGGTTCTTTGGATCCAGTGCAATGGATGGTTCATCCATCAGGATAATGTCCGGAGTCATGGAGAGAATGGTTGCAATGGAGACCAGTTTTTTTTCGCCGCCGGACAGCTTGTAGATTGGCTTATCCTTCAGGGAAGTAATGTGTACGGCATCCAGAGCCTGAAGAACTCTCCTTTGAACCTCGGATTCAGACAGGCCATAGTTTCGTGGCGCGAAAGCAATGTCCTCATATACCGTCGGCATAAACAGCTGGTTGTCAGAATCCTGAAAGACGTATCCGATACGCTCGCGGATCTTTGGAAGCGTATCCTTCTCAACAGGTATTTCTTCCACCCGGATACTTCCGCTATAGTTCAGATTCAGGCCGACCAGAAGTTTTAAAAGTGTAGACTTTCCGACGCCATTGGCTCCGATCAGACCGATAGAATCATGCTCATGTGCGGTGAAGCTGATATGGTCTAATATCTTTCGACCTTTTTCGTATTCAAATGAAACATCTTCCAGGTCTATATGTATATGACTCATGGATTGGTTTTCCTCCTGTTCTAACAATGTTTTATGGCAGCAAATACAGCGGTCCAAAGCAGAAGATAGATAATGTCCTGCGTTCGGAGTCTTTTTTTCTGCCCATAATAAAATTCTCCGGTATAGCCTCTCATAACCATACTTTCATATAATGCGGATGCCCGGTCCATACTTCGAAGAAGAAGTCCTCCAACGAGAGATCCCCAGGCTTTGATGTGGATTCCCCTCTGACCCGGAGCCCGAAGGGAATAAGCCTCCATGATCTTTTCAGCTTCTGTAAGAAGCAGAGAGATGTAACGGTAGGTCAGCAGGAGCTGTGTGACCAGAATAGTGGGGATATGGAGCATTCGGAGGGCATAACAGATACTTTCCAGGCTGGTGGATGCAATCAGAAGATAAGACGACAGTATACACAGAAAGCCTTTCAGCATAAGTGTAGCCATGGAAATCATTCCGGCGGTAATGATGAATCCTCCAATGGTAAAAGCAGGCTGTCTGTCAAGGAAGGGATTAATGATACCGACCAGGCAGACAAAGGGCAGCACAATCCGGAGGCTCCGGATGCTGTATACAAAAGAAAGGTCTCCGATCATGAACAGAACGACAGGATAGACTGCCATCAGAAGTACACCCGATAGATTATATCTGGAAAAAGAAACTGTAATGATAATGTAGAGCAAAGTTACAAGCAGTTTTACCAGTGGGTGCAGACGGTTCAGCCATGTGTCCCGCGCAGCTGACTCATCCATATGATATAGTTCTTTTACAGTTCCATTCATCTTACTCATGGTCGCGATCCCTTCTGTGTGTCTGGTCTTCGCGGAAGCGACTGTGGAAGAAACGGAAAAGATAACAGCCTCCGATGCATACAAATACGACGATAGCAGATCCAAGAATACCGGAAAAGGATGTTCCGATTGCCTGATCTGAATGTGAAAAAGCATAATCCGGAAACAGAGCTGTCTTCTCCTGTACCTTTGCCGCTGTCTCATATGCGGAGTTTTCGGCCGTGATCTCTTCAGAACCGGTCAGACGTTCTATGGACCATTCCAGACCATCCGGATATTGTGAAGCGATAAGAGAGAGGCATCCCCCAATCAGTACAGTGCAGATTCCGAGGACTGTCAATATCTTTTTTCGGCTCAGCCGGTTCTGAATCTCAGAAGAATTCCCGAATGTGAGCAATTCAGGCCGATTTTCATATATAAACAGCAGAACGGCCGAGGTGATCAGACCTTCGATGAATCCGATTGCCAGATGGATCGGCTGCATGGTTAAGACAAATGCGCGAAAAGGAAGAGCGGTTACACCGGAAAAATATGTCTCCAGTGTGACAGAAAGTGCGCCCAGCTGCAATGAAAGGATACAGCCAAGGACAGAAGCTGACATGATCTTTCTTTTGGACAGACCTTTCTGCATGAACGGTTTCCAGAATAAAAAATATCCCAGAAAGCACCCATAAAATGCCATGTTCCAGATGTTGCACCCCAGAGCCAGTAGTCCTCCGTCTGCGAACATCAGACACTGAATCAACAAAATGGTGATCATCGTGAGAAAAGAGGCATAAGGGCCCAAAAGTGCCGTAAGAAGCATCCCTCCACACAGATGTCCGCTGGATCCGGTTCCCGGAATGGTGAAGTTGATCATCTGGGCGGCAAATACAAATGCTCCCATAACGCCCATGACAGGAACCTTCTTCAGATCATTTTCAGATTGTACTTTTTTTATAGAATAGATGGCTGCCGCCGCAGAAACTGTATACATTGCAGCTCCGATCTGCGGTGATACCAAAGCATCTGCCATATGCATAAGAAACCTCCCTGAATGGACTACTTTCGCAGTGCCGTGATTCTTACATCATAGCAAGAAATGATAAAATATTCAACCTTCGCCGAGGTGAATTCCCATGTGGAGTGACAGAAGTGACTGGACGATCGTGAAATAAATTTTGGGGATTGACTTCTGCAAATGGCAGATGAATAATGTTGATATTGGGATTTCATGAAAAGGACGGAGGAGAATGATGAAAAGAAAGATGTTGAATAAACTGCTGATTGCCTTCCTGTTGTCTGCCAGCCTGTTTGTAACGGGATGTGGAGAAAAGACCACGGATGAGGTGTCTGATACAAATACAGAATCGACAGAAGAAGCGAATTCCGTGATTCCGGAGGAGGCGGAGAAAGAAACGCAGGAGGACATTGCGGATGTTGGTAATACAGAAGGAATCGCAGATGCTGAGGATGTGGATTCTGTTCCGGAATATGAGGGAGATGCCTATGTGACACTGAATCAGAATGAGCCGGAATTTGAGCAGGCAGATATGACAACCGAAGCATTTGAAGAGTACAGCGAACTGGATGATCTCGGGAGATGCGGAGAGGCATATGCGAATATCTGTCAGGAGATCATGCCGACAGAAGAGCGAGGTGCCATCGGAATGGTGAAGCCTTCCGGATGGCATACGGTGAAGTACAATGATCTGATCGACGGCAATTATCTGTATAACCGCTGTCATCTGATCGGATATCAGCTCGCAGGCGAGAATGCGAATGAGGAAAATCTGATCACCGGAACAAGGTATCTGAATGTAGAAGGCATGCTGCCATTTGAAAATATGGTTGCAGACTTTGTGGAAGAGACCGGATATCATGTACTTTACAGGGTTACGCCGGTGTATGAAGGAGATGATCTGGTTGCGGTAGGCGTACAGATCGAGGCTTTGTCTGTTGAAGATGAGGGCGAGGGAATCTGCTTTAATGTGTATTGTTACAATGTACAGCCGGGAATTACGATAGATTATTCCGACGGAGAAAGCAGCAGATCGGAACATGCGGAGGAAGAAGTCAGACTGGCGGAAGAGAAAAAAGAGGAAAGACGGGGCGATCAGGAAACGCAGGCGTCGGTTCAGGAAAAAGCGGTGTCTGGGGAGACGGTGTCTGAGGAGACAACGTATATTCTGAATACGAATACAAAAAAATTCCACAGACCGGACTGCGGAAGTGTTGATACCATAAAAGAACAGAATAAAAAAGAAGTGGCACAGAGCCGTGAGGAACTGATAAAAGAAGGATACGATCCCTGTGGAAGATGTAATCCATAGTGTGTGACAAGATATACAGAGGACAGTATAGAAAGGCAGGAGAATGTGAAGATGAGTATCAGACATATATTATTTGATCTGGACGGGACCTTGCTTCCCATGGTACAGGATGAATTCGTGTCTTATTATATGCCGCTGCTTGCGAAGGCATATATTGCGAATGGAGTTCCGGTAGAACCGAAACCGTTTATTGAGGCAGTGTGGAAAGGGTATTATGCCATGGTAAAAAATGACGGAAGCTGTACAAATGAAGAGGCATTCTGGAAGGCCATGGAGGGAAAGCTCCCGGTGGATGGAGAAAAATCAGCAAAGATTGCACTGGAATTTTACGGAAATGAATTTAATCGGGCAAGTGTCACAACTTCACCGACACCGCTGGCGAACCAGATTGTAAAGACGGCAAAGAGAAAAGGAATTCAGGTGTATCTTGCGACAAATCCTGTATTTCCGCGTTGTGCGACGATGAACAGGATCCGCTGGGCCGGACTTCAGGCAGAAGATTTCCGGATCATTACGACCTATGAAGACCAGTGTTATTGTAAGCCGAACGTAGAATATTTCCGGGGAATTCTGGAGCAGTTTCAGCTGGATCCGGCCGAATGTCTGATGGTTGGCAATGATGTGGAGGAAGATCTGGCGATCCGTGCACTCGGTGTTAAGACATTTCTTCTGACGGATACTGTGGAAAATAAAAAGGGACTTGAATATGAGACAGATTATGCGGGGGCGATGGGCGAACTGCTCGCATTTGTCGATTCATTATAAATCAATGCTCCGGTGCGAGGCTGTAGACCGGTGTTCCGGATCGATGCGGAAAAAAGAAAGGGTAATGGACATATGATAATCAGAAATGCAACAATCGAGGATGTAAAAGCCGTGACGGAGGTAGAGGCAGTCTGCTTCCCGGCAGCAGAAGCTGCAACAGAACAGGAATTTCGGGAGCGTTTGACGGCATATCCGGAATGTTTCTGGCTGCTGTATGACGGGGATGTACTGATAGGATTTGTGAATGGGATGGCTACAGATGAGGCGGATCTGACGGACGAGATGTATGCAAAAGCAGATATGCATGATCCGGACGGAAGATGGCAGATGATCTTCGGTGTCAATACCATTCCTGAATATCGCAGGCAGGGATGCGCGGAAAGGCTCTTAAGACGGGCAATTGCAGATGCGAAAGAACGCGGAAAAGCAGGTCTCGTTCTGACCTGCAAGGACAAACTGATGCATTATTATGCAAAGTTTGGCTTTGAAAATGAAGGCGTATCTGAGTCGGTACACGGAGGAGCTGTCTGGTATCAGATGCGCCTGACCTTTGAAAAAGATAATGGGACAGGGAATTCTTAAAAAAGAATCACGAAAATGACATGTTACATTGCCTGGATCATAGATGAATACTATAATTATAGAAAATATATTTACATAATCTATAAAAGGAGAAGGAACAATCTTTCCGGGAATGTGCGACATGCATTGTCATTCGGTTACTGGTACAGTCAGCCGGACAGCTTTAATTATAATGAACAGATGATCATGCTCTATGCGCTGCAGCATGCGCAGGCGGCATTTACCAAGGGAATTACGAGTGTGCGTGACTGTTATTCACCGCACGGAGTCTGTCGCAGCCTGAAGCTTGCAGAAAGCAAAGGCTTTATCACGATTCCGAGGATCACACATGTGGGAGAGGGAATGTGTATGAGCGGCGGCCATTGCTGGGACGAAGTGGTACAGGTGGATGGCCCGTGGGAGATTCGTAAAGAGATCCGTAAGCAGGTAAGAGATGGGGCAGAATGGGTCAAACTGCTTTCCAGCCACAGATCCCATATTCCGGAATATACACAGGAAGAACTGGATGCGGCAGTGGATGAATGTCACAGAAGGGGAATCAAGTGCGTGGTTCATGCAGGAACACATCCGACGATTCAGATGTGTATTGATGCCGGATTTGATACTATCGAACACGGAACCTTCCTCAAAGTAGAACAGGCACAGCAGATGAAAGAAAAAGGAATCGCATGGACACCGACAATATTTGCCTATACATATCTGTATGAGACCTGTAAGAAGAACATTGAAGAAGGAAACGCAGACGTATTCAGTGATCCGGTAGCGGCAAAAGAGCAGAGAGACTTTGCGTTCTATCAGCCGGCATATGAGGCGTATCGTGATAATTTCAAAAAGCTTTACGATACAGGTGTTACGGTATGTACCGGAAGTGATATGGTTATGTACGGTGCTCCGGTATTGCCGGTGCAGCAGGAACTGACCTACATGGTGAAATATGGAATCACACCTGTCCAGGCAATTCAGACCGCAACGGCGAATCCGGCAAAGGTTCTGGGAAAAGAAGAAGAACTGGGAATGATCAAAGAAGGACTGATTGCTGATATTGTTGTTGTAGATGGTGATCTGAGCCAGGATATTAACTGCATATTTAATACAAACACCGTATTCCTGGGAGGCAAAAAAGTCTATGAACAGGGCGTAAGATACGTTTAAGACAGGCCCTCATTTTTGAGTGATTTTATAAAATTGTAAGATATAACCGCTTGTTTTTGTGGCATAGGAGGACTATAATAAGTTCAGTTAACAGAAATCATTCAAAAAAAGGAGAGATAACTTATGAAATATGTATGTGACGTATGCGGATGGGAATATGATGAAGAAGCCGGATATCCAGAAGGCGGAATCGCACCGGGAACCAAGTGGGAAGATGTACCGGAAGATTTTGTATGCCCACTGTGTCAGGTGGGAAAAGACGAGTTTTCAGAAGCTTAGATCTATATGATATGATCAGGAAAAGACCTGCGATACAATTGTATGGCAGGTCTTTTTACGTGGAAGAAAATTCCTGTTGGTTTCTCATAGATTTTCGCCATTTTGCTGAATGGTTTCCTGATACCAGTAAGCACTGTCCTTTGGAATCCGTTTTTGGTTACGATAATCAATATAGACCAGTCCGAAACGCTCTTCGTATCCACTGTGCCATTCATAATTATCGGTAAATGCCCAGTGCAGGTAGGCCAATACCGGGATTCCTTCTGCACATGCCTGGCGAAGTTCCCTCAGATAACGATGCAGGAAATCAATCCGATCCGGGTCGTGGACTTTTCCATCCAGATAGATCTTGTCATTGCAGCTCAATCCATTCTCGGATATGATCATCGGAAGATGATAACGGTCATAGATCAGCCGTGGTCCCCAGTAGAGAACTTCTGGAGTTACCGGCCATTTGAGTGCCGTTCGTGGATAGCCTGGATATTTTTCGGTAATCTGATAGATTCCATTTTCGTCCAGGTGCATTTCATGCCCGTTGTAAATATTCAAAGCAATAAAATCCAGTGGCTGTGAGATAATCTTTAAGTCATCGTCAGATACGCCTTTGGAACAGGATGCCCACGGAGAGTCCGGATCGTCTGGATAATGTCCCAGACAGAGCGGATCCAGGAACCACTGGTGATTGAAAAACCATCCGGGATTCTCAGAAGCAGGAAGCGATTGAAAGCTTGCGTTTTTTGCTTCTTGAGGAATCTCATTTTGTTTTTGGTTCGGATAAGTAAGATTTCCGGTGGATGCAGCGCCAATCTGTGCATCCGGTATATGGTTTCGGATTGCCTGGCATGCAAGCCCGTGAGCAAGCATCAAATGATGCCAGGAGATAAACATTTCTTTTTCGGAAAGAGGAATGCCGGGAGCATGATTGGCAAATCCATGTCCCATTCCGATAATACACTGTGGTTCATTGATCGTAAGAAAGCGTGTAACGCGTCCTTTGAAATGAGAGGCGATCAGGTCACAGTAATCGGCAAATGCATAAGCTGTCTTACGGTTCATCCATCCTCCCTCATCCTGTAAAGCCTGTGGAAGATCCCAGTGATACAGGGTGATCCATGGTTCGATCCCTCGCCGGATACATCCATCTACCAGGCGGTCATAATAATCCAGCCCGTTGGGATTGATCGTTCCGGTCCCTTTTGGGAGGATACGGGACCAGGCAATACTAAAACGGTAATGCCTGATTCCGAAGTTGTGCATAAGATCCAGATCGGTTTCATACCGATGATATGCATCGCAGGCAATATCGCCGGTATGTCCGTTATATGTTTTCCCTGGGATATGACTAAATGTATCCCAGATGGAAAGGCCTCTTCCATCTTCATAGGCGGCGCCTTCAATCTGATAAGCAGCACTTGCTGTGCCCCACATAAATGTTTCTGGAAATTTCATGATAGCAGTCTCCTGTAATTAAGCCCCCATGGTTACATATACTTCGCAGTTGTCCTTGTCAGTCGGAATCGGAATCAGGTTTCCGGATACAGAACTTCCGTCGACTGTCATGTGGGTAACTCCTTTCTGCACCTTTGCGGAATTATCTACGTGAATATGATAAGTTACGCCACGATAGATACGATCGCAAGTGAAGGATTCCAGATCATCCGGAATACATGGGTCGATTTTCAGACCGTCCAGAGTCGGCTGAATACCGAGGATATACTGGCTGATACAGGTGAAGGTCCAGGCAGCAGTGCCTGTAAGCCAGCTGTTCTTTCCTTCGCCGTGGGTTGGTGCATCGCATCCGGCTACCATCTGACAGTATACGTAAGGTTCGGTCCGATGGATTTCACTGATGTCCTCCAGATAAGCCGGACAGGTTTTACGATATACTTCAAACGCTCTGTTTCCATGTCCGAGCATGGTCTCTGCACATGCGATCCAAGGATTGTTATGGCAGAAGATACCTGCATTTTCTTTATATCCAGGTGGATAAGAAGTAATCTCACCTAATTCTACATGATAACTTGTGTAAGCCGGCTGAAGAAGTACGATTCCGTATGGAGTCTCCAGATGTTTTTGAACACTTTCCAAAGCAGTCTGTGCTTTTCCGTTTTCAACACCGATTCCGGCCATGACACACATTCCCTGTGGCTCGATAAAGATCTGTCCCTCTTCGCAGACATGACTTCCAACAGGATAAGAGTAAGCATCATAAGCCCGGATAAACCATTCTCCATCCCAGCCCGCATTTAATACAACTTCTTCCATCTCAGCTACTTCTTTCTCTACTTCACAGGCTTCTGATTCAAGACCGAGATGTCTGCATAATTCAGCATATTCTTTACCATATTTTACGAACATACCGGCAATAAATACACTTTCTGCAACAGGACCTTCGCTTGGACCCGTTGTCTGGAAGCTTTCGCCAGGAACCTCTGAAAAGCAGTTCAGGTTCAGACAGTCGTTCCAGTCAGCACGACCGATCAGAGGAAGTTTATGTGGTCCTTTGTGAGTTACTGTATATTGGAAACTGCGGCGCAGATGTTCCATCAATGGTTCTGCCTTGGAAAAATCACTGTCAAAAGCGCAAGGCTCATCCAGGATTGAGAAGTCGCCGGTTTCGCGAAGATAAGCACAGGTTCCGGCGATCAGCCATAACGGATCATCGTTAAATCCGCTTCCGACATCCATATTTCCTTTTTTGGTCAGTGGCTGATACTGATGATAGGTACTTCCGTCTTCAAATTGTGTATTGGCAATGTCAATGATACGTTCTCTTGCGCGGTCCGGAATCAGATGGACGAAGCCAAGAAGATCCTGGCAGGAATCACGGAATCCCATACCGCGACCCATTCCACTTTCGTAATAGCTTGCGCTGCGACTCATGTTAAATGTAACCATACACTGGTACTGATTCCAGATATTTACCATACGATTCAGTTTTTCGTCTGCAGTATTTACTGAAAAAGCACTGAGAAGCCGGTTCCAGTAATCCTTCAGATCCTGAAACGCTTTTTCTACTTGTTCATCTGTCTGGTATTTTTCAAGCAGCCGATCAGCAGGTGCTTTGTTAATGATACCAGGAGCTTCGAATTTCTGGTCGTTCGGGTTCTCACAGTATCCAAGAACAAAGACGTAAGACACGGATGCTCCGGGAGAAAGCACAGCTTTCAGATGATGGCTTCCGACAGGAGCCCAGCCGTGTGCGACACTGTTCTTACTTTGACCGGTAAGAACTGCTTCCGGGTTAGAAAAACCACGGTAGGCACCCATGAAGGCGTCTCTGCTTGTGTCATATCCACAGATCTCTTTGTTTACGGAATATACAGCATAGTGATTGCGGCGTTCGCGATATTCTGTCTTGTGATAAATGGTGCTTCCGCAGACTTCTACTTCACCGATGGAGAAGTTACGCTGGAAGTTTGAAGAATCATCCATTGCATTCCAGAGACAGAATTCTATATAACTGAACAGATCGATGTTCTTTTCGGAATTGCTATGGTTGATCAAAGTCAGCTGATTGATCTCGCAGTTATCATTTACCGGAACAAAGGCAGTCAGTTTTGCCTCCAGCTGGTCTTTACTTCCTTCGATGACGGTATATCCAAGTCCGTGTCGACAAGAATAAGAATCCAGAGGCGTCTGCGTTGGCTGCCAACCCGGATTCCAGACATTTTCTCCATCTTTAATATAGTAATAACGTCCGCCGACATCCTGTGGACAGTTATTATATCGATATCTGGTCAAACGGAGAAGCTTTGCATCTTTATAGAAAGAATACCCACCGGCGGTGTTTGAGATCAAGCTGAAAAAATCTTGTGAGCCGAGGTAATTAATCCATGGAAGAGGCGTTTTCGGATTGGTTATGACATATTCTTTGTTAAGATCATCAAAATATCCATAGTTCATATATGTTTCCTCCATAACTATAACATTGTTTATTGTTTCGCAGAATCGTATTTTGGAAAGCTAGATAGATGTACCTACTTTCCGAATACGTTTTCGGTCTATTTTATCCCAATTATAGAGCCGGTTGTTAAAAATGTAAATAACAAATGAAATCCAAAATCAAAATTAGTAAAAATAACCAAAAAAAGCGGGAAATAATTGTCGGTTTATTCGTATTGACGAAATGGCGAAAACGTTTTAGAATAAAATTACGAAAACGTATTCGGGATATCCGATCAGGAATCCGGAGTGCGGGAAGGGAGAAGACATGGTAACGATCAAAGACATTTCCAAACAATGTGGTGTGTCGCCGGCTACGGTTAGCAAAGCACTTAACGGTTATGGAGATATCAGTACCGAGACAGCGGAGATGATCCGAAAGACAGCGCAGGAAATGCATTACATGCCAAATGCGGCAGCAAGGCAGCTGAAGACGAATATGTCTCATAATATAGGAGTCTTGTTTGTAGATGATACCATGTCGGGCCTGACACACGAGTACTTTTCAGCAATCCTGAACAGTGCGAAGGAAGAGGCGGAACGTCTTGGATACGATATCACATTTATCAGCCGCAATGTCGGAGGAAATAATTCTTCTTTTGTAGAGCATTGCAGATATCGAAAATGTGATGGAGTGCTGATCGCCAGTGTAGATTTTTTGAGTGATCAGGTAAGAGAACTGGTGGAAAGCGAATTTCCGACAGTGACCATCGATTATTCCTTTAATAATCAGAGCAGTGTGGTGTCCGATAATGTGGAAGGCGCATACAGATTGACGGAATATCTGCTGGAAAAAGGACATCGTAAGATTGCATTTATCCACGGAGAAAAAACTTCCGTAACGGAAAAGCGTCTGGTAGGATTCTTTCGGGCATGTGAGGATTATGGGATTGATATCCCGGAAGAATATGTTCTGGAGGCGCGATATCATGATCCGAAAGTCTGCGAGGTGTTGACAGAACAGCTGATGAAGATGGAAGATCCGCCAACTGTGATTATGTATCCGGATGATTATTCTTATCTTGGAGGGCTTAGACAGCTGGAAAAGATGGGATTATCAGTACCGGAAGATGTAAGTGCTGCGGGATATGACGGAATCAATATTTCTCAGGTTTTGCGTCCGAGACTTACAACATATTATCAGGATGCTGAGATGATTGGGAAAAAGTCGATGCAGAAGCTGGTAGAAACCATTGAAAACAAAAGAACTTGTATCGTAGAACAGATTATGGTATCCGGAAAACTTCTGGAAGGACATAGTGTAAAACAGTTATAGCAACGGCGCTATGCTGAAAAAAATACAATCATAAAAACATTTAAACAAGGAGGAAGTATTATGAAAAATCGCATGAAAAAGATTGCAAGCTTATTTTTGGTTGCATCAATGACTCTGTCACTTGCAGCTTGTGGCTCAAGTGAGAAAGAAGAGACCAGCGGAGAAGACACAGCACAGGAGGAGAGTGCAGAAGAGGGTGAAGTCCTGAATATCTGGTGCTGGAACGACGAATTCCAGAGCCGATTCAATGATTACTATCCGGAAGTTAAAGAAGTTGCAGAAGACAAATCTACAACGACTCTGAATGACGGAACAGTTGTAAAATGGACGATCAACCCGAACGAAAACAACAACTATCAGAACAAACTGGATGAAGCTCTTCTGAATCAGGAATCTGCTGATGCAGATGATAAGATTGATATCTTCTTGATCGAAGCAGACTACGCATTAAAATATGTTGATTCTGAATACACACTGGATGTTATTAATGACATCGGAATGACAGAAGATGATATGGCTGATCAGTACCAGTACACAAAAGACATTGTTACAGATTCTGAAGGCGCGATCAAAGGTACAACATGGCAGGCAACACCTGGATTGTTCGCTTACCGTCGTTCTATCGCAAAAGATGTTCTTGGAACAGATGATCCGGATGAAGTACAGGCTGCACTTTCTGATTGGGATAGCTTCAATGCAGTAGCTGAGCAGGCAGCAGCAAAAGGATATAAGATGCTTTCTGGTTATGATGACTCTTATCGTACATTCTCTAACAACGTATCTGCACCATGGGTAGATGGAACATCCGTTGTTGTTGATGAGAATCTTATGAAATGGGTTGAACAGACAAAAGACTTTACAGACAATGGTTATAACAACAAGACATCTCTTTGGGATGACGGTTGGGCAGCAGACCAGGGTCCGGACGGCGATGTATTTGGTTTCTTCTATTCTACATGGGGAATCAACTTCACTCTGTTAGGAAACTCTCTGGCAGATCCGGATGGTGAGCAGGCAGTTGGCAATGGTATCTATGGAGATTACGCAGTGTGTGAAGGACCAGAAGCTTATTACTGGGGCGGAACATGGATCTGTGCAGCAGCTGGAACAGATAATGCAGCAACAATCAAAGACGTTATGGTAAAATTGACTTGTGATGCTGAAATTGACAAACAGATCACTCTGGATACACAGGATTACACAAACAACAAGACAGCTATGGACGAAATTGCAGCTGATCCTGAGTTTGGTTCAGACTTCCTCGGTGGACAGAACCACATCGCGCTGTTTGCTGAAGCAGCTGGAAAGATTGATATGAGCAATGCAGGCAAATACGATCAGGGATGTAATGAGAAATTCCAGGCAGCATTCAAAGATTACTTTGATGGATCCGTTGATATGGATACTGCAAAAGCGAACTTTGAGACAGCTATCATGGAACTGTATCCAAACTTAACAGAAGTTGTATGGCCATAGTTCATAAACAGTAATGCACGAGGTGGGCTTGCCCACCTCGTTTTTTAAAAAATATGCAGGGTATAGTTTTGAAAGGAGGATGAGAAAATGGAAGTACCAGCTAAGAGGACCAGGAAAAGAAAACAAAATGTAAGCTATGGAAAATGGGGATACATTTTTATCCTTCCTTTCTTTCTTACGTTTTTTGTTTTTCAACTGATTCCGTTGATCTCAACTGTATATTATAGCTTCTTTGAATATTATCGTGACGGTTTGACCGTTGTAGGACCGAATTTTGTGGGTCTGGAAAATTATAAAGCATTACTTGCATCCGATATGCCAAAATACATGGGTAATACCGTGATCATGTGGCTGATTGGATTTGTTCCCCAGATTATTGTATCTCTGGTGCTGGCAGCATGGTTTACAGATGTCAGACTGAAAATTAAAGGAAAACAGTTCTTTAAAGTTGTAATTTATATGCCGAACCTGATCATGGCTAGTGCGTTTGCAATGTTATTCTTTGCACTGTTTTCTGATAATGGACCGGTGAATTCAGCACTGATGTCCATGGGATTGATTGATGCACCGATTCGTTTCTTCTCTTCAGTACTTGGAACGAGAGGACTTGTCGGATTAATGAACTTCCTGATGTGGTTTGGTAATACTACAATTCTTTTGATGGCGGCTGTAATGGGAATCAGCCAGTCGTTATTTGAAGCCGCAGAGCTGGATGGATGTAATCACAGACAGATCTTCTTTAAGATCACACTTCCGATGATTCGTCCGATCCTGGTATATGTATTGATTACTTCTATGATCGGTGGTATCCAGATGTTCGACGTACCGCAGATCTTAACTAACGGAAAAGGAAGCCCGAATCGTTCGACTACTTCTATTATCATGTTGTTGAACAACCATTTATATAGTAAGAACTATGGTATGGCGGGTGCACTTTCTGTAGTATTGTTTATTATTTGTGCGATTCTTTGCGTTGGTGTATATTTCACATTGAACAAAGATGATGGAGATGGATATAAGAAGAAAAAGAAGGGAGGAAAAAGATAATGAAGAAAAATAAGAAAATTCATAGCGGCCGAACAATTTGGGCATACATTGTACTTATATTTTTAACGTTCCTTTGTTTGTTCTTCTTCTATATATTAATTATCAATTCAACCAGAAATCATTTTCAGATTCAGAGAGGATTTTCATTCCTTCCGGGGAAAGCATTTTTGAAAAATCTGAATAATGTATTGAATGATGCGAATATCCCAGTTTTGTCTGGAATTAAAAACAGTTTGATCGTATCAACGATGACAGCGATCCTGGCAACCTACTTTTCGGCAATGACGGCATATGGATTGTATGCTTACAAATTTAAGCTGAAAAAACCGGCATTTATCTTTATCCTTCTGATTCTGGTAATGCCGACACAGGTGACCGCTCTGGGATTTGTTCAGTTGATCACGAAGATGAAGCTTCTGGATACATTGTATCCGCTGTTTTTACCATCGATCGCTTCTCCGGCTATCTTCTATTTTATGTATAGCTATATGCAGTCAAGTCTGCCGCTGGAATTGGTAGAAGCTGCTCGAATTGATGGAAGTGGAGAATTTCATACATTTAACCATATTGTAATTCCGGTTATGAAGCCGGCACTGGCAGTACAGGCGATTTTTGCTTTCGTCAATGCATGGAACAATTACTTCCTTCCGGCTCTCATACTTTCGAGCAATAAGAAAAAGACACTTCCGATCCTGATTGCCGCTCTTCGAAGTGCAGATTTCTTGAAGTTTGATATGGGAAAGGTATATATGCTGATTACGATCGCAATCGTTCCGATTATTATAGTGTATATTCTGTTGTCCAAGTATATCGTGGCAGGTGTAACGCTTGGTGGAGTAAAAGAATAATCGTTAGAAGGTATTAATGATTGTAATTTAACCATAAGAAAATGTCATTTGAGTTTATGGAAAAACAGATTGACATCTTAAAAATCCGTGTTATGATTCATATTGTGACTTTTTGAGGAATCGTATTTGAGACTATTTATAAGAGAATTGAGAGGGCGTGAATATGGATTATAACAGGATTTTACAAGGGATTCTCGATATCGGAGAGGCAATGCTGGAAAGCGGCGCGGAAAATTTCAGACTGGAAGACAGTCTCTACAGAATGTGTAAGGCTTATGGATGTAAAAGGTATGATGTGTATGCGATCCCGAGTAACATTCAGATCACGATTGAGACACCGGAGGGTGAGATTATCACGCAGATCCGGCATATTGAATCCACAGAGCTTGACTGTGACAGACTGGACTATCTGAATAACCTGTCCAGATATGTCTGTCAGAACAAACCGGATGCAGATGAGCTTCATGAGAAGTATATGGAGGTTATGAACCGGAAGAAACAGCATCCTGCTGCAAAATATTTTGCCGGCGTTATGGGAGGTACCGGATTCGCGGTATTCTTCGGATGTAATTTTATGGACGCGATCGTGGCAACCATTGTGTCGCTGATGATCGTTGCTGTTGGAAAATGGTTGAGTAAACGTGAGAGTAACCTGATGTTCTACAATACAATTCTGGCATTTCTGTCGGAAGTGATCATTATATTAATGGTTCGTGTGGGAATCGGCGAACATCCGGATCGTATTATGATCGGTATCGTGATGTTGTTGATCAGTGCGCTGGGAATTACGAACGGAATCCGTGATCTTCTGCAGAGGGACTTTATCTCCGGATTTCTGAATATTATGAACTCCCTGCTTGGAGCTGCAGGTATCGTGTTCGGAATCGCATTTGCCATGCTGGTACTGGATGGCGTATCTTCGGATGGATTTATCATCTCACACAGTATCACTGTGCAGCTGGTTTCCTGTACGATCGCATGTACCGGATTTGCACTGTGGTTCCAGGTTCGTGGAAGACAGGTATTTTATTCCAGTGTCGGCGCATTCTTTACATGGGCAATTTATCTGATTGTATTTGAGATTGAGCCGAGCAATTTTCTTGCCACACTGGTTGCGGCAGTTTTTGTGGCTACATATGCGTTTATTATGTCAAGGATCAATAAAGCACCGTCTACGATTTTCCTGACAGCGCCGGTATTCCCGCTGATTCCGGGACCGAATCTGTACTATATGATGTACGGATGTCTGACAAGAGATATACCGCTGGCGTTTAATGAGACGGTTGTTCTGCTTGCGACCTGCCTGGCTATCGCGCTTGGTTTTAATATTGTAGATATTGGATCCAGAATGGTGATGCACGCATTAAAAAGAGAGTTTCGTATCGGAAAAAAAGATCCTTTTGCACGCCGGTCTTAAGAAAAGAAGATATTTACAGTTGACAATTTGAAATACATATAATATGATATGAAATAATTGAGGGTTCTGGTTACTGACGGATAATTGTGGAGTACCACAGGGGAATCAGAATTTATGAAAGCCGACCGTCTGGGCAGCATTTATCACACATGATAAATGTTGTCCTTTTTTGTTCTGCCAAAGATCGTGAGAATATCGCCATGATCCTGGAAGGGTGAAGAAGGATGTATCTGCAAACAAATGATATTCCAAAGGAGGAAGTAAAAAGATGAAAACAGATATCGAAATCGCACAGGAATGTACCATGGAACCAATTACAGAGATTGCAAAGAAGGCGGGGATCGCAGATGAATATCTGGAGCAGTATGGAAAATATAAAGCGAAGATCGACTATAATCTGCTGAAGCAATCTGACAGGAAAGACGGGAAACTGGTGCTTGTGACGGCAATTAATCCGACTCCGGCAGGAGAGGGAAAGACGACAACGACGGTAGGACTTGCGGATGCGATGCAGAGACTGGATAAGAAGGTGATGGTTGCTCTGCGTGAACCATCACTGGGACCGGTGTTTGGTGTTAAGGGAGGTGCTGCAGGCGGCGGATATGCGCAGGTAGTTCCGATGGAAGATATTAATCTTCATTTTACAGGAGATTTTCACGCGATCGGAGCGGCGAATAATCTTCTGGCAGCTATGCTTGATAATCACATCTATCAGGGAAATGAACTGAACATCGATCCGAGAAAGATCGTATGGAAACGCTGCGTAGATATGAATGACCGCCAGCTTCGTTTTGTGACGGACGGACTGGGCGGAAGAGTCAATGGGGTTCCGAGAGAAGATGGATATGATATTACGGTTGCTTCCGAGATTATGGCAGTGCTGTGTCTGTCTAAAGATATTACGGATCTGAAGGAAAGATTGGGACGTATCATTGTAGGATATACTTATGGAAAGGTATCTGAACAGAAACCGGTTACCGCGCATGACCTTCATGCGGAAGGTGCGATGTGTGCGCTTTTGAAGGATGCATTGAAGCCAAATCTGGTACAGACACTGGAGCATGTACCGGCAATCGTTCATGGCGGACCATTTGCAAATATTGCACATGGATGTAACTCTGTAACAGCAACGAGAATGGCAATGAAGCTCTCTGATTATGCAATCACAGAGGCAGGATTCGGTGCTGACCTGGGTGCTGAGAAGTTCCTGGATATCAAGTGCCGTATGGCGGGAATTCATCCGGATGCAGTAGTGATTGTGGCAACAGTACGTGCTCTGAAGTATAACGGCGGCGTTCCAAAGGCAGAGCTGAATCAGGAGAATCTGGAAGCACTGGAAAAAGGACTTCCGAACCTGATGAAGCATGTGAGCAACATCAAGAATGTATATGGACTTCCGTGCGTTGTGGCAATCAACGCATTCCCGACAGATACAAAGGCAGAGCTGGATCTGGTAGAAGCAAAATGTAAAGAAGTCGGTGTAAATGTAGCACTTTCTGAAGTGTGGGCAAAAGGCGGCGAAGGCGGAGAGAAGCTTGCACAGGAAGTGATTCGCCTGTGTGAAGAACCGAATGACTTCCATTATAGTTATGAACTGGATGGAACGATCGAAGAAAAGCTGGATCAGATCGTGCAGAAAGTATATGGAGGCAGAAAGGCAGTTCTGACACCTGCGGCTCAGAAGCAGGCAAAGCAGCTTACGGATCTTGGATTTGGTAATGCGCCGATCTGTGTGGCCAAGACGCAGTACAGTCTGACGGATGATCCGACAAAGCTTGGGGCACCGAAGGACTTTGATGTGACGGTACGTAATCTGAAGATGTCTGCCGGAGCCGGATTCATCGTGGCACTGACAGGTGACATCATGACGATGCCGGGTCTCCCGAAGGTACCTGCAGCAGAGAGAATTGATGTGGATCCGGAAGGAAAGATCACTGGATTATTCTAAAAACAGAGAAAAGGACTTGCTTTTTGAAGCTGGGTATGATACACTATCCTAGCGAATGGAAGTAGGTCTTTTTTTTTATGCCTAAAATCAGGTAGCCTCGCAAGCTACCAAGAAACACGTTAACTAAGATTATAAAGCGAGGTGGAAGTTGTGCGTACAAGAATCACATTGGAATGTACAGAATGCAAGCAGCGTAACTACAATATGACAAAGGATAAGAAATCTCATCCTGAGCGCATGGAGACCAAGAAGTACTGCAGATTCTGCAAGAAACACACATTGCACAAAGAGACAAAATAGTCGCTGCAAAGGAGTGAATGTCAATGAGTAGTAATAAGACTCAGAAACAAAGCTGGTTCAAAGGTCTAAGCAAAGAGTTTAAAAAAATCATTTGGCCAGATAAAATGACAGTTGCAAAACAGACGGCGGCAGTGGTTTCTGTATCCGTAGTTGTGGGAGCAATCATTGCGATCATTGATTTTCTCACCCAGTACGGAGTGGATTTATTGGTAAAATAACTGATAAACTGCAGGCAAGAAAGGTGAGTTTATGTCAGAGGCAAAATGGTACGTAGTTCATACCTATTCAGGGTACGAGAACAAAGTAAAAGCCAACATTGAGAAGACGATTGAAAACAGACATCTGGAAGACCAGATTCTGGAAGTCAGAGTTCCTCTGGAAGACGTTGTTGAGACAAAGAACGGTGTCCAGAAGGTTTCTCAGAGAAAGATGTTCCCGAGTTATGTACTGATTCATATGATTATGAACGATGATACATGGTATGTTGTTCGTAATACAAGAGGTGTGACAGGGTTTGTAGGACCTGGATCCAAACCGGTACCGCTTACAGATGCTGAGATGGCACCACTTGGAATCAAACGGGAGAACATTGTGGTAGATTATGAGGAAGGCGATACTGTTCAGGTGATTGCCGGAGCATGGGCAGATACGGTTGGCGTTGTTCAGTCGATCAACATGCAGAAACAGACCCTTACGATCAATGTTGAGCTCTTCGGCCGCGAGACCCCGGTTGAAATTGGTTTCGCAGAAGTTAAAAAGATGTAATTGCTACAAGCAGTGCACGATTTACATCATTGGCTGCGCGAGCTCGCTCGCAGGCAGACATATGATGGGAATCGTATAGGGCGCCAGCCCTCAGCGAGATGAAGCGAAGCGCAATCGAGCTGGCACTGTGGGAGAAGTAAAACAAAAACGTGGGAGGGACACTGTTCCCGCCAACACCACAAGGAGGTAATTAAAATGGCAAAAAAAGTAGAAGGTTATATTAAGTTACAGATTCCTGCCGGCAAAGCAACTCCGGCACCACCGGTTGGACCTGCTCTTGGTCAGCACGGTGTAAACATTATGGAATTTACAAAGCAGTTCAACGCTAGAACAGCAGATCAGGGAGATATGATCATCCCTGTAGTTATTACAGTTTACAATGACAGAAGTTTCAGCTTCATCACGAAGACACCACCGGCAGCAGTTCTGATCAAGAAGGCCTGCAACATCAAGTCCGGTTCAGGTGTTCCGAACAAAACAAAAGTTGCTAAGATCACAAAGGCTCAGGTTGAAGAGATCGCAAAGACAAAGATGCCGGATCTGAATGCTGCTACACTCGAGAGTGCTATGAGCATGATCGAAGGAACATGCCGCAGCATGGGTGTAACTGTTGTAGAATAATTGTAAATGAAGAATTGTGGGAGGGTTATCCCGCCATTACCACTAGGAGGTTTTATAAATGAAAAGAGGAAAGAAATACGTTGAAGCTGCAAAAGCAATCGACAGAGGAACACTCTATGAGGTAGCAGATGCGGTAGCATTAGTTAAAAAGACTGCAGTAGCAAAATTTGATGAAACTATTGAAGCTCATATCAGAACCGGATGTGACGGACGTCACGCTGACCAGCAGATTCGTGGTGCAGTAGTACTGCCACACGGAACAGGTAAAAAGGTTCGTATCCTTGTATTTGCTAAGGATGCTAAAGCTGATGAAGCAAAGGCAGCAGGAGCAGATTATGTTGGAGGAATGGAACTGATCGAGAAGATCCAGAAAGAAAACTGGTTTGAATTTGACGTTGTAGTTGCTACACCAGATATGATGGGTGTAGTTGGACGTATCGGTCGTGTACTTGGACCTAAGGGACTTATGCCAAACCCGAAGGCTGGTACAGTTACAATGGATGTAGCAAAAGCTATCCAGGAGATCAAAGCCGGTAAGATTGAGTACAGACTTGACAAGACAAACATTATCCATGTGCCAGTAGGTAAAGCTTCCTTTACAGAGGAACAGCTTGCGGACAACTTCCAGACGCTTATCGATGCAATCAACAAGGCAAGACCGGCAGCAGTAAAAGGTCAGTTCTTAAAGAGCGTGACACTTACTTCTACTATGGGACCTGGTGTAAAGATCAACCCAATGAAGCTAAACTAATCAGATTGCGTATGATAATATAAAATAATGCAGAGGTAGGAATGTGTATTCCTGCCTCTGTTTGTTGTTGAAAAAAAGAAGCGTGTTGGCTTTTCAGAGTTTCTGAAAAATATATTGACAAATCATTGAAAATCGTTCAACATGAAAATAGATTTCTGAAAAAAGAAGAGGTTTAATAATATGATATTAATAAAAAATGCAGAGATTTATTCTCCAGAGTATATAGGGAAAAAAGATGTTCTAATATGTGGTGAGAAAATCGAATGCATCAAGGATTCAATTGAGAATTTGCCTGAATGGTGTGAGATTATTGATGGGGAAAATAAGATATTAACACCTGGGTTGATTGATCAGCATGTTCATATTACTGGTGGTGGGGGTGAAGGAAGTTTTCATACAAGAACGCCGGAACTTAATTTGTCAGAAATGATAAAAGGCGGAATTACAACAGTAATTGGGCTTCTGGGAACCGATGGCCTTACGAGAAGTGTAGAAAATTTATATGCAAAAGCGGTAGCTCTTACCGAAGAAGGGGTGAGTGCATATATACTAACTGGCGCATATGGATATCCATCGCCGACAATTACAGGAGAGATTGATAAAGATATAGTTTTTATTAAAGAAATATTGGGGTTAAAATTAGCTATTTCTGATCATCGTGCGCCGAATGTTACGGAAGATGAGTTGATTAAGATAGCGAGTAAGGCAAGAGTTGCAGGCATGCTGAGTGGAAAGCCGGGAATTGTGGTACTGCATATGGGAGATGCTGAGTGCGGGTTAAAACCAGTTTTTCGCGCGCTTTCAGAAAGTTCTGTTCCAATACGTATTTTTAGACCGACACATGTTAATAGAAATGAAAATCTCTTGGAAGAGGCATATAGATTTCTTGAAAAAGGCGGTTATATTGATCTGACGTGCGCAATCAATGAGCATTTTGCTCCTGGCAAATGTATTGTGAAAGCTGTTGAAAGAGGACTTTCGACGGAACGTATTACAATAAGTTCGGATGGGCATGGAAGCTGGTCGGAATATGCCCAAGATGGAACTCTTCTGAAAATCGGTGTGTCCAAAGTGGATGCGTTATATAATGAGTTGATTTTTATGGTTAAAGAGCTGGGAATGCCTCTTGAGAAGGCGTTACCGTACATGACCAGTCAGGTTGCAGAAGCACTCGATTTGTTGCCTGAAAAAGGAGTGGTTAGAGAAGGTTCGGATGCAGACCTGCTTTTGTTTGAAAAAGATATGACTTTGAGCACATACATTGCAAAAGGGAAAGTCTTTATGAAAGAGAAAAACCTGATGCGAAAAGGGACATACGAATAGGAGATACTTAGTTACAAAAGGGAGAAGCTGTGGTGATGCTTCTCCCTTTTGTGATGATTAATTATATTCCTTAAAAACGTCTACGATTTTTTGCATATCTTCAATTGAAAATCTCTGATCACAACTGATGGACATTATATGATTGTATATGTATTGTGCTCCGGGATATTTTTCAATATCAATAAATGGAGGGACGGGCCAATATACTTTTGGTACAATTTGATTCTTTTTCAAATGGTCAATCAAAGAACTGCGATCGTCTACGAGAAAAGGAAAGAACATAGGGCACACATCATCCGGAAGGTATGGAAAGACAGGACGTACGGATGGATTGTGTGGCAAATGTTTCAGAAGATAATTGTAATTCTCTCGTCTCTTAATGATTGAATTGTCTAGCGGATAGTATTTAATGGTTTCCAGTGATTCATCGTCTCCGGCTTGCATATCGAATATTTCACGCAGCATGAATTCAGCTTTCCAGAAAGCATCGTCACTTTCTTTGTTTAGAGATTCATCACCTGTTTTTTCATATTCTGCTCTGTATTTCAAAGCTTTGTCTCTCATAGATAACTGTGTTTGATTTGGTGGGATAGGTAAAACGTTAAACTTTCCAGTCCGTTTAATTGCCAGGCCACCCGAAATGACGCCCATCCATTTTCGGAGACTTACAGAAATATAGTCGGCATCTTCGCAGGCTCCAATCGGCGAAAACGCGGTATGAGTTGTGTCCTGCATGATTGTGACTCCACTATTTTTACATTTTTTTACAAATTCTGTGTCAAAAGTCGAATACCCATAGTATCCACAGATGAGTAAGAAACTGATTTTGGGGATTAAGGATTCATCAAATTGTGGGATCAGGTTATTGTCAAAATCATAGTAATGGATCTCGTATCCTGCTTTTACAAAACATCCAATGACTGTTTCGCAATCGTAGGCAGGGAGATATGCCACACGCTTTTTGTCGGTTAGCATGATGTCTTGCAAACAATAATAGATGGAACAACGTCCGGACATCAAATGAACCACATCGTCCGCATCAGGGCATGTGCGCGTAATATAATCGTTTTCGGTTTCAAGGGTTGGTTCGTAAGGGAAAAATCCGCCTATTTCCATAATAGTTTACCTCCTATAAAGATTGTATATTTTGTGTGTCGTTTTTATACTCTTCACCATGATTCGTTCCGATGAAGAGCTTCTTACCTTCTTGATATGCAAGCAGAGTAGTGAATGTAACTGGTTGCCATGCTTCTTTCCCTAACGGAACTGTTGAAAAGAGAATCTGTTTTTCTTTTTTAAGTTCATATAAAGAATTTTTGTAATTTGTATGTACATATAACAACTCTCCGTCATATACTATCAAATTCAGTTTGTTTCCTTGGGATAATCTGGTAATTGCAAGATCCAGAAGGTTAAATCGTTCTTCTTTTGTCATTTTACACTTTCTTCTACTCTCTGCCTGGTTGATTTGATCAACTAAATAGAGTAAAATCCTTTCGCTATCTGTATCCCCGTTTTGAATATCTACATATTTATTTAATAGTTTACCATTAAAAATTGTGCCGTTATGAATTAAAGTCCAAGTTCTTCCCTGCTGATCTTTGTAAGTAAAAGGATGACAATTACTATAGTCGATATTTCCGATTGTAGCATTGCGGATATGTGCAAGTGCGGTTTTTACTATTATCGGATTGGAAAGTCTTTTCCTCAGCTGATTACTTTTACTTGCCTGAATCGGTTCTTTTTCTATATGAAAGTTATTTTCCTCCAGACAGGCAAGTCCCCAGCCATGAGGATGGGCGTTACTGTGGGAAAAAAACTCTTTTAAATCGTCATTAATTTCATGACTTTCGGCTGAAATAATTCCAAATAATTCACACATAAGAAACCTCTAAGAAGATAAAGTGTCGATAAAATCTTGGCGTTCTGATGGGGCTACACTATCTATGACAAGACAGGATGCCAACAGATTCAGTGCTGCCATGGGTAATGTCAACGAGTTATAAAATAATTCTGTAGAAGTCGGACAAATCAAAAGGTGCGTGCTGTGCTTGGTTGCCGGAGAAGACTTGCTGTCGGTTATGGTTAATACCGGAACTCCAGAATCAGAAGCTTTTTTGGCAATATTTCCAATTGGGAAATAATATCTTGGAAATGAAAAGAAAATAACCAAATCGCCCTCTGAAAGCTGTTTTATAGTCAGTTGTGTTTCGTTCAAATCAGATAGATCGATGAGGGTTGCGTTAAAATATAAAATGCGTAACCTTGATTCTAGAAATTCGCCCAATACTTTTGAAATATCATGAGCAAAAATAAATATTCGATTACTTTTTCTGATTTCATCTGACATTGCAATGATTGGAGTGAGTGAAAGTTTTGAAAAGAAATCGGAAAAAGCAGATGCTTCTGCACTACAGATTTCACGAAGCAGTGCAGCGCGCTCGGAAGCTTCTCCAGAGGCGATGTTAGGAGTGAAAAAAGTAGGTGTAGAAGTAAGTTTAATCATTTTTTGCGTATAATCGCGAAATTGCTCTTTTAATTCTAAAAAAGTATTGCATCCTATTTTGTGGCAGAATCTGAGAAGTGTAAGTTCAGATGCAGATGTCTGATGGCTTAACTGCGCAAGTGTTATATAGCTGATTTCTTCTGGATTGGCTTTTAAATAGTCAGCAATATATTTTTGCTTTCGAGTTAAGCTGGGATATAATTGTTCGATTCGTTCTAAAATATCCATTTTCTGTCCTTTCTTTATGTTTGAAAACATAAATATTTTATATAAAATTAAAAAAATAAGTAATAGCTTTACAAAATCATTATAACATGTATAATAAAAAATATAAAGTAAAGTATACACTTTACATAAAAAGAAACGTGACAATATTGTGAAGTATTTTTTTACTTATTGTACAGAAAATTACTTCGAAAGTAAAGGAGGAGAGAAATACCTATGAAGAAACTATTTGATGAACATTTTGAGCGGACATGGCTGATTATCTTTTTGTTTATGTTTTTCCTGATTATGATTCCGTTCCCATTTTTCTACAGTGAGACGTATATACCGTTTGTAGGTGGCATTCCGAGTTATCTTTTCGGATGGTTTGCACATACAGCTGTTACATTTACGTTGATCATTGTATATTTTCGCATGTGTATGAAGAGAAAAGAATACCATGTTTATGATGAAGATGAAAAAGAGAAAAAGGAGGAAAAATAAATATGAATGGAGCAATTCAGCCATCACCAATACCGTTTTATTCTGTACTGGTGATTTATCTTGGAATCATGGCATTTATCGGATGGTATGCAAGTCGTAAGACAAGCAGTCTTGGAGACTTTTTTGTGCTTAGCGGAAAAGCTGGTGTGATTGTCAGCGGTATTGCATATTTTTCAACTCAGTTTTCTATGGGAACATTCCTTGGAACTCCTGGAACAATTTATGGAGTGGGATATGCAGGAATGGCAATTTCTGTACCGGGTGCAGTATTTTGTATGATTTTACCTGCTGTTTTGATTGGACGAAAATTGATTACTCTTGGACACGAATATGGATTTCTCACAATGGCTGATTATCTGACTGACCGTTATCATTCAAAAAGTATGAGTGGAGTGTTGGGAGTTATGATGTTGTTCTTCCTGGTTCCTATGATGGGAGCGCAGATCATTGGAGCAGGAGTTATTGTTCATGTATTTACTGGACTTCCTGAGTGGGCAGGAGTTGTAGGAATGGGTATAATTGTTATATTATATTGTATGGCAGGTGGAATGAAAGGCGCGATGATGACAGATGTCATTCAAGGTTCTCTTATGATAGGAACCGCAATTGTTACGTTTATTGTGTCAATAGTGATGGGAGGCGGTTTTGAAAACATTAATCATACATTGCAGAATATGAATGAGGCTTATTTGACATTCCCGGGTGCAAATGGTTATATGCCGTGGACATATTATGTTTCTAACATTGTACTGTGGTCATTTTTTACTATGGGACAACCACATTTGTTTACGAAATTCTTCGCTATGAAAGATCACAAAACAATGTTTAAGGCGGTTCTCTTGGGTACAGGCGGCATGTTTTTGTCAGCAACTTTGATTGAGTGGGCTGGTGTAAATGGAATAGCATCGATCCAGAATATTGAGAAGGCAGATCAGATTGTTCCGATGATTCTTCAAAGAGGACTAAATCCATTCCTTGCGTCGATTTTTATTTCTGGAATTGTTGCGGCAGGTATGTCTACAATTGATGGTATTTTGGTTACTACAACTGGTGCGGTAACAAGAGATATTTATCAGAAGCTTATTAATAAGAAAGCGACAGATGAAAGTGTCATGAAGTTATCAAAAGTTGTAACAGTATTTATCGGTATCATTGTAATTTGTTTTGGAGTATTTCAGCCAGGAAGCATTTTTGAAATTAATTTATTTGCGTTTTCTGGAATGGCAGTGTTTGTAGTGCCGATTTTGTTTGGAATGTATTGGAAAAAATCAACGGCAAAGGGTGCAATTGCGGCGGTTGTAGTAGGAGTAATTGCTCTTTTGTGCTTTACATTGATTCCATCTGTGAAGGCGATGGCGTTTGGGTTTCATGCATTATTCCCGTCAACAATTCTGGGAGCAATTGCTATGGTTATTGTTAGTAATATGACTCAGGCACCGCCACGGGAAACAATTGAACGTCATTTCGCAATTTTTCAAAAAAAGTAAAAGCGGAGACAAGAAGGAGGAAATGATATGTATCTTGGAAAGATGACGACAGCTCAGGCGAAAGAAGCATTCAAAAATGATCCGATTATTGTGATTCCGGTTGGAAGCACAGAACAGCATGGGACACAGAGTGCACTTGGAACGGACTATATGGTTCCGTCATATTTGGCAGATCATATTGAAGATGTGGACAATGTGATCGTAGCACCGACTGTTCCCTATGGCGTATGCCCGTATCATTTGAGTTTTGAAGGTAGTATTAATATTGGATATGAGGGCTTATATCTTGTGCTTCATGGAATAATGGACTCATTGATGCAACATGGTGTACGAAGATTTGTAGTTCTCAATGGACATGGCGGAAATACTCCTTCTATTGATAGGGCGGCACTTGAGGTATATCATAAAGGTGGTGTGTGTGCCAGTGTAGACTGGTGGAGTTTGGTGGCGCAGCTTGATGATAGATTCCAGGGAGGACACGGAGATGTTTTGGAGACGTCTGCCATGATGGCGATTGCTCCAGAATCAGTACATTTGGAACTTGGTAAACCGATTAATGCGCAAAATCCGACAAGCGAGATGAAAGCTGCATATATTCAGGCTGTGAATTTTAAAGGTGGTACAGTCAGACTTGTGCGAGATACAAAAGAAATTGCGCCGAGTGGGTGGTTTGGTCCGTTTGACCCAAAAGATTCTTCGGTAGAGCTCGGACAGGCAGCACTTGATCTTGCGGTGGATTATATTCGGGAATTTCTCGAAGAAATGAAGAAAATAGAACTGTAATCTTCCGGAAGGCGTATCTGATTCTGATCAAGCAGTATTTTCGTGTTTTTAGGAGAAACTTCTTGTAAATCTTAGTAAGATAAGAAAAGAAGGGAGATAGCATGAGATGTTTTATGCGCTGAGTGGGAGCCTAAGAAAAAAACATAATACAGATCAACTTTTAGATTTTGCTTTAAACGGGATAAAGGATATTATACCGGATGCAAAAATAAAGAAAATATATGTTTATGATTACATCTATACAGGTTGTATCAGTTGTTATGCGTGTAAGAGAATGAACGAAAAGTCATATGGAAAATGTGCGAAAAAGGATGGTATTTCGGAACTTCTATATGAATTGTCGAAAGCGGATGGTATTGTAATCGGTTCTCCGGTATATTTTCATGACATTCCAGGACGAAGGACGAGGATTTATTCCCCGTCCTTTGTTTGTATACGCATCATGGAGAGAAATTCTTCCATGGCGCGGGTTTTATATTTGTGGTTTTTGAAATAAAAGAATACCTGCCTTCTGGCTGCATCTCCGTCAAGTTTATAATATACAAGGTTTTCGAAAGAAGGCAGTTGACTGACCAGAATATCACTGATAAAAGTTGCTCCGAGCTGTGTGGAGGCTGCCATATAAGCCGTGGACTGCTGATTGAGCTCAAGAATAATGCTGGGATGAAAGCCGGCTTCCTGGCACAGCCGGTCTCCTCGAAGGCGTGTATCATTGCCTGGAGTGAGCATGATAAAAGGAAGTTCGGAAAAAGCAGCCAGTGGGACGGTAGGGTATGATTCATTCAGGTAGCTCTTGTTTTTGATGTTGTTGTACGAGAGCTGATATTCCTCCAGACCCTGATGGACGGAAAAATGTTTGGGCACTGCAAGAAGAATGTTTTCGCTGCAGTACAGTTCCTTATTATATAATGTGCTGTCATAATGATAGTTGTCGATGACAAAGTCGAGGGAGTTGTTACCCAGCATGGCTTCCAGCTGTGTGGTGTTTCCCTCGGTGACCTGGATGTTGACATCGGGAAAAGACTGTTTGAAACGTGTGACCAGTCCCGGAAGTACATATGCGGCAAACAGATTGCTGGCACCCAGTGCGAGATTGCCGGTTTTTAATGTGCTGAGATTATTGATATAATTTTCCATGCGATGTTCGATCTGGAAGATCTCCTCGGCTGACTTGATATATGCTTCGCCTACCTCTGTTAACTGGAGAGGACTGGTACTTCTGTCGAACAGAGGGAAACCGATCTGCTGTTCGATCTTTTTGATACGTGCGCTCAGGGAAGGCTGACTGATATAGAGATTCTGTGCGGCTTTGGAAAAGCTTTTTTCCCGATATACTTCGTAAACATATTTTTTCCAGGTAAACATAATAGACTCCTTATAGTTGGTTTGATATAACATATAAGATGTTATAGGTTATTGTCTGTATTATACAGCTACAGTAAGCGGAAAGCAAATAAAGAGTAAAAAAATCTTGACAGAACTGAGTTTGTATGCTATCTTAATCAAGTAACTGCCGAAGACAGTAGGTGCTGTGAAGCGTAAGGATAAAACGCCTACCGAGGAAGAATTAAATTCGAGAATAGAATTTATACCTCTGTGTCTTTGGATACGGAGGTTTTTTTGGCAGCATACCTAAAATAATATAAGGAGGTGCACCATTCGTGGCAAAAGTTGAATTAAAACAACCGGTTGTACAGGCAATTGCAGATGATATCAAGGGCGCTACCAGCGTGGTACTGGTAGATTATCGCGGATTAACTGTTGCTCAGGATACAGAGATGCGTAAGCAGTTAAGAGAAGCAGGTGTCATTTACAAAGTCTGCAAAAACACAATGATGAAGAGAGCTTTTGAAGGAACTGAATTTGCAGCATTAGATGAGCACTTGGAAGGACCAAGCGCAATCGCAATTTCTAAAGATGATGCGACAGCTCCGGCAAGAATCCTTTGCAAATTTGCAAAAGATGCAAAAGCGCTTGAATTAAAAGCAGGTGTAGTTGAGGGTACAGTATATGATGTTGCTGCTCTTACAGAGCTGGCTCAGATCCCATCAAGAGAAGTATTACTGTCCAGATTGCTTGGAAGTATGCAGTCACCTATCGCTAACCTGGCTCGCGTTCTTAATCAGATCGCAGAAAAAGGCGGAGCAGACGCTTGTGAGGCAGAGGCTCCGGCAGCAGAGGAAGCTCCGGCTGAAGAAGCAGCAGCTACAGAGGAGTAATCCGAACCGACAGGCATGTGCCTGAATCTGACGTAACAAAAGTTACAAATTGAAAAATATTTTATAATGGAGGAAAATAAAATGGCAAAATTAACAACAGCTGAATTTATTGATGCTATCAAAGAATTATCTGTATTAGAGTTAAATGAACTTGTAAAAGCTTGTGAAGAAGAATTTGGTGTTTCTGCAGCAGCAGGTGTAGTAGTTGCAGCAGCAGCTGGAGACGGAGCTGCAGCAGCAGAAGAGAAAGATGAGTTTGATGTAGAATTAGTATCTGCAGGCGCTTCTAAGGTTAAAGTAATCAAAGTTGTTCGTGAAATCACAGGACTTGGATTAAAAGAAGCTAAGGCATTAGTTGACGAAGCTCCAAAGGCAGTTAAAGAAGGCGTTTCTAAGGCAGAGGCTGAGGAAATCAAAGCTAAACTTGAGGCTGAAGGCGCAGAAGTTAACCTTAAATAATTATTTCAGGTATGACAGGACCGTTCCGATTGTGGAGCGGTCTTTTTGTTTCTATTACATATTGTACACAACTGTGCCATTATCTGTTGTATACAAGATGATTTTTTAGTAATAAAAGGTGTTGACAAGCTCTCATGCTTTGTGCTATAGTAAAAAATGCGCTATTGTGGAAAGCTATGCCATACTAACGCAAGAAAACAGCCGGGGAGTGCTGTTTTCGGAGACTCTGCAAGTTATATGGGCAGCTCTAAGCCCAACAAAAAAATAAATGAGGAGTGAAACGTCAATATGGAGAAAAACAGAATTCGTCCCATTAAAAGTGGAAAAAGCTCACGCATGAGTTATGCCAGACAAAAAGAAGTTCTTCAGATGCCTAACTTAATTGAAGTCCAGAAGGATTCTTACCAGTGGTTCCTGGATGAAGGATTAAATGAAGTATTTGATGACATTTCGCCGATTACAGACTACAGTGGACACCTGAGTCTGGAATTTGTTGACTTTACATTGTGCGAAGATGACGTGAAATACACGATTGATGAGTGTAAAGAGCGTGATGCTACTTATGCTGCACCATTAAAGGTGAGGGTAAGACTTCATAACAAAGAGACTGATGAAATTAATGAGCATGAAATATTCATGGGTGACCTGCCGCTTATGACCAGCACCGGTACGTTCGTGATCAACGGTGCCGAACGTGTTATTGTAAGTCAGCTGGTTCGTTCCCCTGGTATTTATTATGCAATCGCACATGATAAATTAGGAAAGAAGCTGTATTCCTCTACAGTAATTCCAAACCGTGGTGCATGGCTGGAATACGAGACGGATTCGAATGACGTTTTTTATGTACGTGTAGACAGAACAAGAAAGGTGCCGATTACGGTACTGATTCGTGCATTGGGAATCGGCACGAATCCTGAGATCGTGGAACTGTTCGGTGAGGAACCGAAGATTCTCGCAAGTTTTGAGAAGGATGCTGCTACGAATTACCAGGAAGGTCTTCTGGAATTATATAAGAAGATACGTCCGGGTGAGCCGCTTGCAGTGGACAGTGCTGAGAGTCTCATTACAAGCATGTTCTTCGATCCAAGACGTTATGACCTTGCAAAAGTAGGAAGATATAAATTTAATAAAAAACTGGCATTAAAGAATCGTATCTCAGGACAGATTCTCGCAGAAGACGTTGTAAGTCCGCTGACAGGGGAGATTGTAGCGGAAGCAGGAACAAAAGTAACAAGAGCAATCGCGGATCAGATCCAGAACAATGCGGTTCCGTATGTATGGATTGCCCGTGAAGATGAAGAAAGAAATATCAAGGTTCTTTCCAATATGATGGTGGATCTTGATGCCATCGTTGATATTGATCCTAAGGAAGTCGGAGTTACCGAGCAGGTATATTATCCGGTGCTTGCAGGAATTCTGGAAGAGACTGCCGGAGATATCGATGAGCTGAAGGATGCAGTTAAGAGAGATATCCATGATCTGATTCCGAAGCATATCACGAAGGAAGATATTCTGGCTTCTATTAACTACAATATGCATCTGGAATATGGACTTGGCAATGATGATGATATCGACCACCTTGGAAACAGACGTATCCGTTCCGTAGGTGAGCTTTTACAGAATCAGTACAGAATCGGTCTTTCCAGACTGGAGAGAGTGGTTCGTGAGAGAATGACGACACAGGATCTGGAAGGCATTTCTCCGCAGTCACTGATCAATATTAAGCCTGTTACAGCTGCTGTAAAGGAATTCTTTGGTTCTTCTCAGCTGTCACAGTTCATGGATCAGAACAATCCGCTTGGTGAGCTGACACACAAGAGACGTCTGTCTGCACTTGGACCTGGTGGTCTGTCAAGAGACCGTGCCGGATTCGAGGTACGAGACGTTCACTACTCTCACTATGGAAGAATGTGCCCGATTGAGACCCCTGAAGGTCCGAACATTGGTCTGATCAACTCTCTTGCAAGCTATGCAAGAATTAATCAGTATGGATTTATCGAGGCTCCGTACCGTAAGATCAATCATGATGACCCGGCTAATCCGGTTGTTACGGACGAAGTTGTATATATGACCGCGGACGAAGAGGATAATTACCATGTGGCACAGGCGAATGAACCTCTGGATGCAGAGGGACATTTTGTTCATAAGAATGTATCCGGTCGTTATCGTGAAGAGACACAGGAATACGAAAGAAAGATGTTTGATTACATGGACGTATCTCCTAAGATGGTATTCTCTGTCGCAACTGCATTGATTCCGTTCCTGCAGAATGACGATGCGAACCGTGCGCTGATGGGATCCAACATGCAGCGTCAGGCAGTGCCGCTTCTTATGACAGAGGCACCGGTTGTCGGAACAGGTATGGAAGAAAAGGCAGCGGTTGACTCAGGTGTCTGCGTAGTTGCGGAACAGGGTGGTACAGTAGAACGCTCTACATCTACAGAGATCACGATCCGCCAGGATGATGGCAGTCTTAAGAGATATAAGCTGACTAAATTCCAGAGAAGTAACCAGAGCAACTGTTACAATCAGAGACCAATCGTATTCAAGGGTGACAGAGTTGAGGCCGGTGATGTAATCGCGGATGGACCGTCTACATCTAACGGAGAGCTGGCACTTGGAAAGAATCCGTTGATCGGATTCATGACCTGGGAAGGTTACAACTACGAGGATGCTGTATTATTAAGTGAAAGACTGGTACAGGATGATGTATATACGTCCGTACACATTGAAGAATATGAAGCAGAAGCACGTGATACCAAGCTGGGACCAGAAGAGATCACCCGTGATATTCCGGGTGTCGGAGATGATGCCCTGAAGAATCTGGATGAGAGAGGAATCATCCGTATCGGTGCTGAAGTACGTGCCGGAGATATTCTGGTCGGAAAAGTGACTCCGAAGGGAGAGACCGAGCTTACTGCAGAAGAGAGACTGCTTCGTGCAATCTTTGGTGAGAAAGCCCGTGAAGTCAGAGATACTTCTCTGAAGGTTCCGCATGGAGAATATGGTATTGTTGTTGATGCAAAGGTATTTACCAGAGAAAACGGAGATGAGATGTCTCCGGGAGTAAACCAGTCTGTCCGCATCTATATTGCGCAGAAGAGAAAGATCTCTGTTGGTGATAAGATGGCCGGACGTCATGGTAACAAGGGTGTTGTTTCCCGTGTGCTTCCGGTAGAGGATATGCCGTTCCTTCCGAACGGACGTCCGCTGGATATCGTCCTGAATCCGCTGGGTGTGCCTTCACGTATGAACATCGGTCAGATTCTGGAGATTCACCTGTCTCTGGCTGCAAAAGCACTGGGATTCAATATCGCAACACCAGTATTCGACGGTGCTAACGAGAATGATATTATGGATACACTTGACCTGGCAAATGACTATGTCAACTTAAGCTGGGAAGAGTTTGAAGCAAAACATAAGGAAGAACTTCTTCCGGAAGTTCTGGATTACCTGTATGAGAACAGAGAACACAGAAAACTGTGGAAAGGTGTTCCAATCTCAAGGGACGGTAAAGTACGTCTTCGTGACGGACGTACCGGTGAGTATTTTGACAGCCCGGTAACGATCGGACACATGCATTATCTGAAACTGCATCATCTGGTTGATGATAAGATCCATGCACGTTCTACAGGTCCTTACTCTCTGGTTACACAGCAGCCATTAGGTGGTAAAGCACAGTTTGGTGGTCAGCGTTTCGGAGAGATGGAGGTATGGGCACTGGAAGCATACGGTGCATCCTACACACTGCAGGAGATCCTGACAGTGAAGTCCGATGATGTGATCGGACGTGTGAAGACATACGAAGCAATCATTAAAGGTGAGAATATTCCTGAGCCGGGAATTCCTGAGTCTTTCAAGGTGTTGCTGAAAGAATTACAGTCTCTGGGTCTGGATGTTCGCGTGCTGCGTGATGACAATACAGAAGTAGAGATCATGGAAACAGCTGATATGGGTGAAACTGATTTCCGTTCACTGATTGAGGGAGACAGAAAATACCGTCAGGATGATGATTTCGGTGAGCATGGATACACAGAACAGGAATTCCAGGGTGAAGAACTGGTAGACGTGGAAGAAGAACCGGAGGATGAAGACTTCGATATCGATTTTGAAGAAACTGATGATTTTGGATTTGATGATTTATCAGATGATGAATAGGAAGGGGTGCTACGTATGCCGGAAAACAATAAGGAACAAACATACCAGCCAATGACTTTTGATGCGATCAAAATCGGGTTGGCATCACCTGAAAAGATTCTGGAGTGGTCCAGAGGCGAAGTAACCAAGCCTGAGACCATTAACTATAGAACCTTGAAGCCGGAGAAAGACGGTCTGTTCTGTGAACGAATCTTCGGACCAAGCAAGGACTGGGAATGCCACTGTGGTAAGTATAAGAAGATACGTTATAAAGGCGTGGTCTGCGACCGTTGTGGCGTTGAAGTAACGAAAGCAAGTGTGCGTCGTGAGCGTATGGGGCATATTGCCCTTGCTGCTCCGGTGTCTCACATCTGGTATTTTAAGGGAATCCCGAGCCGTATGGGGCTGATTCTTGATCTGTCACCACGAACACTGGAGAAGGTACTGTATTTTGCTTCTTACATTGTTCTTGATAAAGGAGAGACAGACCTGATGTACAAGCAGGTACTGTCTGAGGCAGAATATCAGGAGGCAAGAGAAAAATGGGGAAGCGCATTCCGTGTGGGAATGGGTGCGGAGTCCATTAAAGAACTTCTGGAGGCTATTGATCTGGATAAGGAATACGAAGAATTGTCAGAAGGTCTTAAGGGCGCTACCGGACAGAAACGTGCAAGAATCGTAAAACGTCTGGAAGTCGTAGAGGCATTCCGTGAATCCGGTAACAAGCCGGAATGGATGATCATGACGAATATCCCTGTTATCCCGCCGGATCTTCGTCCAATGGTACAGCTGGATGGCGGACGTTTTGCAACTTCTGATCTGAATGATCTGTACAGAAGAATTATCAACAGAAATAACCGTCTGAAACGTCTTCTTGAATTAGGCGCACCAGACATTATCGTAAGAAATGAAAAGAGAATGCTTCAGGAAGCGGTAGATGCTCTGATCGATAACGGCCGTCGCGGACGTCCGGTAACAGGTCCTGGTAACCGTGCACTTAAGTCTCTTTCTGACATGCTGAAAGGTAAGTCCGGACGTTTCCGTCAGAACCTGCTTGGTAAGCGTGTTGACTACTCCGGACGTTCTGTTATCGTCGTTGGACCGGAACTTAAGATCTATCAGTGTGGTCTTCCGAAAGAGATGGCAATTGAGCTGTTTAAGCCATTTGTTATGAAAGAACTGGTTCAGAATGGAACTGCGCATAATATTAAAAATGCGAAAAAGATGGTGGAAAGACTTCAGCCGGAAGTGTGGGATGTTCTGGAAGATGTAATCAAAGAGCATCCGGTTATGCTGAACCGTGCCCCCACACTGCACAGACTTGGTATCCAGGCATTTGAACCAATCCTGGTAGAAGGTAAAGCGATCAAGCTTCATCCGCTGGTATGTACAGCATTTAATGCCGACTTCGATGGTGACCAGATGGCGGTACATCTTCCGCTGTCAGTAGAGGCACAGGCTGAATGCCGATTCCTGCTTCTGTCACCAAACAACCTGCTGAAACCGTCTGACGGTGGTCCGGTTGCCGTTCCTTCACAGGATATGGTACTTGGTATCTACTATCTGACACAGGAACGTCCGGGAGCAGTAGGAGAAGGAAAAGCATTTAAGAGTATTAATGAAGCAATTCTGGCTTATGAAAATGGGGCAGTTACACTGCACTCTCGTGTGAAAGTGCGTGTATCCAAGACAATGCCGGACGGAACGGTTAAGACAGGAACCATCGAGTCTACCGTCGGAAGATTTATCTTTAACGAGATCATTCCGCAGGATCTTGGATTTGTAAACCGTGATGTGGAAGGCAATGAACTTCTTCTTGAGATTGACTTCCATGTAGGAAAGAAACAGCTGAAGAAGATTCTGGAAAAAGTTATCAATACACATGGTTCTACTGCAACAGCAGAAGTACTGGATGCGGTAAAGGCAATTGGTTATAAGTTCTCTACAAGAGCAGCCATGACCGTATCTATCTCCGATATGACGGTTCCTCCGCAGAAGCCTGAGATGATTCAGCAGGCACAGGATACCGTTGATAAGATTACAAAGAACTACAAGCGTGGTCTGATCACAGAGGAAGAACGTTATAAGGAAGTTGTAGAGACATGGAAGGCAACGGATGACGCTCTGACAGAAGCGCTGCTTGGCGGTCTTGATAAATATAACAACATCTTCATGATGGCTGACTCCGGTGCCCGTGGTTCTGATAAACAGATCAAACAGCTGGCTGGTATGCGTGGTCTGATGGCGGATACAACCGGTCGTACGATCGAGTTGCCGATCAAGTCAAACTTCCGTGAAGGTCTGGACGTACTGGAATACTTCATGTCTGCGCATGGAGCTCGTAAGGGTCTGTCAGATACCGCTCTTCGTACAGCGGATTCCGGATACCTGACCAGACGTCTGGTAGATGTATCTCAGGAACTGATCATTCATGAAGTAGACTGTGTGGAGAAGGGTGCAGAGATTCCGGGAATGTATGTAAAAGCATTCATGGATGGAAATGAAGTGATTGAAAGCCTGCAGGATCGTATCACAGGACGTTATCTCTGCGAAAACATTGTGGATAAAGACGGAAATATTCTTGTAAAGGCAAACCATATGGTAACTCCGAAACGCGCAGAAATGATCGTGAATAACGGAGTAGACGAAAATGGTAATCCGCTTAAGAAGATTAAGATCCGTACCATTCTGACCTGCAGATCTCATAATGGTGTATGTGCAAAATGCTATGGCGCCAACATGGCAACCGGTGAGCCGGTACAGGTTGGTGAGGCTGTCGGAATCATCGCAGCTCAGTCTATCGGTGAACCTGGTACACAGCTGACCATGCGTACATTCCACACCGGTGGTGTTGCCGGTGACGATATTACACAGGGTCTTCCTCGTGTCGAAGAGCTTTTTGAGGCAAGAAAGCCAAAGGGACTTGCAATTATCACAGAGTTTGCGGGAACAGCCAATATCAATGACACAAAGAAGAAACGTGAGATCATCGTGACCAATCGTGAGACCGGTGAATCCAAGGCATATCTGATTCCGTACGGTTCCAGAATCAAAGTTCTGGACGGTGCAGAACTGGAAGCTGGTGATGAACTGACTGAAGGTAGTGTCAATCCGCATGATATCTTAAGGATCAAAGGACTTCGTGCAGTTCAGGATTACATGATCCAGGAAGTACAGAGAGTATATCGTCTGCAGGGTGTTGAGATCAATGACAAGCATATCGAAGTGATCGTACGCCAGATGCTGAAGAAGATTCGTGTTGAAGAGGCTGGAGACAGCGAATTCCTTCCGGGAACCAATGTGGACAGACTGGAATTTGAAGACGTCAATGAGGCACTTGTAAAAGAAGGAAAAGAGCCTGCTACCGGTGAGCAGATCATCCTTGGTATTACAAAAGCATCTCTTGCAACCAATTCATTCCTGTCAGCTGCATCCTTCCAGGAGACTACGAAAGTTCTTACGGAAGCTGCGATTAAGGGCAAAGTCGATCCATTGATCGGATTAAAGGAGAACGTAATTATCGGTAAACATATTCCGGCTGGTACAGGTATGAGAAAATATCGTGATATCAAGCTGAATACAGAAATGTCTATGGATGATGAACTTGTTCTGGATGAAGATTTTGACTTTGATGAAACGATCGCAATGGATGAAGATATGGATCTGAATGATAACATTGATCTGGAAGAGGATACAGAAGAAGTTACAATAGAAGAATAGGAACAGTTATTAAGGATTGTTGCAAAATTTGCGACAATCCTTTTGTAATGGATTTTAAATTAAAGATTATAGATTGTTCATAGTATACAATATGGAGGTAAAACAAGTATAGGAATTGACTTTTTTGGTACAAGAGTCTATAATTGAATTCAACAGAAATCGGTAATGACTGATTGCCGAATCGTAATATTTGACAAAGAAAGGTTGGGGACAATAATGGACCAAGGAAAAGTATCAAGAGTATTAAAATCTATGGAGGAGCACGGAATTCCGCAGATGATCGTATCTGACCCGGTTGCAATCTTCTATCTCACAGGAAAGTGGATCATTCCAGGAGAGAGACTTCTGGCATTATACCTGAATGTAAATGGTAATCACAAACTGATCATCAACAAACTGTTTCCACAGGAAAAAGATCTTGGTGTAGAGCTTGTATGGTATGATGATATCGAAGACGGCGTAGAGATCTTAAGCAGATACGTAGAAAAAGACAAAGTCATGGGTATTGATAAGACATGGCCGGCAAGATTTTTGATTCGTCTGCAGGAACTGGGCGGCGGAAGCAAGTTCGTAAACGGATCTCCTATCATTGATTACATCCGTATGGTAAAAGATGAAAAAGAGCAGGAACTGATGAGAGAATCTTCCAGACTGAATGACATTGCTATGGAAAGACTGATTCCATGGGTTGTTAAGGGACTGACAGAGAGAGAACTGAACGCAAAGATCCGTGAAATCTACAAAGATCTTGGATGTGAGGATGTATCATTTGATCCGATCACAGCATATGCAAAAGGTGCTGCAGATCCACATCATGTAACAGACGATTCCAAGGGAAAACGCGGCGACTGTGTAATCCTTGATATCGGAGCATTCAAAGACAATTACGCATCAGATATGACAAGAACCGTATTTATCGGAGAAGTATCTGATCGTGCAAGAGAGATCTATGATATCGTAGTAGAGGCTAACAGACGTGGTATCGAAGCTGCAAAACCGGGTAACAGAATGTGTGATGTTGACCTTGCGGCAAGAAACTACATCGAAGAAAAGGGTTATGGACAGTACTTTACACACAGAACAGGACATTCTATCGGACTTGAAGATCATGAGTTCGGTGATGTATCATCTGTAAATACAGATATTATTCAGGTTGGACAGTGCTTCTCTGTAGAACCGGGTATCTATATCGCAGAGGAAGGCATCGGTGTTCGTATTGAGGACCTTGTAATTATTACAGAAGATGGATGTGAAGTTCTGAATGACTTTACAAAAGATCTGATCGTAGTACCGGAAGAATAAGAAGAGATGAAAAAGGCATCGAAACAGTGAAAACTGCGTCGATGCCTTTTTTAGCCGTTTTTTATAGCAGACTTAATAGAAACCTGCAAATTTAAAGCCGAGAAGAATCAATACCAGGATGATACTGGGTCTTGCGATTTTTGAACCATTTTTCATGACAAGTCCTGCGCCGAGATAGCCGCCGAGCATATTACAGGCGGCGGCCGCGAGTCCAAGAGGAATGAAAACCTGCCCGTTGATCAGGAAGACGGCCAGAGAGGTGATGTTTGTTGTCAGATTGATTACCTTTGCCTGGGCATTGGCTGTCCGGATACTGAGTTTTGCGAAAACAGTAAAGGCAATGATCAGGAAAGTTCCGGTCCCGGGACCGTAGAAGCCATCGTAACAACCGATCACAAAAGCAGCAATCGCAGCGGTAAGATAGGTGCGACGGTTCAGAATAATGGTGTCTGTGCCGTGATCGTTGAAAAGCTTTTTGTTCAGAACAAAAAACGCAGACAGCGGCAGGATAGCGATCAATATGCAGGTCATGATATCTGAAGGAACCATCAAAGAAAAATGAGAGCCGATGGAGGATCCGGCAATAGCAACGATCACAGAAGGAATTGCTAATTTTATGTTAATCAGATGGTTTCGTGCAAACCGTAAAGTTGCCAGTGTTGTCCCGAATGAGGAAGAAAGCTTGTTGGTAGCGACTGCCGTGTGTGGCGGAAGTCCTGCGATCAGATAGGCGGGAAGTGAAATCAGGCCGCCTCCCCCTCCAATGGCGTCAACGAGACCGGCGAGAAAGACCAGCGGGCATACGATGAAAAACATTTGTGGTGATAAGTGCATGGTAAAAACCTCTCAGTATGTATGGTATATGCATGTCTGAAAAATATACATATTCAGACGAGCCGCTTAAAATTATACCGAAGATACAGAAGAAAATCAATTCCGGAAAAATACGAATGCAAACTGCGGCAGATGGAAAACTTCACAGAAACATAATTCTGTGTTACAATAACTATAAATGCGATGATATGGTAGACGACAGGGAGGAAGAAACATGAACAGAGAAAAAGCACATGAAATTTTAATGAAATATATGAAGGGGGAGAATTATATTACCCATTCTTACGCTGTTGAGGCGATTATGAAAGGTCTTGCGAAAAGGCTTGCTCCGGATGATGTTGAATATTGGGGGATTGCCGGACTTCTGCATGATCTGGATGAAGAACAGTGTGACTGGCAGCATGATCTGAGTGTTCACGGACCTACATCAGTGGAGATACTGAAAAAAGAAGGGATTGAAGACAAGGTACTTTTTGATGCCATCTGTGCACACAATCCAAAGAGCGGAGTAAAGGCAAAGACAAATATTCAGTATGCATTACTTGCCGCAGATCCGATGAGCGGATTTGTGAAAGCAGTGGCACAGATTTATCCGGATAAAAAAATTGCCAGTGTAAAGCACAAATCTGTCATGAAGAGATTTAACGAGATGCGTTTTGCGGCAGGAGCAAACAGAGATTATATGGAGGCAATTGAGTATACAGGACTTAGTCTGGACGATCTGATCGATGTTGCTCTTGAAGAAATGGGAGCAATTGCGGATGTGCTGGGGTTGTAACATTTACTGATGTATGAAAAGATAAGGAGAAGCAGATGGATACAGCATTAGTGATTATGGCAGCCGGAATCGGTTCGCGATTTGGCGGCGGTATTAAGCAGTTGGAGTCCGTTGGACCAAATGGAGAGATTATCATGGATTATTCGATCCATGATGCAATCGAAGCGGGATTCAATAAGATTATCTTCATTATTCGGAAAGATATAGAAGAGGCGTTTAAAGAAGCGATTGGCGATCGGATCGAGAAGATCTGCAGCGGATTAAATGTAGAAATACAGTATGCTTATCAGGATCTGGATGATCTTCCAAAGGGAATTACGCGACCAAAGGGAAGGACAAAGCCCTGGGGAACGGGACAGGCAGTCCTGGCCTGTAAGGGAATTATACAGGAACCTTTTGTCGTGATCAATGCGGATGATTATTACGGAAAAGAAGCCTTTGTTAAGATACATGATTTTCTGGCCGGTTATACACCGGCAAGGGCATCCAATCTGTGCATGGCAGGCTTTATTCTGGGAAATACGCTCAGTGAAAACGGAAGTGTAACCAGAGGAGTGTGTACGGTTGATAAAAAAGGTTATCTGACAGATGTGGTTGAAACATATCATATTGTAAAAACAGAAAATGGAGCAAAAGCGGGAGAGATGCCGATAGATACCAGCTCTTTTGTATCCATGAATATGTGGGGACTGACTTCCGAGTTTGTGGATCTGCTGGAAGAAGGATTCGTTGATTTCTTCCATGAGATCGAGGGAGACGAGGAGAGGGAACTGAAAGCGGAATACCTTCTTCCTACCTATATTGACCGCCTGCTTCAGAAGGGCAAGATGTCTGTCAAAGTCCTTCAGACACAGGACCGCTGGTTTGGCGTTACTTATAAAGAGGACAAGCCGGTGGTAGTAGAATCATTTGCAAAACTGATTGCGGATGGTGTATATCAAAATGATTTGTTTGGAGATCTGTAGATATTGAGAAAAATGATATTTCCTCTTCTGACTTTTTTGTGGATGGTAGTTATATTTTCCTTTTCCGCCAACCTGGCAGAAGAGTCAACTCAGATAAGCCGGTCCGTCGGACGGATGATCGGCGAGATATGTATCAGTGAATTTCAGGAATGGCCAAAAGAACGGCAGGATGCATTTGCGGAGCGGATTGATTATCCGGTCCGCAAATGTGCACATGCGTCGGAGTATGCAATCCTGGGAATGCTTCTGTGGTTTTCTTTTTCGGGTATTGCCGGCCGGAAGGCCGGTCTGTATTCCTTTGTAACCGGAACCTTCTATGCGGCGAGCGATGAGATTCATCAATTGTATGTTCCGGGAAGAAGCGGACAGATCTCAGACGTCATACTGGATGCATCCGGGGTCCTGATCGGACTTCTTCTTATATATATTTTGCGGACAGGAATAAAAAGATATAAAAAGCATACGTCAAATCGTCAAATTCAGATAAAAATCAAGTAAAATCCCTTGACAAGCGGCAAAATACGTAATAAACTAATCTAGCGTGCACAAAAGCAAGCGATATATTTGTGTGCGTTTATTCAGAAGATGAATAAGCAACTTATTATAATCGTAGGAGGTGAAAGAGAATGCCAACATTTAACCAGTTAGTAAAAAAAGGACGTCAGACATCTGTAAAGAAGTCAACAGCTCCTGCTCTTCAGAAAGGGTATAACTCTTTAAGAAAGAGAAGTACGGACGCTTCTGCTCCACAGAAGAGAGGTGTATGTACAGCTGTTAAGACTGCTACACCTAAGAAGCCTAACTCAGCTCTTAGAAAGATCGCCAGAGTTCGTCTGTCTAACGGTATCGAAGTAACAAGCTATATCCCGGGAGAAGGACACAACCTTCAGGAGCATAGTGTTGTACTTATCCGTGGAGGAAGAGTAAAAGACCTTCCGGGTACAAGATATCACATCGTAAGAGGAACACTTGATACAGCAGGTGTTGCTAAGAGAAGACAGGCTCGTTCAAAATACGGCGCTAAGAGACCAAAAGATAAGAAATAATTCTATATTGAATGTAGTCACAAACAGAACTATGATTAAGTAAGTTGCAAGGTATATAGATATGTATGCCCTATGCACTACACAGTATCATTAGAAAGACACATGTGAGTACCGATGAATTAATCAGAATGTTTAAGGAGGGAAGAACCGTGCCACGTAAAGGACATACTCAGAAGAGAGACGTATTAGCGGATCCGGTATACAATAATAAAGTGGTTACAAAGCTTATCAACAACATCATGCTTGATGGTAAGAAAGGTGTAGCTCAGAAGATTGTATACGGAGCGTTTGAAAGAATTGAAGCAAAATCCGATAAGCCGGCAATTGAAGTATTCGAAGAGGCTATGAACAATATCATGCCAGTTCTCGAAGTAAAGGCAAGACGTATCGGTGGAGCAAACTATCAGGTACCAATCGAGGTTAGACCTGAAAGAAGACAGACATTGGCTCTTCGTTGGCTGACTATTTTTTCTCGTAAAAGAGGAGAAAAGACAATGGAAGAAAGACTGGCCAATGAAATTCTTGATGCAGCTAACAACACAGGCGCATCTGTAAAGAAGAAAGAAGATATGCACAAGATGGCAGAAGCAAACAAGGCATTTGCTCACTATCGTTTCTAATTTTTTAGGAGGCAACAATGGCTGGAAGAGAATATCCATTAGAGAGAACTAGAAATATCGGTATTATGGCACATATCGATGCTGGTAAGACTACACTGACAGAGCGTATTCTTTACTATACCGGTGTAAACTATAAGATTGGTGATACTCATGAAGGTACTGCTACCATGGACTGGATGGAGCAGGAGCAGGAAAGAGGTATCACAATTACTTCTGCAGCTACAACATGTCACTGGACACTGGAAGAGAATTGCAAACCGAAGCCGGGTGCACTGGAGCATCGTATCAACATCATCGATACTCCGGGACACGTTGACTTTACCGTAGAGGTTGAGCGTTCCCTTCGTGTACTGGACGGTGCCGTAGGTGTGTTCTGTGCAAAGGGTGGTGTTGAGCCGCAGTCAGAAAACGTATGGCGTCAGGCAGACACATACAACGTACCAAGAATGGCATTCATCAACAAGATGGATATCCTTGGTGCAGATTTCTACAATGCCGTTGAGCAGATTAAGACAAGACTTGGTAAGAACGCAATTGTTCTTCAGCTGCCAATCGGTAAGGAAGATGAGTTCAAAGGAATCATCGATCTGATGGAAATGAAAGCTTATATCTACAATGATGATAAGGGTGATGACATTTCTATCGTAGATATTCCGGAAGACATGGCTGATGATGCAGAACTGTATCATGATGAACTGATCGAAAAGATCTGTGAGCTGGATGATGATCTTACACTGATGTATCTGGAAGGTGAGATCCCATCTGTAGAAGAACTGAAGGCTACACTGAGAAAAGCAACATGTGAATGTACAGCTGTTCCGGTATGCTGTGGTTCTGCTTACAGAAACAAAGGTGTTCAGAAGCTTCTGGACGCAATTCTTGAATATATGCCGGCTCCGACAGATATTCCGGCTATCAAGGGTGTAGATGAAGATGGTAACGAAGTGGAAAGACATTCTTCCGATGAAGAACCATTTTCTGCACTGGCATTTAAGATCATGACAGACCCGTTCGTAGGTAAACTGGCATACTTCCGTGTTTACTCAGGAACAATGAATTCAGGATCTTACGTACTGAATGCAACAAAAGGAAAGAAAGAACGTGTTGGACGTATCCTTCAGATGCATGCAAATAAGAGACAGGAACTGGATAAGGTATACTCCGGAGATATCGCTGCAGCAATCGGATTCAAGTTCACTACAACAGGTGATACAATCTGTGACGAGCAGCATCCGGTAATTCTGGAATCCATGGAATTCCCAGAGCCGGTTATCGAGCTCGCAATCGAGCCTAAGACAAAGGCTTCTCAGGGCAAACTTGGTGAATCTCTTGCAAAACTTGCAGAAGAAGACCCGACATTCCGTGCTCATACTGATCCGGAAACAGGTCAGACAATCATCGCCGGAATGGGTGAGCTTCACCTTGAAATCATCGTAGACAGACTTCTTCGTGAATTTAAGGTAGAGGCTAACGTAGGTGCTCCTCAGGTTGCATACAAAGAAGCATTTACAAAGGCTGTTGATGTTGACAGTAAGTACGCAAAACAGTCTGGTGGACGTGGACAGTACGGACACTGTAAAGTTAAGTTTGAACCAATGGACATCAACGGCGAAGAGACATTCGTATTCGAGTCTACCGTTGTTGGTGGTGCAATTCCGAAAGAATACATTCCAAAGGTTGGAGAAGGTATCGAGGAAGCTATGCAGTCCGGTATCCTTGGCGGATTCCCGGTTGTTGGTATCAAAGCTAACGTATATGATGGTTCTTACCATGAAGTCGATTCAAGTGAAATGGCATTCCACATCGCAGGATCTCTTGCATTTAAGGATGCTATGAAGAAGGCTGCTCCGGTACTTTGTGAGCCAATCATGAAGGTTGAAGTTACAATGCCGGAAGAGTACATGGGAGATGTTATCGGTGATATCAACTCTCGTCGTGGCCGTATCGAAGGTATGGACGATCTGGGCGGCGGAAAGATCGTACGTGGATACGTTCCGTTGTCAGAAATGTTCGGATACTCTACAGACCTTCGTTCCAGAACACAGGGACGTGGAAACTACTCAATGTTCTTTGAGAAATATGAGCCGGTTCCGAAGTCTGTACAGGAAAAAGTATTGTCAAGTAAAAATGACTAATTAAATAGTAAAAAGGCTTGAAAAACTGCTGGATTTGAAATATAATCAGAGATAGCCGAGTAAACGTAAATAATTAATTATGCCATAAGGCGCTAAAAATAAGGAGGATATTCAAAATGGCAAAAGCTAAATTTGAAAGAACAAAACCACATTGTAATATCGGTACAATCGGTCACGTTGACCATGGTAAAACTACTCTGACAGCTGCTATCACAAAAGTTCTGTCTGAAAGAGTAGCTGGAAACGCTGCTGTAGCATTTGATAACATCGACAAGGCTCCAGAAGAGAGAGAGCGTGGAATCACTATCTCTACAGCTCACGTTGAGTACGAGACAGACAAACGTCACTATGCACACGTTGACTGTCCGGGACATGCTGACTACGTTAAGAACATGATCACTGGTGCTGCACAGATGGATGGTGCTATCCTCGTAGTTGCTGCAACTGATGGTGTTATGGCTCAGACAAGAGAGCACATCCTGCTTTCTCGTCAGGTAGGTGTTCCTTACATCGTTGTATTCATGAACAAATGTGATATGGTTGACGATGAAGAACTTCTTGAATTAGTAGAAATGGAAATCCGTGAACTGCTCGACGAGTATGAGTTCCCGGGTGATGACACACCGATCGTTCAGGGATCTGCTCTGAAGGCTCTTGAAGATCCATCAGGAGAATGGGGAGACAAGATCATGGAACTTATGGAAGCTGTTGACAGCTACATTCCAGATCCAGAGCGTGCTGTAGATCAGCCATTCCTTATGCCTGTAGAGGACGTATTCTCTATCACAGGACGTGGAACAGTTGCTACTGGTAGAGTAGAGCGTGGAACACTTCACGTATCTGATGAAGTAGAAATCGTTGGTATTCACGAAGAATCCAAGAAGACAGTTGTAACAGGTGTTGAGATGTTCCGTAAGCTTCTTGATGAGGCTCAGGCTGGTGACAACATCGGTGCTCTTCTTCGTGGTGTTCAGAGAACAGAGATCGAAAGAGGACAGTGTCTGGTTAAACCGGGATCAGTAAAATGCCACAGCAAATTTACATCTCAGGTTTACGTATTAACAAAAGATGAAGGTGGACGTCATACTCCATTCTTCAACAACTATCGTCCACAGTTCTACTTCAGAACAACAGACGTAACTGGTGTTTGCGGACTGCCAGAAGGAACAGAAATGTGTATGCCTGGTGACCACGTAGAAATGACATGTGAACTGATCCATCCAGTAGCTATGGAGCAGGGACTTCGTTTCGCTATCCGTGAAGGTGGACGTACAGTAGGTTCAGGTGTAGTTAAGGAAATCCTTGAATAATCTGAATTTCATTAATTGAAATATGTATAATAAGCCCTGGAAACTTCGGTTTCCGGGGCTTTTTTGATAATAGCTTGGATGGGCATATATCATATTATCTTCTACTTATCTCCCCTTTTTTCTCTTTTATTTGTAAAGATTCAATCCATTTTCTACAGAATTGGGCGATCTGCAAAAGTTTGTATGTTAATACCCTATTTTATCCCTGGATGTAACTATAATCTTAAAATTATTGGGCGGTAACATTTACCTTTTCATGATATGCCCAAAAGCAACTACAATGTGAAACCGTAGAGGGTGGTTGTTAACATGGGGATTGAGTGATATAATTTTTTATAATATCTATATGAAAAAGGGATCAAAAGTGATAGATGAGGAAGGGAGATATTAACGATATGAACATAACAGAACCAGAGATTGAAGTAATTGGTGCATCGATCATAGATGTACTCGTGCGTCCTGCCAGGGAAGAGGTATTTGAGTCTGGCTCATATGAAGCAGAAGACATCAAGATGTCGATCGGTGCCGATGCGCTGAACGAAGCGACGATTCTTGCGAGAATGGGAAAAAAGGTGCGGCTTGAGACGATCATAGGAAAAGATCAGGCGGGACGGTTTATTTATCGACATTGTGAAAAAGAAGGAATACAGCTTGGCGAGGGCTGTCTCAGAGACGATGAAACAACGGGAATCAATGTGGTGCTTGTGGAGCCGGATGGTAATCGGGATTTCCTGACGAATGGAAACGGCACACTCAGAAGTCTGACCATTGATGATATACATATGCCCTTCCCGGACAGTGTAAAGATTATCTGTTTTGCAAGTATCTTTGTGTTTCCGAAGATTGGCACAAAAGAAATGCAGGAGATATTCGAGACGGCAAAGAAGCAGGGAAAAATCGTATGTGCGGATATGACAAAATGTAAGCACGGAGAGACTGTAGAGGATCTGGCTCCTGCACTTGCGCATATTGATTATCTGCTTCCGAATGATGAAGAGGCTATGCGTTTTACGAGAACCGATTGTGTGGAGGATGCCGCTGACAGGCTGAAGGCTGCCGGAGTCGGTAATGTGATCATCAAGTGTGGAAAACGAGGCTGTTATATAAGGACAGACGAGGAAGCACGGTGGATGTCTGCGGTGGAGGGAGCTCATTGTATTGATACAACGGGCGCCGGAGACAGCTTCGTGGCGGGATTTCTCTGCGCACTGCTAGAAGGGAAAAATGTGATCGAGTGTGCAGAGAACGGAGGTATATGTGGCGCGAAAGCAGTAGAAGTAATGGGTGCGACAGAATGGATATAAACAGAATGCAGAAAACAGAGTATACGCATGAGATCATCATGCCGAATAATGATATCCCCTTTAAGATGTTTTTATTCGAGGGAAAGGACGGTAATTACATCCGTAATAAGCACTGGCATCGTTCTGTGGAGATATTTGCCCTGTTTGAAGGAGAACTGGAATTCTTCCTGAATGAGGCAAGTTACCCGCTGAGTCCGGGAGAATTCATGCTGGTGAATTCCAATGAGGTACATTCCATTCATTCTCCAAGGAAGAATATGACGGTTGTATTGCAGATCCCACTTTCCACTTTTGAGAGATATTATACAGATGAGCGCTTTATCTACTTTACACACAGTTCTAAAAATCAGGATGAAGAAGTCATGCGCCTGATCCGGGATATGTATGAGACTTATGCCGGAGGACAGACCGGATATGAATTCAAGGTACAGAGCCAGTTCTATATGCTGGTCTATCTTCTGGTCAGCAAGTACCGTGAGACGGAAGTGGATGAAGAGATGCTGAAGGCCAATCGGAAACTGAATAAGCTCTCGCAGATTACGGAATACATGAAGGAAAATTACAGTCAGGAATTGCCGCTAGCACAGGTAGCGGAGAAGTTTCATTATTCACCGACGTATCTTTCGAGAATGTTTCAGAAATACGCGAAGGTCAATTATAAGACATATCTGGATAATCTGCGGCTGAGCCATGCGTATCAGGATCTGATGAATACAGGATATACAATCGGTATGATTGCAGAGATAAATGGATTTGCCAACAGCAAAGCATTTTCAAAAGTCTTTCAGTCTCGCTACGGAATGCTGCCGAGTCAGTTTCGTAAAAAACAGGGGGAACTGTAAAAAAGACAAAAAAGTGCTATAAAATGGCTAATTATTTGGTGGTATACAGAGAAAATGGTTGATATAATGACATTATAATAAATATCGTTTAGGAGGATGGAAACTATGAATAACATGCCAGAAGTAAAAGTGGGAATTGTAGCAGTAAGCCGTGACTGTTTTCCGGAGAGTCTGTCCGTAACACGCCGTGAAAACCTGATGAAAGCATATACCGAGAAATACGATGCAAAGGAAGTATATGAATGTCCGATCTGTATCGTTGAAAGCGAGATCCATATGGTGCAGGCACTGGAAGACATCAAAAAAGCAGGATGTAATGCACTGTGCGTATATCTTGGAAACTTTGGACCGGAGATCTCTGAGACTCTGCTTGCAAAGCATTTTGAGGGACCGAAGATGTTCGTTGCAGCAGCAGAAGAGACCGGAAACAACCTGATCCAGGGACGTGGAGATGCATATTGCGGTATGCTGAATGCAAGCTACAATCTTCAGCTTCGTAACATCAAAGCATATATCCCGGAATACCCGGTAGGAGATGCAGAAGAATGTGCAGATATGATTCATGAATTCATTCCGATCGCAAAGGCAATCGTAGGACTGAACGATCTGAAGATCATCAGCTTCGGACCTCGTCCGCTGAACTTCCTTGCCTGCAATGCTCCGATCAAGCAGCTTTACAATATCGGTGTAGAGATCGAAGAGAACTCTGAACTTGACCTGTTTGAAGCGTTCAACAAGCATGCCGGAGACGAGAGAATTCCTGCAATCGTAAAAGAGATGGAAGAAGAACTGGGAGCAGGTAATAAGAAACCGGAGATCCTGGCAAAACTGGCTCAGTATGAACTGACTCTGAAAGACTGGGTAGAAGAGCACAGAGGATATCGTAAATATGTTGCAATCGCAGGAAAGTGCTGGCCGGCATTCCAGACACAGTTTGGCTTTGTTCCATGTTATGTAAACAGCCGCCTTACAGCACAGGGAATTCCGGTATCCTGTGAAGTAGATATCTATGGCGCACTGAGTGAGTTTATCGGAACTGTAGTAAGTAATGATACCGTAACCCTGCTGGATATCAATAACTCTGTACCGAAAGATATGTTCAAAGAAGATATCGAGGGCAAATATCCATATACACATAAAGATACATTTATGGGATTCCACTGTGGAAATACTGCATCAAGCAAGCTTTCTTTCTGCGAGATGAAGTATCAGATGATCATGGCAAGAGCATTGCCGGAAGAAGTAACACAGGGAACACTGGAAGGCGATATCGTGCCTGGAGACATCACATTCTTCCGTCTGCAGAGCACCGCAGACTGCAAGCTTCGTGCTTATATCGCACATGGTGAAGTACTTCCGGTTGCAACCCGTTCCTTCGGAGCAATTGGTGTATTTGCAATTCCGGAGATGGGAAGATTCTATCGTCATGTATTGATTGAGGGTGGATATCCGCATCACGGTGCAGTTGCATTTGGTCATTTTGGAAAGGCATTATTCGAAGTATTCAAGTACATCGGTGTTCCGGTAGAAGAGATTGGATACAATCAGCCGGCAGGAGTAAGATATCCGACAGAGAATCCGTGGGCATAAGAGAAAACCAGGCAGGAGGCGTCATATGTTATATATAGGTGTAGATCTTGGGACATCCGCAGTGAAACTTCTTATGATGGATGAAACAGGAAAAATTCAGAAAATCGTATCAAAAGAATATCCACTGTTTTTCCCACATCCGGGCTGGTCGGAACAGAAACCGGAAGACTGGTTTGCTCAGTCTATGGAAGGAATCAAAGAACTAACTGCTGAGTGTGACAAGTCACAGGTGGCAGGTATCAGTTTCGGAGGACAGATGCATGGTCTGGTTGCGCTGGATGCAGAGGATCAGGTGATCCGTCCGGCAATCCTGTGGAATGACGGAAGAACAGGAGAAGAGACGAACTACCTGAATGAAGTAATCGGAAAAGAAAAACTGTCTGAATACACAGCAAATATTGCATTTGCCGGGTTTACAGCTCCGAAGATTCTCTGGATGAAGAAACATGAACCTGAAAATTTTGCAAAGATCGTAAAGATTATGCTTCCAAAGGATTATCTTGCATATCGTCTGTCCGGATCCTTCTGTACAGATGTATCTGATGCGTCAGGTATGCTTCTCATGGATGTGAAGAACCGCTGCTGGTCAAAAGAGATGATGGACATCTGTGGAATTACAGAGGACATGCTTCCGAAATTATACGAGAGCTACGAGGTAGTAGGTACTCTGAGACCGGAGATTGCGGAAGAACTTGGACTGTCACCGGAAGTGAAGATCATTGCCGGAGCAGGCGATAATGCGGCAGCTGCCGTAGGAACCGGAACAGTAGGGGATGGAATGTGCAACATTTCTCTTGGAACATCCGGAACCATCTTTATCTCCAGTAAAAAGTTCGGGGTAGATGAGAACAATGCGCTGCATTCTTTTGCACATGCAGATGGCAATTATCATCTGATGGGATGTATGCTGAGTGCCGCATCCTGTAATAAATGGTGGAATGAAGAGATCCTGAAAACAAAGGATTTTGCTGCTGAGCAGGCAGGTATCACCAGGCTTGGAGAGAACAATGTGTTCTATCTTCCTTATCTGATGGGTGAGCGATCACCACACAACAATCCGGATGCACGTGCAATGTTTATCGGAATGTCTATGGACACAACGAGAGAAGATATGACGCAGGCAGTTCTGGAGGGTGTTGCGTTCGGGCTGCGTGATTCACTGGAAGTCGCAAGAAGTCTTGGAATACAGATTGAACGTACCAAGATCTGCGGCGGAGGTGCAAAGAGTCCACTGTGGAAGAAGATGATTGCGAACATTATGAATCTGAAAGTGGATGTGGTTGAAAGTGAAGAAGGCCCTGCTCTTGGAGGAGCAATGCTGGCGGCAGTCGGATGTGGAGAATATCCGGATGTAGAAAGCGCGGCTGCTCAGATCGTCAAGGTGATTGATACCGTAGAACCGGAAGAAGAGCTTGTTGCAAAATATGAAGAAAGATACCAGAAGTTCAGAAAGATCTATCCAACAGTAAAAGCATTATTTTAATAAATATTTATGATGAAATGGCGTCGGTGTATGGATGAGACACATTTGCGTGTGTTCCATCTGTACACCGACGTCTTCGTATGTTAAAATATAAACGGTTGTAAATAGAATCTATTATCAGGAGGAAATGAGATGGAAGATCATAAGATTATCCAGGTTGAGGACAAAGTACCGTTTAAGCTGCTCGTTCCGTTAAGTATTCAGCACATGTTTGCGATGTTTGGAGCATCCGTACTGGTGCCTTTTATCTTCGGAATTAACCCGGCAATTGTGTTGTTTATGAATGGAGTAGGAACGCTGATATTCATTGCGGTGACGAAAGGAAAAGCACCGGCGTATCTGGGATCCAGTTTTGCGTTTCTGGCACCGGCTGGAATTGTAATCAGTGAGATGGGATACGAATACGCATTGGGCGGATTTGTGGCAGTAGGTTTCTGCGGTTGTATTTTATCTTTTATTATCTATAAATGTGGAACCGACTGGATTGATATTGTTCTTCCGCCGGCGGCGATGGGACCGGTAGTTGCACTGATCGGACTGGAACTGTCAGGCTCGGCTGCAAGCAATGCAGGCCTTCTGGATGAACAGATTGATATGAAGAATGTAATTGTATTTGCTGTAACTCTGGGAGTGGCAGTATTTGGAAATATTCTGTTTCGTGGATTCCTTTCTGTAATTCCGATCCTGATTGCGGTGATTGCAGGATATATTGCAGCATTTGCCTGTGGTATGCTTGATTTTTCACAGGTTGCGGCAGCCGGATGGTTTGCGCTTCCGAATTTCCAGACACCAAAATTCGACCTTGGTGCAATTATGATGATTCTTCCGGTATTGCTGGTAATTGCGTCTGAACATATCGGTCATCAGGTGGTAACGAGTAAGATTGTCGGACGCGATCTTTTAAAGGATCCGGGATTACACAGATCTTTATTTGGAGATAATTTTTCTACCATGCTGTCCGGTCTGATCGGTTCTGTTCCGACGACGACTTATGGGGAAAACATCGGGGTCATGGCAGTAACAAAAGTGTATAGTGTTCGTGTCATTGCAGGAGCGGCAGTTCTTTCCATCATCTGTTCTTTTGTAGGAAAGCTTTCCATGCTGATTCAGACAATTCCGGGGCCGGTAATCGGCGGAATCTCATTCCTTTTGTATGGTATGATCGGAGCATCCGGAATCCGTATCCTGGTTGATTCAAATGTGGATTATGGACGTTCAAGAAATCTGATGCTGACTTCGATCGTATTTGTAACAGGACTGTCAGGAGTCGCTGTAAAGCTTGGAAATATTCAGCTGACCGGAATGGTGCTGGCATGCGTGGTCGCAATGATACTGAGTCTGATTTTCTATATTCTTGATAAATTGAAACTGACGAATGACAGGGACGAAGCATAACATAATAATTGAGGAAGGCATTTGTTGGGCGGAGGAAACAATTAATCCTCCGCCTTTTTTGATGTAATAGTTTGAGATTAAAAAAAATTACAGAGTGTGCTCTAAAAGTGTTGCATTTTGGGTGCTATGGTGCTATACTTTATAAGATTTTTAGAAAAAGTTTAGCACGTTACTCTGGCAAAGGGGGAGGGCTTTCTATGACAGGAAAAGAACTGTTGGAGAAATTACTGGTGTCTTACAGATCCAGTTTTGATATAGAGCGGAACTACGATATTAATGGAGATATTTACGATGCATATGCTGGCTTTAATGTAACCAGTGCAAAGTATGTCCTCGTTAAGAAGGCAGAGCTTTGGCGGGCCGAATGCTTTGAGCATGTGTTTTTTCGTGTTACGGATGAGCTGAAGGCTGAAGAGATAGAAAGATTCCGAAAAGAGATTGATACTTACATTGAACCACAGCTGGTTAGAGGCGGTGAGAAGCTCCCGAAAAAGGATCATATGTATACATACATGACAGCGGTCTACATCTGTGAGAACGGTGTGTCAGATGATGTGAAAAAGATGGTAAAGCAGTTCAGATATGTAAAGAACTATCTGCTGACGATCCGCGGATACAGTGAAGTGAGGATTCTGGTGTTTGACCTGAAAACTCAGAAAGTATTTGGAAATCGGGCGGCAAAAGACCTGGTAAAGGGATATAAAAAATCTGGTCTGATCTGACAGAGAGAGCTGGCGTACATGCTGGAATATACTGTCGGGTTTTAAAAAAGCATACAAGGAAATGCGTTCTGCGCTTCCTGTATAGATACAATAACATTATACAAAGGAAAATGAGGAGGAATTAACTATGAATGGTGTTGTAGTATTGGTAGTTGGTATTGCAATCCTTGTCGGTGCTTATCTTACATACGGCAAATGGCTTGCAAAACAGTGGGGAATCGATCCGTCAAGAGAGACTCCTTCACACACAGAAGAAGATGGTGTGGATTATGTGCCTGCAAAAGCACCGGTCCTGATGGGACATCACTTTTCTTCTATCGCCGGAGCAGGTCCGATCAATGGTCCTATTCAGGCTGCAGTATTTGGATGGGTTCCGGTACTTCTGTGGGTTCTGATCGGTGGTATCTTCTTTGGTGCGGTTCATGACTTTGGTGCACTGTTTGCATCTATCCGTCATAAAGGACAGTCTATTGGTGAGGTTATCGCTGATACCATGGGATCAAAAGCAAAGAAGCTGTTTATCATCTTCTCTTATCTGACATTGATCCTGGTAGTAGCAGCATTTGGTTCTATCGTAGCAAATACATTTATGGCAACATACACAGAAAGCGGTGCAGTTGACTATGCAGCAAGTGCGGCAAATGCAACAACAGCAATGATCTCTATTCTGTTCATTCTGATCGCTATTGCATTCGGTTTTCTTGTATATCGCAGAAATGCAGGACTTGGCGTATCAACAATCATAGGTGTCGTTGCAATTGTGATCTGTATGGTAGTTGGAATGAACTGGCATCCGATCTACTTAAGCAACAAGGCATGGATGGTAATCGTAGGTATCTACATTCTGGCAGCATCTGTTGCACCGGTATGGATCCTGCTTCAGCCGCGTGATTACTTAAGTTCATTCTTACTTTACTTCATGATGATCGTGGCAGTTGTTGGTATCGTTGGATGCGGATTAACAGGTGGAGCACAGATGGATATTCCTGCATTTACAGGATTTAAAGATACAGTTGCTCCGACAGGAACTTCTCTTGGATATATGTTCCCGGCATTGTTTGTAACAATCGCATGTGGTGCTATTTCCGGTTTCCATTCACTGGTAGGTTCCGGTACAACAGCAAAACAGCTGAACAGTGAAAAAGATGCACAGCCGATCGCGTACGGTGGAATGTTAATCGAGTGTGCACTTGCTATTATCTCTCTGTGTGCTGTAGGTTATATCTGGTCCAGCTATTCTGCCGGTGAAACTGTAGTTCCAACTGCAGTATTTGCAACAGGTATCTCCAAGATGCTTGGTTCCATTCCTGGACTTGCCGGAACAGAGAAGATTGCATATACATTACTGGTACTTACCGTATCTGTATTCTGTCTGACATCTCTGGATACAGCAACACGTCTTGCACGTTACATGTTCCAGGAATTCTGGCTTGAACCAGGAGAAACATACAAAGACGTTACAGGATATAAGAAAGTCCTGACCAATCCATTCGTGGCAACACTGATTACTGTTGTACTTGGAATCGGACTTGGAATTACAGGTTATGCGAACATCTGGCCACTGTTCGGTGCAGCAAACCAGCTGCTTGCAGCTCTTGGACTTCTTGCAGTTGCAACATGGCTTGGAAAAGCAGGAAAGAATAACAAGATGTTCTACATTCCGATGGCATTTATGCTGATCGTAACAATTACATCACTTTGCTTCACAATCAAGAGCAACGTTCTTGGAGTTATGGCAGGCGGTGAAGGCACAACATGGTGTCTGGTACGTGCAGTGATTGCTGTTCTGCTGGTTGCACTTGCAATTGTACTTGCAGTAGATGGTGTTAAGACCATGATGAATCAGAAAAAAGAAGCATAATATATAAAGAGCAATAAAAAAGAGGGGTTATCCCCTCTTTTTTTCGATTGCCATAATCATGTCTACACGAGTCTGATGTCTTCCGCCCATAAACTCGGCGTCCAGCCATTCGTCAACGATCATCTTGGCCATTTCAGAACCGACCACTCTTGCACCGAGGGCAAGGACATTGGTGTTGTTATGTTCTTTTGACAGCTTTGCGGAATAAGGTTCCGAACATACGACTGCCCGAATGCCTTCTACTTTATTGGCTGCAAGAGAGATTCCAACACCGGTGCCGCAGATGAGAATTCCAAGATCAACTTCTTTCGAAGCAACTGCACGTCCCACTTTTTCACCGTATTCCGGATAGTTACAGCGGTCATGTGTATCCGTGCCAAAGTTCACAACTTCACAGCCCCGTTCCTGAAGATGAGCTACAATTTCATTCTTCAGCTCTACACCTGCGTGGTCATTACCAATTCCAATTTTCATGTTACCAACCTCTTCTTCCTGTTTGTATTGCCTATTTATTATAGTATTAAGGAATTGGTTTGGCAATATGTGAATCAAAATCAATTTCCAATAATTCATCAAACCGATGAATGGTCAAAAATGGCTCCTTTACAGTACCAAATCCATAAGAAACATATATCATGGGAACATCTGCTTTCTGACAGGCATCCGCATCCCCCTGTGTATCGCCGACATATACCGCGGACGCAAGGTGGTTACGATCCATGATCAGGCGGATCGTATCCTGTTTCTGAAGACCGGTGTCACCATGGCAGGTATAGTCGGTGATATATTTCGAAAAACCGGTGTTCTTTAAAAAGGACTCGATATAGCCACTTTGACAGTTGCTTACAATGAACAGCGGATAGCGTTTGGACAGCGCCTCAAGGGTATCCGGCACGTGTTCGTAGATAGGACAGGGAGCCGTTTCCAGCCAGCGGTTCTCATAATCGAATAAATGAACTGACAACTGTGTCTGTTCTGTAGGGCTGAGCTCCGGAAACAGAGCGTTGATGATAACGTCCAGAGGTTTTCCGAATTCTCTCCTTAACTGGGCTCCGGTGATGGTTCTGGAAAGTTTTGTACACTCCCGAATCGCCTGATTCCATGATTTTGCTACTTCATCTGTGGGATTCCACAGGGTTCCGTCTATATCAAATATGATTCCGTCCATAAAAGACCTCCTGCTATAATAATTTCTCCAGTTCTTTTTCTACGCTGTCTGTTACACCGGTACAGTAATCTGCGATTCCGGGTGCGGCATTGGCCATGGCAAAGCTGGTTCCGGCGAGTTTCAGCATGGGAAGATCGTTCCACTGATCGCCGAATACCATGCACTCATCGGGAGAGATGGACATTTGCTCGAGAATTGCATTGAGTGCAAAGCCTTTGTCTGTACCTGACGGGATAAAATCAACCCATCCGCTGCCTGCGTGTACAACGGTGATCACATCGCTGAATAATGCATGATATCGCTGAAATACGGCATCGACTTCCGGTGGATTATACACGGCCATCTTCATGACCGGACCGGGAATCGACAGCAAGTCATCGACAGTCATGATGTCATTTTTCACAATGTTGCACATGTGATGTGTGAAAGAGGGGGTGTGCCCTTCGATATACATATGATCCGTGCAGGAAGCGGTCAGCTCGCAGTCACGGTATCTGTGTACGGCTTCGGTAATACTGCGGACGATGGAAGGATCGATCATGTGAGGGATGTGAATCTGATCGTTATGAACGTACATGGATCCGCCTTCACAGATGTAGGAGATATCATCCTGAACTTTATAAAAGAGATTCCGGAGGTTCCAGTATTGACGCCCGCTGGCGGCAACAAAATGAATTCCCTTTTTCTGAAGTTTCTGTATGACCGGGAAAATGGATGGATTGAGAGCCTGAGCACCGTTCTGCAGAAGGGTGCCGTCGAGGTCGCTTGCAACTAATTTTATCATAAATGTATGCCTCCTGAATTGATACCTATATTATAAAGGAAAGTATTGAAAAAGAGTAGGTGGTTTTGGTATTATATAGTAAGATTATTATGACATAAGGAGAGGTTACTGTGAACGAAAGAATTAATCGAGTATTGGCAAAAATGGAGGAAAAGGGATTGACACAGCTGATCGTATCAGATCCGCTCAGTATTCGCTTCCTCACAGGAATTATGGTAAATCCGGGAGAAAGACTGTATGCGCTGCTGCTTCGAACAAGTGGAAAGCATACGTTATTCCTGAATTATCTGTATTATGTATCTGATACGGGATTTGAAGAAGTGTGGTTCAGCGATATGGATGATCAGATTGGGGTGCTGATGGAACATATCGATACGGAAAGTGTGCTTGGAATCGATAAGACATGGCCGGCACGTTTCCTGATTCCGCTTCAGGAGCGCTGCCCACAGATGAAAACAGTGTGGGGATCCGACTGTGTAGATGGCGTTCGTGCAGTAAAAAATGAAGAAGAGATTGCAATCATGAAAGAAGCATCTGTGATCAACGACAGTGTGATGGAAAAAGTGTCTGCATTCATCAAAGAGGGAATGACAGAAAAAGAGATTGCAGATTTTATTGATTCTGAATTCTTTGCGGCGGGAGCAAGCGGACTGAGCTTTGACACTATTGTATGCTTTGGCCCGAATGCAGCAGATCAGCATCACACACCAAGTGATACAAGAACTCTGAAAGAAGGAGAGTGTGTATTGATTGATATGGGATGTGTATGGAAGGGATATTGTTCTGATATGACAAGAACCTTCTATTGCAAGTCAGTAGATGAGGAACAGAAGGCGATCCACGACCTTGTTCGTACAGCGGTAGAAAAGGCTGAGTCTGTCATCAAACCGGGAGTGCGTTTCTGCGATATTGATGCGCAGGCGAGAGACCTGATCGATGAGGCGGGATACAGTGAGTACTGGAAGATCCGTCTTGGTCATTTTATCGGACAGGAAGATCATGAATACGGAGATGTAAGTCCGATCAATAAGAATGTTGCAGAACCGGGTATGATCTTCTCGATTGAACCTGGAATCTATATAGAAGGAAAGTACGGAGTTCGTATTGAAGATCTGGTACTTGTTACAGAAGAAGGACATGTACTTCTGAATGCAGTTGATAAAAAGTGGAAGATTGTAGGCTAACATTAGAAAAATAAGGTTGCAGAATGTGATTTGGGGCATATCTTAACATGAGAGAATATTACTCGAGGTGTTAAGATATGCCTTATTCAATTATGCTGGATGCGGGTCATGGAGGAAGAGATCCCGGAGCTGTCTATCAGGGAAGGCAGGAAAAGGATGACACTTTGAATCTGGTCCTTGCAATCGGACAGATCCTGCAGGAACGTGGAATAGATGTAGAATATACAAGGACTACAGATGTATATGAGACACCCTATGAAAAAGCAATGGAAGCAAATAATGCAGGAGTTGATTTTTTTGTGTCCATTCATAGAAATTCATTTCCGATCGATAATGAAGTATCGGGGGTGGAAAGTCTTGTGTATGCCCTTACCGGGATAAAATACCAGATGGCTTTAAATATCAATGAGCAGCTGGAAGGGATTGGATTTGTGAATCTGGGTGTACATGCGCGACCCAATCTGGTGGTACTCCGAAAGACGAAGATGCCGGCAGTTCTCGTAGAAGTGGGATTTATTAATTCGGAGACAGACAATATCCTGTTTGATAATAATTTTCAGGATATTGCGCTGGCAATTGGGGAAGGGATTCTGGATACCATATATATGGAAGAGGAAGAATCAGAACCGGAGTATTATCGGGTGCAGACCGGTGCGTTCCGCAACCGCAGATATGCCGAGCGGCTGCTGGATGAACTGCTGGAACAGGAATATCCTGCATTTATCGATGATACCGGTCCCTATTATCGGGTGCAGGTAGGCGAATATGATAATCTGAACGAGGCGGCCCAGATGGAGAGAAGACTGAAACGCGCAGGATATCAGACGGTACTTGTGCGATAGATGACATCGCTTAGGTGACAGAATTTAACATGGATTTTTCATTTGCCTTTGCAAAGATTTTACATTGCTTCGATATAATACGCTAAGAACAAGATAGGAGAAAGCGTGCAGGAGGCGATGAGAAGATGAAAAAATTGTGGGAAATGGTTTGCAGATATTCTGGAAATAAATGTGTGGAAGGAGTATTTCTGGGAGTAAATATCATCAGATGGACGATAGGGACACTGGTTCTTGGTCTCTTTTTCTGTGTTGTAACCGGGACGGATATCGTTCTTTGCATTGCAAATCTTATGTGTGTGGCTATCTATGCAGGAATTATCATGGGACTGTTTGGAGGAATTTTTTTCCTGATGAGAAAGTAATGATGTTCAATCAGACTCTGAAAACCGCTGTTTACGTGCGGACCGGACTATGCTAATATATCAGATGTAGAGTGACTTCCTTGTCGGGTGATGAGAAGTTGCCGGGATGAGCAATGTATGGAGGCGTAGAAGAGAATGTCTGACAGACTGCAATTTAAAGAAAAACTGGACGGAGTTCTGGGGCTTGCAAAGTCGCAGGAGCATCATATTTCATTAGAGGAAGTGGAAAAGTATTTTGAAGAGGATCATCTGTCACAGGAGCAGATGAATCTGGTGTGCGAGTACCTGATGTCGCAGAAAGTGGCGGTAGCCGGATATGTAAGAGAAAAAGGGACGGTAAAGGAAGAAAATACGGAAGAGGATATCTATCCGCTTGGTGAAGAAGAACGTGCATATGTTGAAACATATATGAGTGAGATTGAGCAGATGGCAAAGGGAACTGCTGATGATGCAAGGATGGCGGGATATCTTCGCATGGTGGTTGAAGGAGCTGTAAAGCTTCACAGCCCGGATGTCTTTATCGGAGACATGATCCAGGAGGGAAATATGAGTCTGATGCTTGCTCTAGGGGCGAATCCGGACCATGCGAAAGAGGAGGCCTGTGTCCTTGAAGAAGTCCGGGCAGGAATGCTTGCGATGGCAGAGGCACAGAATGAAACGAAGCGCCAGGATCACAAGATGGTGGAACGTGTAAAAGAGCTGGATGAAGTCATTAAAGATATGAAGGAAGAGTATGGAAGAAAAGTGTCGGTAGAGGAAGTTGCGGAACGCATGGGTGTTACCGAAGACGAGATAGAGGATATCCTGAAGCTTGCAGGAGAAGATACGAAAGAAGAATAAGTAACAGGGACTGTATGATGATACAGTCCCTGTTGTTGTATATTAATCTTCTTTTTTGGTTGTTTCGGGTTCCGGAAGATATACGTGGACGCTTTCAATCCGGTTTTTATCAAGCTTTTCTACGATCAGCCGAATTCCGGTCTCGGTAGTAATGTGGTCGCCGACTTCAGGAAGACGATCCAGACGTTCGATGATAAATCCGCCGAGAGAGTCGTATTCGTCAGATGTCAGATCCAGATCCAGCCGGTCATTCAGATCGTCCAGATTCATGGAGCCTTCTACAATATATTCGCGTTCGTTTATTTTCTGAACAAAATCTTCTTCATTTTCATCATACTCGTCGTGAATTTCCCCGACGATTTCTTCGAGAATATCTTCCAGTGTGATGAGACCGGCTGTCTCGCCGTATTCATCCAGTACAATAGCGATATTAAAGGAAGCTTCGCGCATCTCGACAAGAAGCTCAGAGATGCTCTTGTACTCATATGTGAAATATGCTTCCCGCATGATGTCGCGGATATGAAATTCCCCTGTGTTGTCATATAACAGCAAGTCTTTCATATTGATCGTACCGATCACATTGTCAGTCGTTTCTTCGAAAATAGGAAGTCTCGTGAATTTGTCTTCCCGGAAGATTTCGATTAATTCTTCATAAGTGCTGTTCACATCTGCAAATGTAACGTGTACACGAGGTACCATAACGTCTTTGGCGCGTGCATCGCCCAGATCGAACACATTATAGATCATTTCCTTTTCATCAGATTCAATCACACCATCTTCGTGGCTTACATCTACGATTGTACGCAGCTCTGATTCTGTCATCATGTCGGTTCTGGCATTCGGATCTACCCGAAGAATAAAAAGGATGCCACTGGACAGTCCATTGATCAGGATGATGGCAGGAGTCATGACCTTCATATACAGATGAATCACAGGAGCATATGCAAGAGACATCTTTTCGGCGTGAAGAGTTGCCATTGTTTTTGGCGTAATTTCTCCGAATAAGATGATCAATACAGTTAAAAGAGCGCTTGCCATCGCGATCATGGAGCCTCCAAGCCTGTAGGCAAGGCTGGTTGTCAAAGATGCGGCAGACAGGTTCACGATGTTGTTACCGATCAGGATCGCACTCAGCATCTTGCTGGAATTGTCTGTAATGTTCATAACAGTCTTTGCGCGTTTGTTTCCTTCATCGGCAAGTCCTCGGATTCGCATGCGGTTAACGGTTGTCAGTGCGGTCTCTGCAGACGAGAAGAAAGCAGAGAGTCCTAATAAAATTAATAAAATAATTAGTTGTGAGACGTCACTCGAGTCCAATTGATAAGTTCACTCCTTTTTGAAATAATACTTGGAACTAATATAACGCATTTAAGGTAAATTTGCAAGTGTACGTTGAATTTAGAAGATGTTTAGTGTATGATGAACGGTGATGACAGGTATCATGGCAGTTGAAATTGACGAAGAATATGGAGAAGAAGATGAATCAGATTATTTATAATGAGTTAAAACATATATTAACAGAAGAACAGATCAGAACAGAGGAACCGATGAGGGATCACACGACATTTCGCATCGGAGGACCGGCGGCTTTTTTTGTAATGCCAAAAACGGCAGAAGAAGTGAAAAATACGGTCCGCTTGTGCCGGGAAAGGAAAGTTCCTTATTATATAGTAGGAAATGGCAGCAATCTTCTGGTATCGGATCAGGGATATGAGGGTGTGATCATTCAGATATTTAAGCAGATGAACCGGATTGAAGTGGAAGGAACTGTGATTCGTGCACAGGCAGGTGCACTTCTGTCGGCAATTGCGAACAGAGCACTGGATATGGGGCTTGCAGGATTTGAGTTTGCTGCAGGAATCCCGGGAACGCTGGGAGGCGCCTGTGTGATGAATGCCGGAGCGTATGGTGGAGAGATGAAGGATGTGCTTAAAGAAGTAACTGTACTCAATGAAGAAGGAGAGATTGTTACAATTCCGAAGGACGAACTGGAACTCGGATATCGTACCAGTGTGATCGCCAGAAAAGGATATGTAGTTCTGGAAGCGAGGATAGATCTGCAGAAAGGTGATAAGACAGAGATTAAGGCGGTCATGGATGATCTGAAGGAAAAGAGAATCAGCAAACAGCCGTTGGAGTATCCGAGCGCGGGAAGTACATTTAAAAGACCGGAAGGATATTTTGCCGGTAAGCTGATACAGGATGCAGGGCTTCGCGGATTTCGTGTCGGTGGTGCGCAGGTATCTGAAAAGCACTGTGGTTTTGTGATCAACAGAGAACAGGCTACGGCTGCGGATGTTGCTGAACTGATGCGCCGGGTGGCTGATACTGTGGAAGAAACATCAGGTGTAAGGCTGGAACCGGAAGTAAAAAGACTGGGAGAATTCTAAGATGAGATGTGTGATTGTGACAGGTATGTCGGGCGCCGGAAAAAGTACGGCATTGAAAATGCTGGAGGATATGGGGTATTTCTGTGTGGATAATCTGCCGGTACCGCTGATACCGAAGATGGCAGATCTACTCCGTGTACCGGGGACAGAGATTAATAAAGCGGCGCTTGGCGTGGATATACGAAGCGGGCAAAACTTTCGGGAACTGGAGAAGGTGCTGGAGGAACTGGACGCTTCCGGAATGAGATATGAGATACTCTATCTGGAGTCCAGCGAAGATGTCCTGATCAAGCGATATAAAGAAACCAGACGTTTTCATCCTCTGTCAGGGAAAGACGGACGGGTGGATCAGGGGATCAGAGAAGAACGTAAGCGTCTGACATTTCTGAAGCAGAGAGCAGATTATCTGATCGACACGAGTCACATGCTGACAAGAGAACTTCGTGCGGAACTTACAAAGATTTTTGTTGAAAATAAAGAATATAAGAATCTGTATATCTCTGTTCTGTCATTTGGGTTCAAATATGGAATTCCGGCAGATGCAGATCTGGTGTTTGATGTCCGTTTTTTGCCGAATCCATATTATATAGAAGAATTGAGACCAAAAAGCGGTAATGACAAAGAAGTAAGAGATTATGTCATGGAAAATGACAAAGCGAAGGAATTTTTAACAAAGCTGACGGATATGGTAGAATTTTTGATTCCGAATTATATCCAGGAAGGGAAGACTCAGCTGGTAATCGGCATAGGATGTACAGGAGGGAAACACAGGTCGGTGACACTGGCGAATGAGTTGTATACCGCTTTAAAACATAATGAAAATTATGGCATCCGGATTGAACATCGTGATATTGGGAAGGATGCCATTACCAAAGCAAGATAGGGGTAAAAATGTCATTTTCAGGTGAAGTAAAAGAAGAATTGATACAGCATTATCCGAAGGCGAGACACTGTGAGCTGGCAGAATTATCTGCGATCGTACATATGAGCGGTGTGTTTGGTGAGGATAAAAAAGGTGTATGCGTTTTAAAAGTACATACGGAAAATCCTGGAGTTGCAAGAAAATGCTTTACATTATTGAAAAAAACATTTAATATAAGAACTGATATCGTTGTCCGACGAAACACTTCAAAAGAGAGCAGCAGCTATTTCTTATATGCAAAAGGAGAAGAACTGCTTGCGATCCGGGATACGATCGTGCATGCGGTATGCTGTAAGAGAGCGTATATCAGGGGTGCGTTTATTGCTTCGGGATCTATGAGTGATCCGAGTAAATCGTACCATTTTGAGATTGTCTGTACAGAGAGCAGACAGGCGGAGTATCTGCGGGATATGATCAACAGCTTTGAGATGGATGCAAAGATTGTTGGCAGAAAAAAATCTTATGTTGTGTATCTGAAGGAAGGCTCACAGATTGTAGATATACTGAATGTCATGGAGGCTCATGTGGCTTTGATGGAACTGGAAAATGTACGGATCATGAAAGAGATGCGTAATTCAGTAAATCGTAAGGTGAACTGTGAGACAGCCAATATTAACAAAACCGTATCTGCTGCAGTAAGGCAGATGGAGGATATTATATATATCAGAGATACCATCGGTTTTGACAAGCTGCCGGAAGGACTAAAAGATGTTGCCCTTACACGTCTTGCATATCCGGAAGCGGCTTTAAAAGAGTTGGGACAGCTTATGGAGCATCCGCTCGGAAAGTCCGGAGTGAATCACCGGCTCAGGAAGTTAAGTGAAATAGCAGAAAAGTTAAGGGATCAATAAGGAGGAGCAGTTTGTTATGATTAAGAAGCCTGTTACTATTCAGAACAATATGGAGATGGAAGATCGTCCGATTGCGCATCTTGTTCAGGAAGCAAGCCAGTATTCAAGCCAGGTTTATCTTGAGATGGGAAGCAAGAAGATTAATGCGAAAAGTATTATGGGTATGATGAGTCTGAAGCTTCAGAGGGGTGAAGCGGTTACGATAGTAGCAGAAGGACAGGATGAAGATGCTGCGGTAAAAGGTGTAGCTGATTTTTTGTCTGCTGTAAATTAAATTCATGATATGTAAAAACTGATTACATATGAAGGGGCTGTTGCTGAAGGGTTTTCTGCGACAGTCCCTGTACTATAAAAGGAGATGTGAGAATTCGATATGAGACGTTTGCTTTTTATCTATAATCCGCGTGCGGGAAAAGAAATTCTGAAACCTCACCTTTCGGATGTGATTGATATCTTTGTGAAGGCGGGATATGAAGTTGTGATCTATCCGACACAGTCTTATCGGGATGCTTATAAAAAAGTAAGAAAGTATAAAGCAGATGAATATGATCTGATCGTGTGCAGCGGCGGGGACGGAACACTCGACGAAGTTGTTACGGGGATGATGAAGCGTCCGAAGGATAAAAGAAATCCAATTGGTTATATTCCGACCGGGACAACCAATGACTTTGCAAGCAGTCTGCATATTCCGCGAGGGCTTATGGAGGCGGCAGATAATGCGGTGAATGGTACGGTATTCTCATGTGATGCCGGTAAGTTTAATGATGGAATCTTTGTATATGTGGCGGCGTTTGGCCTCTTTACGGATGTGTCCTATCAGACGAAACAGTCCATGAAGAATGCGCTGGGGCATCTGGCGTATGTGTTGGAGGGGGCAAAAAGACTTTTTAATATCCCTTCTTATAAGGTAAAAGTGACACATGACGGAGAAGTGATCGAGGATGAATTTATCTATGGAATGGTGACGAATTCGAGATCGGTCGGAGGTTTCCGTAATATGATCGGCAAACAGGTAGGATTTGATGACGGAGTGTTTGAGGTTACATTGATCAAGGCACCGAAAAATCCGATTGAATTGCAGGAAACGATCGCGTCACTGATGACAAAGCAGATGGATTCCAAATATGTATACGCATTTAAGAGTGGCCATGTGACTTTTGAGTCGATCGAAGAGATCCCCTGGACGTTAGACGGTGAGTATGGCGGAGAGCATGATGAAGTTGTGATTGAGAATCTGAATAAAGAACTTCAGATTATGGTCCCGAGTGAAGAGAAAATAGAGCTTGAGTGGGAAGAAGAAAACGAATAAAAAAATAAAACAAAATAAATAAAAAAAGTAAAAAAAGTACTTGCTTATTGCTGACATGTTTGTTATAATAGGCAAGTACGAAACAGCAAGGCTCCCTGGTCAAGCGGTCAAGACGCTAGCCTCTCACGCTGGAATCAGGGGTTCGATTCCCCTGGGAGTCACTGTAAGAAGTCGTTGAATACTTATAAAAGTATCCAACGGCTTTTTTGTTGTTAGAGCAAGGTTCTGTTTGTGATATGACTTTTTTGTGTTCCGAAAAAGGGAATAACATCGCCACTGGTTTTAGCTTTTAAACAATACTACTTAATACTACAGGGAGGTGAACACTAAGGATCTATCATTCAACCATGGATAGTCTAACGCATGGTAGTATGAGAGGACAGTAGATAAAATAATAATTTATCTCCTACTCGATTTTTTGTTGGTGAACATGAAATACATTTTCATAATGCCAAGATAATGAGCGGAATTACTGACGAAAAAAGAAAATTTCATTCAAATAATTTAAATTTAAGATAATACATATTGACAATATGAAAAAATATTTTATAATATAATTAAAACAGCATAAAAAAAGAAAGAAAAACAAAGATAAATTAGCGAATATAAACAGAAAAAAGTTAGATGTTTGGAATTTACTTTTGCTTTTTTTAAAATGTGCTGAAATAAAATTTCATTTAAAGGAGGAACTATTAATGAAAAAGAGAACAATCATGAAGAAAATGCTTTCAATGGGTCTGGTTGGCGCAATGGTACTTTCATTAGCAGCTTGTGGATCTAGCAGTAGCGGAGATTCAGAAGAAGCTAGTGGAGACAGCGGAGATGGCGTAACACTTGAATTCCAGCAGTGGTGGGGCGTAGAGCTTCCGGATGGAGCACTTCAGGAGATCTGTGATGACTTCACAGAGGAAACAGGAATTAATATTGAGCTTCTGAGCAATCCTTATGCAGATACTAAGACTCAGATTGCAGCTGGTGCAGCAGCGGGAACTATGGCTGATGTAGTTGGTCTTGATGGATCTTGGGTATATGATTTTGCAAAACAGGAGTCTATCGCAAACTTGACAGATTTGATGTCAGGTGCAGGTTATGATGATAGTCAGTTATCAGATCAGATTCAGGTAGATGGAAGTACATACATGATTCCAGTTGTTAACTTTGCATATCCATTATATGTAAATATGGACATTCTTGAAGCAGCTGGGGTTTCTGAGGTTCCAACAACATGGTCAGAGTTCTTGGATGCATGTGATAAGATCGTATCTAATACAGATGCAGCTGCATTTGCAATTCCATTATCTTCTGAAGCTCCTAACGGTATTCAGAATCAGTTCATGACATGGCTGTGGGCATCAGGCGGAGCTATGTTAGAAGATGGAAAACCGAACCTTGAAGGTAATGAAAATCTTGAGAAAGTTGTTGATTTCGTAAAAGAAATGAAAGACAACGGATACCTCTCTGATGGTGCTGAAGCTATGAAAGAGCAGGATATGGTTAACGAGTTCGAGAACGGACGTCTTGCATTCATGGTAGATGGAATTTCTCACTTGACACTGATCAAAGAAGAAAGTCCAGACCTTAACTTTGACTATGCTAAGATGCCTGTAATGGATGGTTATGAAGGCGAAAGCGGAATGGACGTTGCTAACTGGGGTATCGGTATTGCAGAAAACTGCGAGAACAAAGAAGAAGCATGGCAGTTTGTAGAATATCTTATGAGCCCAGAAGTAAATGCTAAATTAGCTCAGCTTGCAAACGCTTTCCCAGGAAATGCAACTGCAGAGCCTGATTATTCTGAAAACGATGAATTATTCCTGAAAGCATACGATATCTTCCAGACAGGTTATGCTATCAACGAATTCACAGGTGCTCCTACATCTGAAGATTTGATGAGAAGCTTCAATGAGCAGCTTGTATTATATCTGGATGGAGATATAGCATCTGCAGCAGATATGTTGAGTGCAGCACAGGAAAGCTGGGCACCTGCTTTTGAATAAAAATCGGACAGAACTATAAGGTAAAGAGTTAAAGAATATAGGCTGCGCGTATATTCGCGCAGCCTATATTTCTCAAAAAATGAAGGAGGTGGGATGATTGGCAAAGGGGAATAAAGTAATGACAAGGCCGGCAGGAAGCAAAAAGGATGTTTTGAGGAAACAGGCAACACCATATTTATATCTTTTACCAACAGTTGCATTAATGATTGTTCTGCTGGTTGTACCTATTATCATGGTTATCGGATATTCCTTCTTCGATAATGTGATTGTTAATAAGAATCCTGTTTTTGTTGGATTGCAGAACTATAAGGCAGTACTGACGGATCCAACATTCCTGGTTGCAATAAGGAATACGCTTTTCTTTGTTATCGTCAGCATTGTAGCACATCTTTTGATTGGTATGTTATTTGCAATGGTATTGAATACCAGATACCTTGGTGTTAGAGTAAAAGGTATTTTTCGAGTAATCTATGCTTTGCCGTGGATGTTTACAGCATCTGTTATAGCAATTCTCTGGAGAATGATGTTAGATCCAAATGGTGTAATCAACTATCTTATTACATCGATGCACATAGTTGATAAAAACATTTCGTTCTTGGCAACGAGAGATATTGCGCTTAAGGCAGTTACAGTGATTAATATTTGGTCGGGATATCCTTTCTATATGATTAGTATTTTGGCGGGATTACAGGGGATTTCAACAGATTTATATGAGGCATCCGCATTGGATGGCGCGAATGCTATTCAGACATTTTTCAGAATTACAATTCCTCAACTAAAACCAATTCTTGTCAGTCTTCTGATGTTAGATTTTGTTTGGACATTGCAGCAATTTGCTTTGATTTGGATGACTACAGGAGGCGGACCGGTCAATGCAACCGAGACAATTAGTACATATATATACAAACAGGGCTTTACGAAATATCAGTATTCAATGGCATCGTCTGCAGCCGTAATTCTTCTTATTGTATGTACGATTATTGGAATCTTCTATGTCAGACAACAAAGATCGGAGGATTAAAGTATGATAGGAAAGAAAAAAATTTCAGTTCAGATTTTAGTTATCATAGTATTGATCATTGGTACTTTGTGGGCGGGTTTTCCGATTGTCTGGATGTTCTTGAACTCATTTAAGCCTAATGCGGAGATTTTTGCGTGGCCGCCGACATGGATTTCTGAAAATTTTAGTTTGGATGCTTATAAAGCAATCTTTACAAACCCGGAACAGGTAAGGTTTTTTATTAATAGTTACATTATAGCTGGACTGGTAGTAGTGATTACTCTTATTATTGGAATTATGGCATCTTATGCATTTAGCCGTTTTGACTTTAGAGGAAAGGGTGTTATCAATACAGTTATTGTTGCTGTACAGGCTGTACCGCCGATTACTTTGCTGATTCCGTATTTGAGCTTGATCGTAAGTTTAAAATTATACAACACATATGCAGCACTTGTTCTGACATATTTGGTATTTACGCTTCCATATTGTATTTTAATGACAACAGGATATCTGAATACTCTTCCAAAAGAATTGGATGAAGCTGTTATGATCGATGGCGGTTCTCGTTGGAAGGCGTTATGGAAGATTTTGGTTCCTACAGCTGTTCCTGGTCTGGTATCAGTAGGAATGTATACGTTCATGCAGGCATGGAATGAATATTTGTTTGCTCTGGCATTGACAAAGACGAATGAAATGCGTACGGTTCCGGTAGGTATCAATTTATTGATGGGACAGCATTCATATGAATGGAATCAGATGATGGCAATGAGTGTACTTGGATCATTACCGATACTTGTATTATTCTTATTCTTCCAGAGATACTTTATCGCTGGTATGACGGCAGGATCAGTAAAGAGTTAAGACAGATGATATTAGGAGGATTTCAATAGTGATGAATGTATTACAGATTGAACAAAAATACAGGCAGGCATATGAGACAATGGATGAGACAGTGGAAAAGCGCGTGTCTGAGAAGCGTTATACAGCAATGGGCTATACCAGCAACTTAGATATTTTGTGCGATTTTCAGGTTGAAAGATTGAATGAATTGCTTGCAGAATACCTTCCAGATGGCGATCTTTCACAGATGGAGGTTCCGGAAAAGGTTCACACTATGGAAGAATTGCTCCAGACAATCGTGTATTATTGTACCCGAGGAATAGGCGGAGAAGCAGACATAGAGAATACAAAACTCTTGGAAGAGTGTTTTTCTGCACAGTATGGAATGGGCGGAACGGCAGTTCAGGCTGCTTTGGCACTTGCTCAGGTGGGGTGTCCGTCTGTTGTGCATCTTACAGATGACTCAAAAGAGGTATGTAAGTTGTTAGAGTCTCCATATGTTTATACAGTTTCTGAAACGGGAGAATTGGTACATACGGATGGAATTGTCCAGACTCAGGATCAGGAAATACACTGTATTATACAGTTTAAAAAAGGTGATGTGATCTGTCTGGGCAATCAAGAAGCAGAGATTCCTTGCTCGAACCGATTGATTTTAACAAAGATTACGGTAAATGAGTATGTTCCGTTTTATAAACCTTATTTTAAATGGGTTGAAGAAAATGCAGAACATGTAAGCAGTAATGTATTGTCCAGCTTTAATGCGCTTTTAGATCCGGAAGTTTTGAAGGAACATTTGGATTTTGCAGGACAGCATGTCATGAAATATCGAGAAAATAATCCGGAAGGCATAGTATTCTTTGAAGATGCACACTTCCATGATATTTCAGTAAGAAAGCTTTGTCTCGAGACGGTATGCTCTTGTGTAGATATTGTCAGCCTGAACGAAGAAGAGCTGAAGTATACATTAAAAGAAATGTATGATTTTGATGTGGATATTAGTGACATTATTTCCTGCGTTGAAGGTGCAAAATTTATTCGGGAAAAATTTGGTATCCGTAAGGGTATTATCATTCATACTAAAGATTATTCTATGTATGTAGGTGAAAAACTGAAAGCAGATATTGAGAAAGGGCTGATGTATGGAAATATGTTGGCTACTGCGAAGGCACAGAACGGAAGCTATGGTACGAAGGAACAGATTGGAGAAGTTCTTACCTTTGAACTGAGCCCGAAGGGGATCGAGAATTACAGTAAAGTCATAGAAAGCAAATATGCGGATGAAGTAACATTAGTACCGTCTAAATATATTGATAAACCAAAGTACACTATCGGATTAGGTGATTCATTCTTAGGCGGTGTACAAATGTGTTTTTAAAAAATATTTTATAGAAAAAAGTGATAATGTATAGTATTATATTTCTAGAGGAGGACTAAATTATGTTAATGAATATGAAAGACATCTTGGCAGTAGCAAAAGAGAACAAATTTGCGATTCCGGCATTTAATATTTCCGATTACTCAATGTTTTTGGGAATTATGGATGTTTGCGAGGAAACTAATTCACCGGTTATCATTGAGATTCATCCAGATGAATTAAGCTTTACTGGACCAGAAATGGTTTTAGCTATTAAGGAAAGAGCATATAAGTCACCAGTGCCAGTATGTATTCATCTGGATCACTGCAGTGATTTTGGAACAATCATTTATGCGATCCAGTCAGGATTTACATCTGTAATGTTTGATGGTGCAGAGCTTCCTTTTGAAGAAAATATTGCAGGTGCTAAGAAAGTAGTAGAAGCAGCACATTCTGCAAATGTATCTGTTGAGGCAGAACTTGGAACTATCGGATCTACTGATCCGGCAGATTTTGAAGGCGGAACAGCAAAAATCATTTACACAAATCCAGACGATGCAGCAAAATTCGTTGCAGAGACAGGCGTAGATACACTTGCTGTTGCAATTGGAACATGTCATGGTTTATATCCAGCAGGAATGAAACCAGAACTTAAACTGGATATCTTGAAAGAAATTGAAGCAAAAGTGGATATTCCATTGGTTCTTCATGGTGGATCGAACAATCCGGACAAAGAAATTGGAGAATCTGTAACACTTGGAATCAATAAGATTAATATTTCTTCTGATATCAAGGTTGCATATTTCCAGAAAATGAGAGAAGTATTAAAAGATGAAGGGGTAAGAGAGCCAAATGTAATTGAGCCTCAATGTATGGAAGCTATGAAAGAGTGTGCAAAACATAAATTAGAACTCTTCCAGACAATTGGAAAAGCTTCTTTATACTAAGCCTTTTGGGCTCTCCCTTCAAGGAAAGGTGTCAAAGTGAAAAAAGAGAGTATGCTGAATAAGGGGGTTCTCGAGGTAATAAAAGAGAACTATAACTGCATTTTTTCAGCCGAAAAAAAAGTGGCGGATTTTGTCTTAAAAAATCCACAAAAGACGGTGGATTCTAATGTGTCTGAACTGGCAAAGCAAAGTGGTGTGAGTGATGCAACGGTTGTAAGGATGTGTCACCATATAGGATATACTGGATATTATGAATTCCGTATTACGCTGGCGAAGGATCTGGGAAGACAGCAGTATGAGACGGTTAATCGCGTACAGACGCATGATGAAGTGGAAAAGCAATTTCGGGAATATGCGGAGAATATTATCGCAATAGGGCGAAGGATAGATGCCGATGTCATGTGGAATTGCGTGAATCTATTGAAGTCATGTAAGCAGGCGCATCTTCTGGCCGTAGGAAATACATGTCCATTAACTCAGTATATGGGATTCCGTCTTGGAAGATTAGGAATTAAAAGCACATATAATGTTGCCGCAGAATATTTTTTGAATAATGTAAATTTAGCTGATTCAGATGATATATTGGTTGCAATTTCTCAATCAGGTACATCCAAGCAAGTGATTCAGGGATTGGAGCTTGGAAAGGAAAAAGGATTAAAAGCGATTGCGATTACTGCTTATGCGAATTCACCAGTAGCGAATCTTGCGGATTACGTACTGCTTTCGGCAGGAACAGAAGGACCTTTTAATTATTATAAAGGTTTTGCGCATTTGAATGAAACTGCAGTCATAGATGCTCTTTTGAACTTTGTCACAAATGCGGAACTAATTAAAAAGAAGCAGGCTGATAGGCCTGAGATTATATTATCAGAATACAAGATGTAAAAGTGATAATGTAGAACAGCGGGGCTCTTTTGAATGCTTCATGCATGAAAGTGTCTTGCTGTTCGTTTTTTATAGTAAATTTTAAAAAGAATAAAATGTTTGGAGGAAATAATATGAAACGTTCAAGAATTAATCAGGTTATTAAAGACATGGAGCAGTTGATCAATGAGCACAGATTTGAGATCCCTCCATTTGCAAAGTGGACAGCAGAAGAATGGAACAGCATAGGACATGAATATGATGAGATCCGTGACAATAAACTGGGCTGGGATATTACGGATTACGGCCTTGGCAAATTTGATGAGGTCGGTTTCGCGCTCCTTACAATTCGAAACGGAAATCAGAAGATGCCAGAGAAGTATCCAAAGACATACGCAGAAAAATTGTTAATGCTCTACGAGGGACAGACAGCTCCATTGCACTATCATGTATCTAAGATGGAAGATATTATCAACCGAGGTGGAAATGATATCTATATCACTGTTTATAACGGAACTAAGGATATGGAAAAACTGGATACAGATGTGGTTGTATATAAAGATGGTAAGAAAGAAATTGTTCCGGCAGGAACAAAAGTACTTTTGACACCTGGAGAGAGTATTACAATTACACCTTATATGTTCCATGATTTTGTAGTTCCGGAAACTGGCGGATCTGTTCTGTTAGGAGAGGTATCTATGTGTAATGATGACGATAACGATAACTTCTTCTATGAGAGAATGGGAAGATTTCCGACGATCGAAGAAGATGAGCCGGCATACCGTCTGCTGTGTACCGAATATCCGGATGCAGAATAGTGGGAGGAATGAACGTGAATTATGAGATTAGTAATCGATGCATGACGGTTAAGATAGCTGCTACCGGTGCAGAGATGCAGTCTGTCTCAAAAGATGGCGTTGAGTATCTCTGGAGTGGAGATCAGAAATACTGGCCGGAAAGAGCTCCGATTCTGTTCCCTTTTGTAGGAAGATTTACAGAAGGAAAGTACACTCTTAATGGAAAAGAATACTGCATGGGGATTCATGGATTCGCAAGAAGCCTTCCGTATCGGGTAGTAGAGCATGACCGAGAAAGAATCGTTATGGAACTGGAGGATACAGAAGAAACATATGAGTCCTATCCGTATCATTTTGTTTTGCGCGTGAGTTATGAACTAGATGAAAATCAGATTAATATAGGATATCAGGTTCGGAACAATTCAGATAAGATGATGTATTTTGGAATCGGCGGACATCCCGGATTCAAGGTACCGCTGGAAGATGGCCTGGAATTCTCAGATTATTATCTGGAGTTTTCGGGAAAAGGTTGCCCGGACAGGGTTGGTCATACAGAAACTTGTTTCCTGAATGGAATCAATAAAGAATTTCCATTAGAAGATGGGCAGAAGATAAGAATGAGACATGATATGTTCGATGATGATGCTATTGTTCTTCAGAATATGCCGGGGGAAGTGACATTAAAATCGGACAAAGGAACAAGAAGTGTTACGGTATCTTATCCTAAGATGTCTTATCTGGGATTCTGGCATGCGCCGAAAACCGAAGCGCCCTATATTTGTATTGAACCATGGACTTCCCTTCCATCCAGACAAGATGTGGTAGAAGAGTTCAGCAATAAGAGTGATCTGGTACGTCTGGGAACTGGTGAGACTTATTGCAATCAGTGGAGTATAACAATCCGTTAAGGATCTGCAGATATATTGATATGCCCTTTAAGTTGTCGTAGTGGTTAAAGGGCGTATCTCTCCAATTTTAGAGTTGAAATAAATATTTGTAAAAAAAGTCCTTGCAAAATAGATTGCGGAGAGTTGGATATTGACCTATAGGTTTTTTGTTGTAAAGGATTATTTTAGGAGGTTTATTATGAGATTATTAGCAGATACAGCAAATATAAAGGAATTAGAAATTCTAAAAAATAAAAATCTTATCGAGGGAGTTACAACGAATCCTTCGATTATTTCAAAAGAAGGAAAAGATGGTATAAAAATACTTAGAGCGATTACAGAATTACTCCCTGATATGCCAGTATTTGGTCAGGTTGTTGGGGAAACAGTTGAAGATATGGTCGCAGATGGGAAGCGTATTAATTCTGCAGGAGATAATATGGTCGTAAAGATTCCTGCTAATTACCATGGAGTAGAAGCAATTGCAAGGTTAAGTGAGCTGGGAATTAAAACATGTGCAACTTCGATATTGACTGCCGCAGAAGCCGTTCTGTGTGCACAGGCCGGAGCCACATATGTTGCGCCATACACAGGACAAAATGACATCATAGGGTATAAAGGTGTCGATACACTTTCGCAAATATCAACGGTATATAAAAAATTAAATATAGATACAAAGATTGTAGCTGCATCTATAGAAAAATCACAGGAAATTGTCGACTACTTTATGGCAGGAGCAGATTGCCTTACACTTCCATATCATGTTTTTGAAGATACCTTTACTTCACCGAATCCATTAACAGAGCATTATATCAATAATTTTAAGCGAGACTGGATGAATGCAGAATGCTTTTTTGAATAATAATAGATAAAAATGACGGGCGCTTGGCGAGCGCACGTATTCCCAAAAATATTGAAGATATGGTAATACCGATAAATGACCGGAAATACCTTTCTCCTTGTTTTTTTCGCGTTAATGAGATATAATGGAAAAAGCAAATAAATATGTCGTGTAAACACAGTGATTTTCATGACTAGGAATTGGAGGAATACAATTATGTTAGTATCAGCAAAAGAAATGCTTGATAAAGCGGTAGCAGGCCATTATGCAGTAGGACAGTTCAATATTAACAACCTTGAGTGGACAAAAGCTATCCTTCTTACAGCAGAAGAGTGCAAGTCTCCTGTTATTCTTGGTGTATCTGAGGGTGCAGGAAAGTATATGACAGGATTTAAGACAGTTGCAGCTATGGTATCATCAATGATCGATGATCTCGGAATCACAGTTCCGGTTGCTCTTCATCTGGATCATGGTACTTACGATGGATGTTATAAATGTATTGAAGCCGGCTTCTCTTCCATTATGTTTGACGGATCCAAGTATCCGATCGAAGAGAACGTTGCAAAGACAAAAGAACTGATTGCAGTATGTAAAGAAAAAGGATTATCACTGGAAGCTGAAGTTGGTGCTATCGGCGGAGAAGAAGACGGAGTTATCGGACAGGGTGAATGTGCTGATCCTAACGAGTGTAAGATGATCGCTGATCTTGGCGTTGATATGCTGGCAGCAGGTATCGGTAACATTCATGGAAAATATCCGGCTAACTGGGCAGGATTAAGTTTTGAGACTCTGGATGCAATTCAGCAGCTGACAGGCGATATGCCGCTGGTTCTTCACGGTGGTACAGGAATTCCGGAGGATATGATCAAGAAAGCAATCGATCTTGGAGTTGCAAAAATCAATGTTAATACAGAGTGCCAGCTGGCTTTTGCAGATGCTACACGTAAGTATGTAGAAGCTGGAAAAGACCTGGAAGGAAAAGGATATGATCCTCGTAAATTACTGAAACCAGGATTTGAAGCAATCAAAGAAACAGTTAAAACGAAGATGGAATTATTCGGTTCTGTTGGAAAAGCTGAATAATTAGTGAAAAAATTCACTTGCCTTTTTAAACCGTTTGAGTTATACTAACTGGCATAGAAAGAACAAAGGCGTTCCAGCGAAGGTTGGAGTGCCTTTTTCCAGTTATTCTTCATGGTCATGCGGAAGAATAACATTCTATAATACATAATAAGAAAGGAAACGAGGAGACATGAGTGAAGCATTTAATGTAGCCGATATTTTTGGCGAGGACGTATTTAATGACACTGTGATGCAGGAGCGTCTTCCTAAAAAAGTCTACAAAGATCTGAAAAAAACCATTGAAGAAGGTAAGGAGTTAGACCTTGCCACAGCAGATGTAATTGCACACGAGATGAAAGAATGGGCAATTGAGAAAGGGGCTACGCATTATACTCACTGGTTCCAGCCTCTTACCGGCGTGACTGCTGAGAAGCACGATTCCTTTATCTCCGCTCCACTGCCAAGTGGAAAGGTATTGATGAGCTTCTCCGGAAAGGAACTGATCAAAGGAGAACCAGATGCATCATCCTTCCCATCCGGAGGACTTCGTGCAACGTTTGAAGCAAGAGGATATACAGCATGGGATTGTACCTCTCCTGCATTTGTAAGACATGATGCAGCAGGTGCAACGCTTTGTATTCCAACAGCCTTTTGCTCTTATAAGGGTGAGGCACTTGACCAGAAAACTCCTCTTCTTCGTTCCATGCAGGCAATCAATGAGCAGTCTCTGAGACTGATCCGTCTGTTTGGAAATACAACATCTAAGAAAGTTACTCCTTCTGTAGGACCAGAGCAGGAATATTTCCTTGTAGATGCTGAGAAATTTTTACAGAGAAAGGACCTGATTTATACCGGTCGTACATTGTTTGGTGCAATGCCTCCAAAGGGACAGGAATTAGATGATCATTATTTTGGAACGATTCGTCAGAGAATCGCCGGATTTATGAAGGATGTTAATGAAGAACTCTGGAAAGTCGGAGTATCTGCCAAGACACAGCATAACGAAGTGGCACCGGCTCAGCACGAGCTTGCTCCGATCTATGCAGAAGCAAACGTAGCTGTAGACCACAACCATCTGGTAATGCAGACATTAAAGAGAGTTGCATGCAAGCATGGTATGAAATGCCTGCTTCATGAGAAACCGTTTGCAGGAGTCAATGGTTCCGGTAAACATGATAACTGGTCTCTGACTACAGATGATGGAAAGAATCTGCTTGATCCGGGCAAGACGCCTCATGAGAACGTTCAGTTCCTTCTGGTACTTACCTGTATCCTGAAGGCAGTGGATGAACATGCAGACCTTCTTCGTGAATCCGCAGCAGATCCGGGAAATGATCACAGACTGGGAGCAAATGAAGCACCACCGGCAATCATCTCTGTATTCCTTGGCGAGCAGCTGGAGGATGTGCTGGATCAGCTGATCAGCACCGGTTCAGCTACACACAGTCTGAAGGGCGGCAAGCTGGAAACAGGTGTAAGCACTCTTCCGGATCTTGCAAAAGATGCGACAGACCGTAACAGAACATCACCGTTCGCATTTACAGGTAATAAATTTGAATTCCGTATGGTAGGCTCCCGTGATTCTGTTGCAGGACCAAACGTTGTATTGAATACCATCGTTGCAGAAGCATTTGCAGAAGCATGTGATGTACTGGAAAATGCAGAAGATTTTGATGCTGCAGTGCATGATCTGATCAAAAAGTATGCGACAGATCATCAGCGTGTGGTATTTAACGGTAATGGATATTCTGATGAATGGGTAGAAGAAGCTGAAAGACGTGGACTTCCGAATATCAAATCCATGGTTGAGGCAATTCCTGCACTTACAACAGAAAAGACGGTATCCATGTTTGAAAAATTCAAAGTATTTACAAGGGCTGAGCTTGAGTCCCGTGCAGAGATCAAGTATGAGAATTATTCTAAGGCAATCAATATTGAGGCACGTACTATGATCGATATGGCAAGTAAGCAGATCATTCCGGCAGTAATCAAGTATACAAAATCTCTTGCAGATACTGTTGTAGTTGTAAATCAGGCAGGCGCAGATGCGTCCGTACAGGCAGAGCTGCTCACAGATATCTCCGGACTTCTTGCTGAGACTAAAAAAGCACTGGAAGAACTGATCGTGATCACAGATAAGGCAGCAGAGATGGAAGAGGGAGAAGATCAGGCAAGATTCTATCACTTTGATGTAGTGCCTGCAATGGAAGCTCTTCGTGCTCCGGTAGATAAGCTTGAGATGATCGTAGATAAGGAAGCATGGCCAATGCCTTCTTATGGAGATCTGATGTTCGAAGTATAGTCTGTTAAGAAATACATTAGAAAAATTTAAGAACCCCGGACTTGGAATGGTTATGTGAATATGCTATTCTAAGTTCGGGATCTTTTATATCAGGAGGAAATCCATGACGAAAATAGTATTTCTGGACAAACTGAAAAAAGCGTTAGGTAACGATCTTCCGGGGGCTGTCGTTCAGGAGCATGTGAATTATTATCATAATTATATTAATGAAGAGATGGGAAAAGGCAGAAGTGAAGCAGAAGTCATTCGCGAACTGGGCGATCCATGGGCAATTGCCAGGAACATCATTGCTTCAGAAGAGATCAAAGGGAATGCAAAAGAAACATATGACAGTTATGAACCGGAGCGTCAGGCGGATCATACATGGAATCGGAATACAGCTGTACATGTATTTGGAATAGACAGCTGGTGGAAGAAGCTGCTGCTCATACTGGGTGTGATCGGAGTAGTTCTGGTGATCGGGGCCGTCATTGGAGGACTGCTCAGTCTTCTCATGCCTTTGATTCCTGTGTTGATCGTAATCTGGGTCGTAATTCGTGTACTGAACAGACGACGATGAAGGATGAAGTAGCCGGAAACGGGATTATAGTGCAAAAAAAGATCGATGGGGGAGCCATCGATCTTTTGAGGGGAGTATAAATAATTAATAAGGGGTTGTAGAAAGTTTTCTTTCTACATGATTTAGTATAATATAGCAGAAAATAAAAAGCAAGAAAAATATAAAAAAAACTTAATATATTTATTTTTTTTGTTTTTGCGGAAAACAGCACATAAAAATTCCGAAACAGGACAGAATATGTCTTGTAACAAAATTGATTAGGAGGAATTGATATGGCTAAGAATTATAGTTCATCTAACAACAGCCAGAATGCATCCGGTAGAAATGCATCTGACAGAAACGCATCTGACATGAACTCAACGAACAGAAATGCATCCAATAAGAATGCATCTCAGAATTCAACAAACAGAAATGCATCCAATAAGAATGCATCTCAGAGTTCAACCAACAAAAATTCATATAACACAGGCAACGAAGGTAATCATTATTAAGACGGCGACAGGAGTGCAGGGACATGCAGACAGGCATGTCCCTTGCGCTGTCGGCAATATTATGATATAAGTAAAGATAGCAAAAACGAAAGTACATATGGAGAACAGAATGAAAAAAACAGAATTGATCGCGCCGTGTCATTTTGGCCTGGAGGCGGTGTTGAAAAGGGAAATACAGGATCTGGGATATGAGATATCGGAAGTGGAAGATGGAAGAGTTACATTTTACGGAGATGCAGAAGCTGTCTGTCGTGCAAATGTATTTTTGAGGACGGCGGAGAGAATCCTGTGGAAAGTAGGAGATTTTCGGGCAGAGACATTTGACGAATTGTTTGAGAAGACCAGAGCACTTCCGTGGGAAGAGTTTATTCCGAAAGACGGGAAATTCTGGGTTGCCAAGGCTGCTTCCGTCAAGAGCAAGCTGTTCAGTCCTTCAGACATTCAGTCTATTATGAAAAAAGCAATGGTGAGAAGGATGGAGGAACACTATCATATGAAGTGGTTTCCGGAAGATGGTGCCTCTTATCCTGTGAGAGTGTTCCTGAAAAAAGATATTGTGACGGTTGGAATCGATGCATCCGGTGTGTCTCTTCACAAAAGAGGATATCGTGAGGTGGCGGGAAAGGCACCGATCACGGAGACGCTGGCAGCGGCACTCATCATGCTGACTCCATGGCACAAAGACAGAGTGCTGGTAGATCCGTTCTGCGGAAGCGGAACATTTCCAATCGAAGCTGCCATGATGGCGGCAAACATTGCACCGGGGATGAATCGGAGCTTTACGGCAGAGACGTGGACGAATCTGATTCCGAAAAAGTTATGGTATGATACGATAGATGAGGCGAATGATCTGATTGATGATCAGATCGATACCGATATACAGGGATATGATATTGACGGCTCTGTGATTAAGATCGCAAGGAGAAATGCAAGAGAAGCCGGAGTAGATCATCTGATCCATTTTCAGGAGCGTGATATCAAAGATCTGAGTCATCCGAAAAAGTATGGATTCATCATCACAAATCCACCTTACGGAGAGAGACTGGAAGATAAAAAAGATCTTCCGGAACTGTATGGAACGTTTGGAGAGAGTTTTAAGCGTCTGGATACATGGTCTGCGTACATGATTACTTCTTATGAGGATGCAGAAAGGTATTTTGGGAGAAAAGCAGATAAAAATCGCAAGATATATAATGGAATGCTGAAAACGTATTACTATCAGTTCCTCGGACCACGTCCGCCGAAACAGAAGAGAACAGACAGATAGAATGAAAGGAAGTACCATAATGGAAAAGATCATATTTGCAACCGGAAATAAAAATAAGATGATAGAGATTAGAGCAATTCTAAGTGATCTCGGTGTAGAGATTCTGTCTCAGAAGGAGGCAGGAATCCATGCGGATGTAGTAGAGAATGGAACAACTTTTGAGGAGAATGCGCTGATCAAGGCAACAGAGATCGCAAAGGCGGCAGCCCGGATGCCGGAATATCAGAATACAGTGGTACTGGCAGATGATTCCGGACTGGAGATCGATTATCTGAATAAAGAGCCGGGAATCTATTCCGCTCGATATATGGGAGAAGACACTTCCTATGATATCAAGAATCAGGCACTGATTGATCGCCTGGAGGGAGTTCCAGACGAGCAGAGAACTGCGAGATTCGTGTGTGCGATTGCAGCAGCATTTCCGGATGGTTCGCACGAAGTTGTGCGTGGCACTATGGAAGGGCGGATCGGATACGAGATCATCGGAGAGAATGGATTTGGCTATGATCCGATCTTTTTCCTTCCGGAATATGGCTGCACCAGTGCCGAGCTGTCTCCGGAAAAGAAAAATGAACTGAGCCATCGTGGAGAGGGATTAAGGAAAATGAGAGCCATCCTGAGTAAGAAGGCAGAGAATGTGAATAATAAGTGAGGTCCATATGAAAATACTGATTGTAAGTGATACACACAGGCAGCACAGAAATCTGGAAAAGGCGATTGAAAAAGAACGCCCGTTTGATATGCTGATTCATCTGGGAGACGTAGAAGGCGGAGATGATTATATTGCCGCTCTCGCAGAATGTCCGACGTATTTTGTGCGTGGAAATAATGATTTCTTTTCGGATTTACCGGCAGAGGATGAGCTTATGGTAGAGGGATACCATATATTCATTACCCACGGGCATGCATATTATGTGTCTATGGGAGAGGAACGTCTGATACAGGAAGCAAAAGAGAGGGATGCAGACATTGTAATGTATGGGCATACCCACAGACCATCATGCAGAAAAGATGAGAATCTGCTGATCCTGAATCCGGGAAGCATGTCCTATCCGAGACAGGAGGGGAGACGGCCGAGCTATATGTTAATGCATATTGATGACCAGGGACGTGTAGAGGTATCCCAGGAGTATTTATAGGGGAAAATCAAAAAAGAAAAATTTATAAAAAAAGTTGTTGACAAGCTGAGTGGGTTCGGATATAATAAGTCATGTGCCACGGAAAAGAACAGTGTGACATGAAAATTAAAACCGGGGTGTGGCTCAGCTTGGCTAGAGCGCCTGGTTTGGGACCAGGAGGTCGCAGGTTCAAATCCTGTCACCCCGATCTGATATGCGGGTGTAGTTCAATGGTAGAACACCAGCCTTCCAAGCTGGATACGTGGGTTCGATTCCCATCACCCGCTTTCTTAAAGCCTTTAAGCTTTAAGATAGATAGTTCTAAGGAGCTAGTCTTATGAGTCTGTAGCTCAGCTGGATAGAGCAACGGCCTTCTAAGCCGTAGGTCGAGGGTTCGAATCCCCCCAGGCTCGTTAGAACCACACAATTGAATAAGGTGGTACTTAGTTGGACAAGATAGTTCGATAAGTAATATATATGGTGGGTATGGTGCAGTTGGTTAGCGCGCCAGATTGTGGTTCTGGATATCAAGGGTTCGAGTCCCTTTACCCACCTTTTTTTCTTTTATTGGGCTATCGCCAAGCGGTAAGGCACAGGACTTTGACTCCTGCATTCGTTGGTTCGAATCCAACTAGCCCAGGTATTATGGGCGTGTAGCTCAGTCGGTAGAGCACTTGACTTTTAATCAAGTTGTCCGGGGTTCGAATCCCCGCACGCTCATTGAATATGAATCCGTGGATGGAGAATCCCCGGATTTTTTTTGTTCATTTTCCGGGAAAGAAAAAAAGCCCCATCCCCCTGAAGACCGTAAGGATAAGACTTTCATGCGGATGACAGGACTTGAACCTGCACGCCGAGGGCACCAGATCCTAAGTCTGGCGCGTCTGCCAATTCCGCCACATCCGCAAAACGTATTGTCTTAATACGCTTTATTAGATTATCATTAAAAAGTCGAATTGTCAATCATTTATTGTATATCGCATATATCCGGTTGCGTGAATATTAAAAACAGATTATAATGTAGAGTATCTGTATGTGAGAAGTAAACATAAGAGAAAAGGAGAATATCGGATATGCTTGAAGTGAAGAATCTGACATTCAAAGTGAATGAAAACGGAATAGAGAGAAGTATTGTGAAAGGTATCAGTTTTGACGTGAAAGACGGCGAGATGCTGGTGATCACGGGACCGAATGGTGGCGGCAAGTCTACGCTTGCCAAAGTTCTGATGGGAATTGAGGAAGCGGATGAAGGAAGGATCATTCTGGACGGAGAAGACATTACCTCTTACGATGTCAATCACAGAGCAAATGCAGGAATCGGATTTGCTTTTCAGCAGCCTCCAAGATTCAAGGGAATGACTGTGAAAAAACTGCTGTCTCTTGCTGCAGGACGCTCTCTGGAGGAGGGAGAATGCTGCCAGATGCTTAGCAGTGTGGGACTGTGTGCGAGAGAATATATTGATCGTGAAGTAGACGGAACCTTGTCCGGAGGAGAGATGAAGCGTCTGGAGATCGCAACGGTTCTGGCTAAGAAACATAAGCTGTGTATTTTTGATGAGCCGGAAGCGGGAATTGATCTGTGGAGCTTTTCTATGCTGATCCAGCAGTTTGAAAAGATCCATGGTGCGAAGGAAGAAAGTCTGATTCTGATCTCCCATCAGGAGAGAATTATTCAGATGGCAGATCGGATCATGGTGATTGAAGATGGAAATATCGGTGCAATCGGGCCAAAGGATGAGATTTTGCCGACCTTGATGGATAAGGGCGAGAGATATTCCTGCCTGGACAGAATATAGGAGGTGTGAGACAATGACAGATTTAGACAGAATTACAGAACAGGTGCTGCGTCAGATCGATGCCTCTGGTTTTAAACAGACGGGCGCGTTTAATCTGCGGCACAATGGAATCGCTTTGTGTCATGGAGACAGTGAACATGTCAAGATTAAAAAGAAAACGGAGAAGTCCGGAATAGATATATTTATCGACGGAAAGACGAACGGAGAACAGGTGCATATTCCGGTTGTGGTTGATGCGTCCGGAATGACGGATGTCGTATATAACGATTTTTATATAGAAGAAGGTGCAGATGTAACGATCGTTGCCGGATGTGGAATTCATAACAGTGGATGTAATGAAAGCCGTCACGATGGAATTCATGCATTTCACGTAGGGAAAAATGCGAATGTGCGCTATGAAGAAAAACACTACGGAGAAGGGGAAGGTACCGGGGCAAGAGTATTGAATCCGGTGACACAGATCTATCTGGAAGAAGGTGCAGTGTTTACTATGGATACCGCTCAGATCAGAGGGGTGGATTCTACGCATCGTGAGACAGAAGTTAAGCTGGCAGCAGGTGCAAAGCTGTATGTGGTTGAGAAGCTCATGACACACGATAAGCAGTCTGCCAGGTCCAATATGGCCATCGAATTGAATGGTGACGGAAGCTCAGCGCAGATTGTATCAAGATCCGTTGCCAAGGGGGAATCCAGACAGGTATTTCATCCAAAGGCGATCGGCAATGCAAGCTGTCATGCGCATGTACAGTGTGATTCCATTATTATGGACCATGCAGAAGTGAGTTCGATTCCGGAGATTAATGCAAGGCACCTGGATGCAGCAATCATTCACGAGGCTGCAATCGGAAGAATCAATGATGAGCAGCTGGTAAAGCTTCGTACACTGGGAATGACAGAAGAAGAAGCAGAAGCGGTAATCATTGAAAATTTCCTGAACTAGACAGATCACCATTATATTGTGACAGGGAGATAGAATGAAGAGCAGATTTCAAAAGAAGAAAGACATAATGAAACGTGCGATTAAGATGGAGATGCGGGAGCACAGAAGTTCTTTTATCGTATACATGGTGCTTCGGGCACTTGTGATATTGATGATGGTTCTTCAGATATTTAACAAAAATTATGAGAATGTATTCCTGTGTGTGCTCACATTATTGTTATTTATTGTTCCAAGTTTTATCCAGGTAAACCTGAGGATAGAACTGCCATCTGCACTGGAGATTACGATACTGCTGTTTATATTTGCAGCAGAGATTCTGGGGGAGATACAGGCTTATTATATAAAGTTTCCGTTCTGGGATACGGTGCTTCATACGATCAATGGTTTTTTGATGGCTGCGATCGGGTTTGCACTGGCAGATATCCTGAATCGGAGCAAGCGGATTTCGTTTCAGCTGTCACCGGTGTTTCTTGCAATTGTTGCCTTTTGTTTTTCTATGACGATCGGTGTTCTGTGGGAGTTCTTTGAATGTAGTATGGATATGTTCTTTGGACTGGATATGCAGAAGGATACGGTCCTGAACAGCATTTCTTCGGTCATGCTGGATCCGACCGGCGGAAATACACCGACTTCGATCCGGAATATTACGAGTGTAACGGTAAATGGGCAAGATCTTGGACTTGGAGGATATCTGGATATCGGTCTTCTGGATACGATGAAGGATCTGTTTGTTAATTTTATCGGAGCGGTGGTATTTTCGATTATCGGATATTTTTATGTTAAGAACAGAGGAAAAGGAAAATTCGCGAAACGTTTTATACCGCAGGTGAAGAATAAGAGTACGGATTATCTGCAACAGGCAGAAAAAGAGGCGGTTGAGGTGTCGAAGGAAGAATAAGAATATGATCTGATAATCAGGGAATTCGCAGATGTGTGGATTCCCTGATTCGTTTTGATCATCTTTTATGCAGGATGCTATCGCACAAACCTGCGGATGATGCAGCTGATTACACCGGCAATGCAAAGCGGCAAAAGAATATGATTGAGAGATCCATAGACCTGAAGAGCTGTTCCAATACCGTATAATGGAGCCGGACTTTGCGGAATCAGGCCGGAGAACATGTATGCAAGTGCAGAGCCTGCATATATAACAATAAAGCTCATGAGTCCGCGTCCGCAGTCATAGCGTGTGCCCTTGTGGTCGCGTCTGTTACTTGTGCATATAACAGAAAAAAATGCGATGACCTCATAAAGGATCAGTGCTGCTGCAATCAGAAGATAAGAGATCATAACGGGATCCTGTGTCTCGGCAATGGAAGCCAGGCTGCCAAGAGAACTTGAGTGAACCAGGAAGCATTTGCTAAGTAAAAAAGTAATGATTGCAATCAGGATCAGAGTTGCAGAACGAAGCGTCAGCTGAACCGTCCTGGTCAATGCTTTCCCACCTGCTTTCACGATGCTTGCCAGCGGCTTTGCAAGGTTAGGAAGATGCAGGTTCCATCCACGTTTGCTGTCAGTTTTTTCTTTCTTTCCGGAGCGCTTAAGTGCCTCGGTAACGTATTTATCATAATCGTTTTTTCGAATATAATCGGTATCATCAATATCGGATAAACCGCGAAGGACATCCCGATAGTCATCTTCTTCTATGGAAATATCAGGAAGCTCGCCTTCATAGATTACTTCAAAGTCATCGTCAAAAATATCAGGTTCTTTTTTCGGTTTTATATGAATTCTTTTTGTTTTACTCATGCTCATGTCTGTCCCTCCTTGTTGAAACGTTTCCTATTGTATAATGTTTAGTCAAAAGACTCAAGAGATATCACAAAATGTTCACGAAGACGTAAGGAAATCTTTAGATTTATATGAGATTATAAGTTGAGATATAAAAGGTTTTCCATTATAATAACACTATTAAATATAGAAATAAGTATAGGAGTGTTAACAGATGCAGTTTTATTTTTTTGCGCTTTACTTTTTTGTATATGGTTTCCTGGGATGGTGTACGGAAGTCGGCTATGCGGCAACTCAACAGGGAAGATTTGTCAATCGAGGCTTCTTAAATGGCCCGATCTGTCCGGTATATGGGATAGGAGTCGGTGTCGTGGTGCAGTTCCTGACACCGGTGGAAGATCATCTGCTCTTATTATATCTGTCCTCTACGATACTTGTTACATTGATCGAAGGATTTACCGGATATCTTATGGATAAGATCTTCCATCATAAATGGTGGGACTATTCCAATCGTCCTCTTAACATAGGCGGATATGTATGCCTGAGCTTTTCTCTGGTCTGGGGTGTTGCATGTGTAATGATCGTAAAACTGATTCATCCGGTGATACATAAAGGGCTGTCTTTCATCCCTGTTACAGTCGGAATGATTCTGATTATCATTCTGGGAATTGGATTGTTTGCGGATCTGTATGTGACTGCATCCGGTATCCTGAAGATGAACCGGCGTCTGGAAGCGATGGAAAAGATTGCAGCAGAGCTTCGAGAGCTATCCGACAAGGTGGGAGAGAATATCTACGAAAATGTGATGGATACGATGGAGTTCAAGGAAGAGAGGAAGGAACAGCTGGATTCTGTTGCGGAAGAACTGCGTGAAGGCATTCGGGAACGTATGGAAGAGCAGAAAGCCCGCATGGAAGAGCAGAAAGCCCGCATGGAAGAGATCAAAGCACATATGGAAGAACTGCGTGTTCGTTATGAAGAGATGGCAGAGAACCGCACCAGAGTCGGAGAGCGTCTGGTAAAGGCATTCCCGGGAATGGAGTCAAGGCTGCATAAAGAGATTCTGGAAGAACTGAAAGAACGCGTGAAAAATGCAAGAAAGTAAGAGATAATTTTACGGGGCAGGCATCGAAAAGATGCGCTGCCCCTTATATTGGTTATTCGCCGACCGGTACAAGTTGTACGCTGGTTCCGGAGATTTCCAGCGTCACTTTGTCATCCAGGCGGGCATTGTTGTACTGGGCAATCCCAAATCCATCCGTTCCCATAATCTCGTTCAGCCCTTCGTCATACATATTAGATGAAGAGACGTTTCCGGAAGGTCCGGTTGCGATGATGTTGTAAGTACCGGCAGGGAAATCTGTTCCTGCGGTATAATTGCCGGGCTGCAGATCTACAGGCGATCCTTCGGACGGACTTCTGGGAGTTACTTCCTGTGTCCTTGCATTATCGGAGACCAGATGGATCGTCACATCACCGCCAAGAGATAATATGACGCCTTCTTCCATCTTCAGACCATTGAAGGTTTGCTGATTGTACCCGTCATTTTCCAACCCCATGATCTCATTCAGGCCGCCGTTGTACATATTGGATGAGGAAACGTTCCCGGATCCGGCGGTGGCGGTCAGATTGTAAGTGCCGACCGGGAGATCGATGCCTGCTGTATAGTTTCCGGCAGTCAGATCTATTTCATAGTGTTCTTCGATGACTTCCGGAAGGGTGTCTTTTTCCGTATCCGATGTCTGACTGCTGTCGGATTTTGTGCTTTCAGAGCTCTCGGATGAGCTTTTATCAGAATTGCCGCTCATTCCGACAGCGATGATGATCAGTACGACGATTCCAATGATGATCCATTTTAATTTTCCTGTCTTTTTTTTGTTGTTATTCATAGCCTTTCCTCCATTTCCATCAGCAAAGGAGCATTGATGGTGTTATTCTCCTTTTACTCTACAGGATGTGATACAGGAATTGGTATGCCGGCAGCATACACTTACAATGGAGAAAGATCGAACAACGCACAGATAGCTGCAGCAAGGAACAATAACAGGAACTCTGCGATTATGTATCCAAGGATTCGAACCCCGGGTCTGTCACTCCTGACCAGAGGGAATCTGTGCCGGAAGCCCCGGTAATTAAAGATGAGTCCCACCAGTATGAGTTGGGAGATCCATATGACACCCTGTTCAAGGCGCAGAAGAGTTCCGGTTACAGGTCTGCCGTTGGAGGTCATTTCCACGGAAAATGCAATATCAGTAATGAGAAGATAACCGATGACGGAGAGGATCATCTTCCAGGGAGTATGACTTCGAAAACCGGGCGGGACAAAGCTGTGAGTCACAGGTGTTTTTTCAGAAGTCTGAGGTAATGCTGGAAAATGTGCCTGTAGATCAGACATTAATTCTTCCACGGATTGATAGCGTTCTTTCGGATCCAGACAGGTACATTTTTTTACAATATCGGAAAGAGCACCGGATATCATCTGTTCCACCGGAAACTTTCCGGTCACCATATAATTGACCAGTATGCCAAGAGCGTAGATGTCGGTCCGGTTGTCCGTCTGAAAGAATCCAAACTGTTCCGGGGCAGCATACTCGGCGGTACCCATCAGCTTTGTATCTCTCTTTTTCCCGTCCTGATAGGTTCTGGCGATATTAAAATCGATGATTTTGACATTACCGTTTTGATCGATCATGATATTTTCTGCTTTCAGATCACGGCAGATGATGGGAGGAGTTGCATTGTGGAGTGTCTGCAATGCTTCACATAGTTCCATCATGATGCGGACCGTTTCACTTTCGCTTATCAGCTGTTCCTGTATGCGTGCTTCCAGAGTTCTGCCCTGGATATATTCTTCTATGATGAGCAGTTGATCCCCGGCAGCAATACATTCGTAGATTGCCGGAATATATGGGCCGGGATGTTCTTTCAGATAGGTATAGATCGGGGAAAGGTCGGAAGGAATGTGCTTTTCAACACAGATGATTCCTGTGATACTGTGCCGTTTCAGATGAATCTGGTCCATTCCGTCGAGAGGTCCAAGATCCTGATATAATGATAATTGATACTTTTCTCTTACTTGCATATGGCGTCACCTTGCTTTTATTCTTACAAAATAATATAATGAATTTCAATAATATGCAAGAAGAGCAGCGACGCAGGAGTATGAACTGTAACAAATCGCACGGGAAGGAAATGCAGGATGGAGCCAAAGACGACGGATGAACTGATGAAAATATTAAATTCAATGGATGGATTATCGGAACTGGAAGCATATGCACAGATAACCGTGAAGGAGACTTCAGATACGACATTTCCGGAGTATATCGGACACCGGATGGAAGATGCGGGGATGTCATTAAGTCAATTGATCTGTGAGGCCCAGATTCAGCGGAATTATGGATACCAGATTCTGAATGGAACCAAAAAGCCGGGGCGTGATAAGGTGATCGCGTTATGTATGGCCCTGAAGCTTCCAGTATCAGAAGTGCAGAGGGCACTTACCATTGCACAGGCCGGCGTGCTCTATCCCAAGCACAGAAGGGATTCGATTGTGATCTTCTGCATCAATAACGGGATGTCGGTTCTGGAGACAAATGATCTTCTGGATCAGTTGGGGGAAGCAATACTTTAGCAGTGAAGGAGAAGTGGAATAAGATACGGAGAGGATAGAATATGGAGAAGAAAAAGATATGTGTTGGTGTTGTGGGAGCCGGAGTCTGTTACGATTATGCGGTTTATTATATGACGGCTCTTGTGAGTCTCTTAGGTGCGGTGGAGGAAACGGCAGCATTTGTCAGTACACCGTTCCCGACACACAGGAATATTAATCCGGATAGTCCGGATTACGGTAAGGTTATGAATACGCCGAATGAAAGTCGTGTTTCTGCGATCTTAAAGTTTCGAAGTGGGGTAACCGGAACTTTTCATATGGATCAGGATTCTGTATGGAAAGACCAGGCAGATATGGTAATCTACGGGACGAAGGGAATGCTGTATCTGGGCAATCCGGACCGGTTTGGGGATCAAGTACGGCTTCTGAGCAATCCGGAGGATCGTCAGGAAGAACCCCGTATGCAGGTGCTTCCATTTGCCAATGATTATATTGAAAATGCCAGGGGAATCGGACCATCGGAGATGGCGGAGGCGATTCTGAGAGGTACACCCGCCCGTGTGGGAAAAGAACTTGCCTGTCATGTGCTGGAAGTGTTGAGTGCAATCTTAAGAAGCGGGAAACAGCAATCTGTGGAAAAGATACATTCTGTCTGTGAGAGACCGGAGTGTTATTATTAAAGAACGAACAGGACAGGAGGGCATACTATGAGGTCGGTATTTATTTCCAGTACGTTTAAGGATATGCAGGCAGAACGGGATTATCTTCATGAAAAAATATTCCCGAGACTCCGACGCCTGGTGGGGCAGTATGGAGAAGATATTCAGGAAGTGGATCTTCGCTGGGGCGTGGATACCTATCATATGAGTGAGGAAGAAAGCAACTATCAGGTACTTCGCGTCTGTATTGATGCGATTGATCGCTGTAAGCCTTATATCATTGTATTATTAGGGGATCGGTATGGCTGGATCCCGGATGTGGACGTTGTGGAGTCGCTTCGGGATGAGCGTGTGACGGCGCAGTATGAAGAGTCAATGAGCATTACAAATCTGGAAATAAAATACGGTGCCCTCAGTGAAGAAGAGACGCTTAAGAGATGTATTTTCTGTTTCCGCAACCCTGATTTTCTTGAGCGTATTCCTGAGGATAAGAGGGGCATCTATCTGGCGGAAAGCCCTGAACATGAACAGAAGCTCAGGAGACTGAAGGAACAGATCCGTGCAAAAAAGAATGCGAAAGTACTGGAATATGAGGTGGAATGGGATGAAGAACGACAGACTCTGACAGGTATGAAAGAGCTTGGAGAAAGTATCTATCGTATGATGGAAGACATGCTGCGTGTGGAACTGGGAGACCGGAAAGCGAAAAATTCTGTTCAGCAATATCTGCTGGATGCACAGTATACGAAAGAAAGATATCTGTCTGTCTATACACCGAGATTATATGAAGAAAATAAAGCAATGGAAGGGTTGTGGTTCATGGCAGGAGACAAATACAGCCGTTACCACAGCAAGATCAAAAACGAGCATGGGAATGAGCAGTGCATCCATCTGTCAGGAGGTGCCGGAAGTGGAAAAAGTGCGCTGATCGCTTATCTGGAACAGCAGGTAAAGGATGCGGGAGCACAGACGATTCTGTACTTTAGCGGGAATCCGGGATGTCAGAATGTGATGACGCTAAAATCTGTGCTGATCTATCGAATGGAAGAAATTCTGGGGATGGAGCATGATTTTCAACCTGAAAACCAGAATGTGTATCTCAGAGAACTGGACAGGAAATTTGTAAAGCAGCCGGTGTTTTGCTTTATTGATGCACTGGATCAGCTGTTCCCGGACTATAAAAAGGCATATCTGGATATTATGGATCTGTGCCCGAATCTCTTTGTGATTACTTCTTCACTGGATGATTTCCCATATGAGCACGTGCTGCTTAAAGCAAAGAAAATCCGGCTCATTAAAGTAAAGCGTTTTACAGAAAATGAAAAAAAGCAATTGATCCAAAAGACGAGTGCACATCGAGGCAAGAAAATAGATGATATTGTAGAGACGAGAATATGTGCCAAAGAGGGATCCGGAAATCCACTTTTCCTGTCGCTTCTTTTGCAGCGTTTATTTGCCATGCGCCAGGAAGAATTTCAGGAGGCAGAGAAACTTGCTCCCGGCATGGATGGACTGCATCTGTATATGCAGAAGATCATTGAAGAGACACCGGAACAGGTGACGGAGTTGTCGTCAGCGTTATTTGACCGTATCGGTGAGATGTTTGAGAGTACATTTTTTAAAAAGGTTGCTTATCTGATTGCGCTTTCCGGTACGGGACTTTCCGAACGGGAGATCGGTGACATCTTAAGGCAGCAGTCTTTCGAATTTTCACAGCTTAAGTTTCAGGAAATTCTGTATTATCTGTACGATGTATTTACGGAAAAGGAAGATGGAAAATGGATCTTTGCACACCGCATCTATTATGAGGCAATGATACGGGACATGGGCAAAGAGGCAGCTGAGATACGCCGCTGTTTTATTGAATACAGTGCTGTTAATCCGGAGTTTATGGAGCGGGAAGGCTATGTACATATCCTGAAGAGCAAGGATGTGCTCGGGGCAAAAGTGCTGAGAGAATGTAGGAACTGGGATACATATCAAAAGGTACAGGAGCTGGCAGCGCAGATGCTGAGAGATGATGAAGATGCGGCGGCATATTTTATGAAGATGCCGGATGAAATGGATCACACAGGTGTAGAGCGTCTGTTTGCCTTCTGGAAATCCGCAGGCAGGTACGAGAGAGAGCAAAGGACAGAGAACTTTAGAAGAAATATCTGTGAAAAGATCTGTCGGATTGCAGATCTTCCGGCGGAACTGAAAGTAGATGTTCTGATGGAGCTTTTATATGGGGATGCGCCGGAAGAGAGTCAAAGACATATTCAATTGGCAAGAAGCTTTCTTTCCCTCATGCAGGATTGCGATAGAAAAAGATTAAGAAAAATTGAGATTGATTCTGTGGAGATGAGGAATCTGTTCGAGACGGATCATATAGATGAGGGATTCGGGATACTTAAGGAGCTGCTGCGAGATGCGGAAAACCTGTCCGACAGTGAGGCTGCAGGAGAGGATGCAGTTGTATGGTATCTGTATTTCTGTAGATTGTTTGCAGAAAGAAGTCGTAAATATAGAAATGAATATGTGCTGGAATATCTGGAAAAAGCGCTGGTATTATGTGAACAGCATCCGGAGCTTGCACGGAAAAGAAGAGTTCGGATGGCAAAAATTGAGGTCTGTCTGGAAGCCACAAGGCATTATGAAAAAGAGGATCCGTACCGGGGCGCGTGTTGTGCAAAGGAAGCGCTGGAGCTTGCGCGAGCATTAAGTGAGGAAGATACCAGTGTGGAGACTTTGAGACTTTTATCACGGACGTTGAACTTTTACGGACATGATGTGGACAGAGAACACCGTTATCAGTATCGGTATGAGAGTCTGAATGTGTGTAAACGGGCATATCAGGTCGCACATACAGATTACTGGCAGCAGGAGGTGGCGGTTCAGGCATCCTTTTTTGCAAAAGACGTTGCGGCTCTGCACGGGCAGCAGGAGCTGGAAGATAGGGAGAAGTGGATTCGGCGTGAACGGGAAGCGTGGGACCTGAGCTTTGCCTATTTTGAAGAACTGTGTGAGAAAGATTATGTTTATGTAGACTGGGCATATTATGAAGATATGCTGCTGGAACGTGCACAGGAGGAAGTGGCGGAATATCAGATAGAGCAAGCGTTAAAACACGCAAAGAGAGCGTATGATCTCCTGCAGGAAGAGGGAAGAAACGTCCGGAGATCCCGGGAGAAAAAGGCGGAAGAGCGGCACTGGCTTGCAGCGGCGCTCCTTGCGGAAAATCTGGATGATAAGCTCTGTGTCAATGAAGCGGTTCCGTACGCTTATGAACAGATAGATTCTGCGAAAAAACTGTGGGAGAGAAAACGGACACGGCAGAACTTCGGAAAGCTTCTGGCCGGTCTGCAGATTGCAGGACGTGTGCTTTATCACGCGGGAGAGGATGAGGATGCGTATAGATTTGCAGCAGAAGGGAAAGCACTGCTGGCACAGTATAAAACAGAAAGTCAGCAGACAATTCCGAGTGTGGAAGCAGAGCTTGACTATATTCTTGGCCGGATCGCATTCAAGAGAAGTGATTTGGAAGAAGCGAAAGAATATCAGATTCTTCTGGAGCAGTGGAAGGAACAGGGACATCTGGACTTCTGGATGAAAGGGCAGCTTATGCTGCTGCAGGGGGATCTCCTGCTTGCCGAAAAAGAGTATGTGTCGGCAAGGGATATTTACAGTACAGCGATCCACTACTGGGAAAGCGTGTGTGAACAGATGCAGAGGCGTTTTGAGGAGCGAAAGTGGCACGTAAAATCTCTGTTCTATAATCTGTATGCGGTATGGCAGAAAGCAGAAGCCATGCGCATGGGAAATCTGACAGGGCAGTGCAGCGGACAGACGGATGACGGACATACCAGATTCCGGGATCAGATAGATGTCTACCATTTTTATCCCGGGACGTGCCGGGAAGAATACAGATATGCGTTTAAGATCTGCATGGAGAAGGCGAAAGAGAAAGATTATGCTTCTGTCATCGACAGTTACGTCTTTCGGACGATGGACCGGATGCTTGAACTGGGAAATCAAAACAGATGGAACGACTGGAAATACATGGATATCTTTGCATTTTTATGCCAAATGGCAGGCTACTGTAAAAAACGGAATCTGAATATGGATCGTCAGCTGCAGGTATTTACTGAGGCATTGTGCAGGTATGACCTGAGGGGAGTTGCCATTGCTTTGTCTCTGGTTCCGGACATGGCAAACTATTGGATCGATATCTATGGATATATTAGGAAGCAGATGGATGCAGGAATCGTCATCCTGCCCTGTAACAAATTATTGATTGGGCGGATGTGGATGTATTTTGGATGCTTCGAAGAGGCAGACCGCTGGTTCGTACAGATACCGGAGGAGAATGAGGTTCATGAGGAAGCAAAGCTGTATCGCCTGTACAGTCAGGCCATGTGTGTGCTTAAGGAAAAAGATGAAAAGAAACTATCCGGCCTTCTTTCGGAAATTGATAAGCGTCAGAGTACGGATACCGGCGGTATTGACGAGTATATGTTAAAGACCTTATATCCGGAACTGACCAGAGATGAATGGAAGATACTGGAAAAGAAGGGGCCGATGATTGTGAGGCAAGAACAGGCACAGCGATACCTTCATGTATTAAAAGCAGTTTCCGGGGAAAAGAAATATTTTTCTGTGGATCAAGAACGAAGAGAAGCATATTGGGGGAAACTGGAAAAAGTGCGCCTGGCCTATGAAAAAGGAAATACAGTGATAAAAGGACAGGAAGATGTAACCGATACATGGGAAGATCGTGCCCTGGCACTGAAGGATCTGACATCTGACGGAATGACCTGGCAGACAGATTATAAAAATCTGGATGAAGAGATATTTGCGATGATCCGCGAGCTGTATGATTCCTGTACCACGGAGGAAGAAAAGAAGGAGATAGCGGAACATGCCATGGAATTATGGCGTAACAATTACCAGAATGTCAATTTAAAAGGGCTATCTGTGGAAAATCTGAATATGCTTTCTGAAGTGGAGAAAATATGTGGATACGCCCCACTTCCTGCACTTGTAGAGGAACGATCTGTTCGCCTGAACGATAAAGAACTTCTTCATGATTTCTTCCGGAAGATTCCGGAATATTCCTGCATGGAGGAATGGAGAAGTGTGGACAGGAAAAGGAAAATGGAAGTAAAGGACATATTTGACCGGCTGCTTGCACAGAATGTGGATGAGTGGGTGAGTGATCTTCGAAATTGGCTGAATGGTACAGAGAATCTGTGGATTGTGAGCGAGATGAACTTTTTCCGGGAAGCAGATGAAACAGCTGAGGATCCAAAGAAGCATAAACTATATGAGATTTATCAGGAATATCTGATGTACTTTACGGAAAACTCCCGGAAACAGCTGGCGGAAAGAATACGGGGATGTGGAGTGTAATCAGGCAAACAAACAGGTTGACGAGGAAATCCGATTTCCTGACAGCATCAGGAAAATAGGAAGCGAATGTTTTGCTGTCATGACAATTCTTGTCACTTATTAAAATGATAGATGTCTTTTTTGTGCATTATGTAGGGTGCCTTATGTCGCTCTGACGCTTGTATAGTGTAGAAAGATGACTGTATTTGAGAATATTATGCTGGAGGTCAATTAAATGTGTGTAAAGAATTGACCGTGATAAAGAATAATTGAATGGAGGCCAATAAAATATGCATTGAGAAATGACTGCAATCATGAAAATATAAATTGCAGTCAATCAAGTAAGTGAAAAGAGATGACTGTGATCAGGATATTTTGAAATACAGTCAATCAGGCATACAAAAAAGGTTGACTGTAATTGAAATAGTATAAGTTGCAGTCAATCAAGCAGTGAAAAAGAACCCCGCATCTTTGCCGGGGTTCTTTTTCACTGCTTTTTTGGGGCAATCTTTTACCTGGAAAGCTGCCAGAAGGCAACTGCACTGGCGGCAGCAACGTTCAGAGAGTCTACGCCGTGGGACATGGGAATCCGTACGGTGTAATCACACGAGGAGATGGTAGACGTGGCAAGACCATCACCTTCTGTTCCAAGGACGATGGCCAGCTTTTCTTCTGACAACAGTTGTTTATCATCGATGGATACAGAATCATCTGTCAGTGCCATTGCAGCGGTTCGGAAGCCGAGACTCTGCAGAAGGGAGATGCCGGATTGCGAAGAATCACCGGTTTCCGGGAGGAACGTCCAGGGAATCTGAAATACGGTTCCCATGCTGACTCGAATCGCACGTCGATACAGGGGATTGCTGCAGCCGCAGGTCAGTAGAACGGCGTCCATATTCAGAGCAGCGGCGGAGCGGAAGATCGCACCGACGTTTGTAGGGTTCATGACATTTTCCAGTACGGCGATTCTGCGGGCATCCCGGCATACGAATTCCACAGAAGGCAGAGAGGGACGTTGCATGGCACATAGCATTCCGCGCGTTAACTTATACCCGGTGAGCTGTGTGAGTACGTCAAAATCTGCAGTATAGACAGGAATATCGCCGCATCGGACAAGGATTTCCCGTGCCTGCGTCTGAATATGCCTGCGCTCAAGGAGAATGGATATGGGGACACACCCGGCATCCAGTGCGCGTTCAATGACTTTCGGGCTCTCAGCGATAAAGATTCCCTGTTCCGGGTGATCTCGATTCAATAATTGTGCTTCTGTAAAGCGGGCGTAGATGTCCAGCTCCGGTGCGGAAAAATCAGTGATTTCTATGATATTTGCCATAAATTGTCTCCTTTGATATCAGTGGTATACAGAATATTATAGCTGTGGAAGAAAAAAGGAGCAAGGTCGGATGTGAAGAACCTTGCTCCTTAATATAAGGATTATTTATTGACTTCCCAGATATGCATTGTAAATGTCTTCTGAGATATTTTCCTCAACGGAATCATACACGGTCTGTGATTTTTTGCGGATTTCATTTCTTACCTCATCAGAAAGTGTGATAATCTGCGTTCCACTGTCTTCGATAGCTGCAATCCGGTCGGTGATTCGTTTATCAGACTGCAGGCGTGCGTATTCGGTCGCAATCTGCGCCGCCTGTGTCATGATCTCACGCTCCTCTTCGGAAAGATTCTGGAAAAAGGAATCATTGACGATCAGGGAAATGAGATGCGGCAGATGATTGGTCTCGATGATGTAATCCTGTTGTTCATACAGCTTGTTGGATACGATAACCTCATAGGGATTCTCCTGGGCATCAATGGTGTGCTGTTGGAGCCCGATATAGACTTCGCTGAAGCTCATCGGTGTCGGGCTGGCATTCAGACTTTCCCAGAATGCCAGATGATAGCTGTTTTCCATGGTCCGGATCTTCTGCCCTTTGAAATCATCGGCTGTGGTTATTTTTTTATTGGTGCTCATCACACGGAATCCCTGATCAGCCATTCCGAGAAGGTGATAACCTCCATTGGTGTAGACTTCACTAATCAGTCCGTAAAAAGCGGAATCATCGATGGTTTCTCTGCATTCCTCCAGTGTATCGAACACACAGGGAAGATCAAATACCGCAAGATCGGGCATGAAAGTTACCTGCGGTGCCGTGTTTTGTACAATAAATGGAATGTCACCGTCCGCGCAGGTTTCCAGAAGGTCCCGGTCCCCTCCGAGTGTGGAGTTGGGATATACCTGAATCTTCATCTGTCCGTCGCTGAGTCTGGATACTTCTTCTGCAAATTTCTCTGCAAAGATCTGAGTTACAGTATCTTCCGGACTTGCAGTAGCCAGCGGCCATGCATAACGCTGTACATCGGATTCTCCAAAACTTCTGCATCCGGTAAGCGGAAGTGCCAAGGCCATTGTAAGAATGAGCCCGGCAGAGACGATGCGTGCCTGTATCTTTTGAAAGTTCATATCGATTCCTCCTATAACAATGCCAGCGAAATTGCCGGGATAAATGTGATCAAAAGCAGTGCGATCAGGAAATATATGATCATCGGCATTGCTTTTTTGGCAATCGTCATAACCGGAACGTCCGTTAAGGAGCTGGCAACGAAGAGGTTGACTCCGATCGGAGGGGTTACAAATCCAATCGCAAGATTAACGACCATGATCACACCAAACTGAACCGGATCCATGCCAAGATTCGTTACGATTGGCAGCAGGATCGGTGTCAGAATCAGGATAGCTGGTGTAGTATCCATTACCATACCTACGATCAGGAGGAACAGATTGATTACCAGAAGAATCAGAACCGGACTCTGGAAGTGACCGCTGATGAATCCGCTTACTGTCTGTGGAACCTGCATAAGAGTCAGAACTCTTGAGAATGCAGTGGAAGTTGCAAGGATGAAAAGAATCGGAGTAAAGGTTCTGACGGCTTCTTTCAGGATGTCCCAGATATCTTTTACGCGAATGCTCTTGTATACGAACAGACTGATAAGTAAAGCATAAAATACGGAGATAACAGCAGCTTCCGTTGGCGATGCGATTCCGCTGTAGATGCATCCGAGGATGATCACCGGGCTTAAGATCGCAAAAAAGCTTTCCTTTACTACCCGAAACAGACCCTTGTCATGTAAATGCTGTACTTCAGCGTGGATTTTTTCTTTATCCTCTCCGTTGCGTCTGCAGTACCAGATGGCATAGAACATAAGGAGCCCGCCAATCATAAGGCCGGGGATGATGCCGGCCAGAAACAGATCACTTACAGAAGCTCCGGAAGCCGTTCCGTACATGATAAAGGGAATGCTTGGTGGAATGATGACTCCAAGACCTCCGGCAACGGCAACGATGGCTGTAGTAAAAGTAAGATCATAGCCGAGCCCGGTCAGGATCGGAATCGTCATACTTCCGACGGCAGCAACGGTAGCCGGAGCAGATCCGGAGATCGCGCCGTAAAACAGACAGGTGACGATGACGGCGCAAGGCATTCCTGCCGTCAGTTTGCCGAGAAAGTATGCGAATATATCAAAGAGTTTCCGGGAAATACCTCCCTTTGCCATGATGATACCGGACAGAACGAACATCGGAACGGCCAGAAGGGGAAACGAATCCAGACCTCCGAACATTGCACGGATTAAGTATTTTGCGCCGACCGTAAAAGACGGGTCGCAGATGGACGGAAGAACAGATGTAATTCCCAGTGTAATGGATACGGGGATTGCAATGATCAGTCCGATGACAAAGATGATAAATAATAATGCGACTGGCATTTACGGGACCTCCTTACCTGAGTCTTTGATGTTACGGATACGGTTGTCGATGCTTGTATCTGCTGCAGAATCGGCATCTGCATTGGCCTGAATGAATGATTCCGGAGTGTTGCGTTCCGGATGTGCCGGATCATACACATTTTCGCCTCTGGCAATACGGAATTCGATGATCCAGCGCTGCAGGATGCGAATTGCAACAAGGATGAATGACACAAAAGGTGCCGCCTGTACATAATACATCGGGATGGAGCAGGCAGGGGAAACCTGCCCGCTGGTTACGGCTGACATCATGTAAGACCAGGCAAAAGGAATCATATACAGGAAGAAGATGAGTTCAAATGTATGATTGACTACCTTGAAGAGTGCTTTCCCACGGCGTGGAAACAGTGCAACAAACTGTTCGATTTTGATGGATAAGCATTTTTTGCTACAGTAGCTGACACTGATGAAACCGCACCATATGAACAGATAGCGCGTAAGCTCTTCAGACCAGGACAATGACATTCCCAGGACATAACGGGAAAACACCTGAATGCCCATGATGAGTGTCATGCCGATCAAAAGGAGTATGAGGATACATTCTTCCAGATTTTCATCCAGCCAGTGAATTACTTTTTTCATGTCTGCCTCCCTATTGGTTTTCATGATTATAATGCGTTGTGTAGTAACTGAAGGACGGTATTCAGATCATTAACACCCATCTGTCCAGGAGCAGATGCTTTCTTTGCAGCGCCAAATGTAAGAGCAGAACCAAATACTTCACCACAGAGACGGCTGATCACACCGGTGCCGGCCATGGACATGGTAATGATTGGTCTGTCGGCATATTCGGATGCCATTTCTTCCGTTGCAGCTAAAAGAGTAAGAACGTCTTTTTTGTTTTGCGGCATAACTGCAATCTTCGGAATATCAGCGCCTAATTCCTGCATTTTTCTAAGACGAGATACAATCTCCTCTTTTTCTGGTGTCTTGAAGAAATCGTGATTAGATGCAACGACTTTTACACCAGCTGCATGAGCGCCTTCGATGATTTCTTTTACGATCTCGTCACCGGTAAAGACTTCTACGTCTACCAGATCTACATATCCGGACTGAGCGGCTTTGATGTTCAGTTCTGCATATGCAGCATCTTCGATGGCCTTTTCGCCACCTTCTTTGGAGGTACGGAAAGTCATAAGAATAGGGGTATTGCCAAGAACTTCCCGTAAGTCTTTCAGAACATCCAGAACTTTTTCGAAATCAAATACGCCTTCGAACCAGTCGACACGCCATTCCACAACATCGACAGGAATATCATCAAATGTCTTTGCTTCTGCAATAATGTCTTCTTTGGTAACACCTACGATCGGTACACAGATCTTTGGAACACCGGCACCAATTTCAATATCTCTAACATGAACCGTTTGTATCATAATCATTAATCCTTCTTTCTTATTGTATATATGATGTAAATTATATAACAGGTTACTCTGCTGAGGCAAGCTCAACCATTTTTGCATAGCGAAGATTCACAAATACTCCAAGAAGCACGCCGATTGCAGTAAGTACAATGTTCATGGTCATAACGCCGGAAGGAGTCATTTTGGATGCAGCCGTTAAAATTGTGTAGTTGCAAAGGGAGGATGCAATCATAACCAGTGCAGTAACCGTTCCCTTGATCTTCGGGAAAAGCATGTTGCATACAGAGGTTGCGATCTGGAGAAGTCCGCCAGCGCCGGCCCATCCGATGATGAATGCACCTGCAATACACAGTGGCTGTGATTTTCCTATAAGAACAACAATCAAAGCTGCAAGGCAGATTGCCGGGTAAGCAGCGATAAAGCGAACGTCCTTGATCTTACGTGTCAGTAATGCAGTTACAATCAATGCAAGTAAAGTTCCCATAGAGTAGTATGTCTGCATGATAGAAGGATCTGCCCAGCCAACTACTTCTTTTGCGAAGTTCTGTGCACAGTTCAGCCATAACTGGAAAGTACCTGTACATGTGAATCCGATCAGGATCATTGCGACAGATTCGATTGAGAAATGTGTTTTCTTCAGACTTTCGATTAATCCTTCTTTTTTCTCTTTCTTGGCATCAGAATCCGGAAGCGGAGCAAAGAGAATCAAAACTGCCAGCACGATGTAACATACACCGCAGACAATGAATAACGGGTTGTAAGATACGAGACCGGAAGCAGTTGTTGTTATTGCGATACCAAGAACAAATGGAAGCAGCATCTGGGAGATAGCGATAAAGAACTTGATTCCCATCGTAGCAACACCCGGAGCAGCATAGAATACTTCTGCAACACCCGGATAGATTCCTGTATCAAGGAAGGAGTTTGCAATACCACCGAGGATTGCACAGATATAAGCAATCTGATATCCGCCATTGGTACCTGCGTTGAAAGCCAGTGCAAGACCAATTAAATAAATAGCGTAAGAGCCACCTCCGATGACGCAGGAAATGCGGCGGCCTAATTTATCAGAAAGAGGACCGGCAAATGGAAGAGCGATCAGTCGTCCGAGACCAAGTGCAGCAGAGATTGCAGTGATTGCCATTGCTTCAACACCCCAGCTTGCGGCAAGAGCTTCTTTGATAACAGCCTGTCCCAGGACAGAACATCCAACACCGTGGATAAAATAGTTTAAGTACATGATAAGTGCACTTGGAAGATATTTTTTGTTCATTTTTAAGGTTCTCCTTTTTGTTTTTTTGTCTTTGTTTTTCTTATTATTCTGTCACAAACATAAGAAACACGGGGGTTCTCGTTAAAAATCTAACGATTTGTATGTTTATATTTTATCAATGTCTGTTTGGAATTTCCAATACTTATATATGTGAAAATTGATGCATTCAGGCTATCAAAATGCTATAATTAAAAATAAGGAAATTATCGGAAATGGAAAACTTCACTTTATAAGGAGGAGCATATGACACTCAATCAGCTTTACTATTTTCAAACAGTTGCAAGATATGAGAATTACCGGAAGGCAGCAGAGGAGTTGTACCTGTCTCAGCCATCCTTGAGCCGTTCCATCGCATCTTTGGAAAATGAATTGGGGGTTCAGCTGTTCGAGAAGAATGGAAGAGGAGTGAATTTGACAAAAGGCGGGAAACTATTTCTGGAATATGCGGAACGCATTATTACTGAGTGTGAGATTGCAAGCAGTAAGATGAAGGAAATGGCGAGTGACGGAGGAAAGATCGATATCGGATATGTGTTCCCTCTGGCCAGTCACTATATTCCTCATAATGTAAGAAACTTTCTTAATATGAAAGAAAACAGGAACGTAACGTTTAATTTTTTTCAGAATCATACCAGTGCGATTGCGAAAAAGGTCAAATCAGGGGAACTGGATGTAGGGTTTGGAGGATATATGGAACGGGAGGAATTTGAATTCTTTCCGGTCTTATCAGAAGAAATGGTCGTGATCACACCAAAGGGCCATGAACTGGAAGGTCAGGAAGCTGTCTCTATCCAGGAGATCCGTCGTTATCCGGTGATCGGATATGACAGAGAGTCCTGGCTTGGAAACTATACCCGGCAATTATACAGAAGACTTTCGATCCGTCCCAATATTGTAGTGGAATGTCCGGACGAGCATTCGATCGTAGCTCTGGTAAGTGAAGATTTCGGAATCGCGCTGGTTCCGGGAATCAGAGAGATTGATGAAAAACGAGTAAATATCCACAGGCTGAATGATATCGAATTAATGCATCATACGTTTATGTTCTGGATGAAAGACCGGTATCAACTGCCGGCGGTGGAAAGATTTATTGAATATATGAAGCAGAAGTCTTCTTCGAGGGTACTGCCTGCATCAGAAACAAAATGATAGCATAAAGCTATCGATGAATAACATAAAATGTATTTTACGTTATGGGTTGTTTGGATTATAATGAAACCGTCACAAACAGAAGAAATGCCTTACACGAAAAATTGATAAGGAGAAGGATTCATGAAAACAAATTATTCCAAGATTTTTGAACCTTTAACAGTAAAAAGAATGACGATTCGTAACCGTGTTGCGATGACACCGATGGGGACAAATTACGGAGAGACAAGCGGTGAGATGAGTAATCGTCATATGAATTATTATTCATTACGTGCAAAAGGCGGAGTTGGTCTGATCATTTTAGAAAATGCCAACGTAGAGTATCCTGTAGGTTCTAATGGTACAAGCCAGATTCGTATCGACCACGACAGCTTTATGCCTCGTTACTATCAGCTGGTTGAGAACCTTCATAAGAATGGTGCGACAGTTGCAATTCAGATCAATCATGCAGGTGCATCTGCATCTTCTGCAAGAACCGGAATGGAGACAGTGTCTTCTTCCAATGTTCCAACAAAAGTCGGCGGGGAGATTCCACGTCCGATGACAAAAGAAGAAATTCTTACAACTGTAAAGAAATATGGAGAAGCTGCAAAAAGAGTACAGGCAATCGGTTTTGATGCAGTAGAGATCCACTGTGGACATTCTTATCTGATGAGCCAGTTTATCTCTCCATATTATAATAAGAGAACAGACGAATTCGGAGGTTCTGTAGAGAATCGTCTTCGTTTCCCGAGAATGGTATTAGAAGAAGTTCGTAAACAGGTAGGACCATGGTTCCCGATCATCGTTCGAGTATCTGCCGAGGAGCGTGTTCCGGGAGGAAACACACTGGAAGATACGTTGGAGTATCTGGAGTATCTGGATGAGTTCGTAGACATGTATGATGTGTCCTGTGGATTGAATCCATCTCTTCAGTATCAGATTGACTCTAATTATCTGCCGGATGGATGGCGTGCTTATCAGGCAAGAGCAGTCAAAGAAAAATTTGGAAAACCGGTCATCAATGCCGGAAATTACCGTGACCCTGAAGTAGTTAAAAAGGTGCTGGAAAGCGGCGATGTAGATATGGTAGGTATGGGCCGTGGGCTGATTGCTGATCCGGACTGGGTCGTAAAAGTACAAAAAGGTGAAGCTGAGATGATCCGTAAATGTATTTCCTGTAACGTAGGATGTGCAGGAAACCGTATCGGTGTTAACCGTCCAATCCGTTGTACAGTGAACCCTGCTGTTCCGGAAGGAGATATTTATAAAAAATTAAAAGTAAAGAAAAACTGTAATGTTGTAGTAGTAGGTGCAGGTACAGCAGGACTTGAAGCTGCATGTACAGCGGCCGAAGTCGGATGTAATGTATTCGTACTTGAGAAGAAAGACCATGTGGGCGGACTGTCTACATTTATCTCTGATCTTCCAAGCAAGACACGTATGAAAGATTTCCCAAGATATCTGGAGAAACGTGCAGAGAAGCTTCCGAATCTGTATATGTTCCTGAATACAGAAGCTACCATTGAGAAAATCAAAAACTTCAAACCGGATATTGTTGTGAATGCGACAGGTTCTGTACCGTTGGTACCGCCGATCCCGGGACTGAGAGAAAACATTGCAGCAGGCAACGTTTCTACAATTTTTGATATGATCAACAACCTGAATGCAGGAAAGTATCCGGATGACTTCTGTAAAGGAAAGAAAGTCGTTGTTATGGGCGGTGGATCCGTAGGACTTGATGTGATCGAATACTTTGCACCACGTGGAGCAGAATGTTCTATCGTTGATATGCTTCCGCAGATCGGTATGATGGCAGATCCGATCACCAAGTGTTCTATGCGCGAGACACATGATACATATGGCGTAAAAGAATATGTAAATACAGCACTCCAGGAAGTAAAAGAAAATGCTTTTGTCGTAAAGACACCGGAAGGAGAGATCAAAGAGCTTACATTTGATCTGGGATTCAACTGTCTGGGAATGAGAGCAAACAATCCAATCCTTGCAGAAATCGAGGAAGCATTTGCCGATACAGATACTTATGTATATCCGATCGGAGATTCTGTTCGTGCCCGTCGTATCATGGAAGGAACCATGGATGGACGTGCAATCCTGAATGTACTTGAATTTAAAGGATTGTTAGACCTGGATGAAATAAAATAATACTTTTACAATCAACTTTGAAACATATAAAACGAGATAAATATAGATAGAAGAAAGAGGTAATAATTATGCCAAATATTACAGGACACACAGAATTAGTTGGATTAATGGCTTATCCAATTCGTCATACACAGTCACCGACAACACATAATCTTGCATACGATAAGAACGGAGATGATGTAATTCAGCTTGCATTCGAGGTGGATAATGATTCTCTGGAAGCAGCTGTAAACAGTATCCGCGCATTGAAGATGTTGGGATCTAACATTTCCATGCCGAATAAGACGGTAGTACACAAGTACCTGGAGGAAGTAGATGAAGCTGCACAGCTTTGCGGAGCCATCAATACCGTTGTGAATATGCGCGACGAGAATGGACAGGTCACAGGAAAATTAAAAGGATATAATACTGACGGCATGGGATACTGGCAGGGGATCAAAGAAGAAGGAATTGATTATAAAGGTATGAAGATGGTTCTGATCGGAACAGGTGGAGCTGCTACCGCTATTGCTGTTCGGGGAGCATTGGACGGAATTGCAGAGTTACATATCTTTAATATCAAAGATAAATTCTACGCCCGTGGAGAAGAAATTGTTGAAATAATCAACAATAACACAGAATGTAAGGCAACTATGAACGATCTTGCCGATCTGGATCTTCTGAAAGAAAAAATGCAGGAAGCTGATATCTTCTGTGACGCGACAGGCGTGGGGATGCACCCACTGGAAGATCTCTCAAATATTCCGGATGCATCCTTCTTCCGCCCGGATCTGATCGTAACAGACACCGTATATGCTCCGCGTGAAACTGTTATGATGAAGCAGGCAAAAGAGGCCGGTTGTACAAAAGTGTACAACGGAATGAGCATGATGCTCTTCCAGGCATTGATTGCCATTGAGCTCTATACCGGAAAAGCTACCGATGTAGAGTACATGAAGGAGAAATTAGGAATCTAATTCAATTGTCCCTCCATAAAATGAGACTGCTGCATAATCCCTGGTTATGCAGCAGTTTTATTTTGGGAGCGATTGAATGATATCCGGATCAGTAGAGTTATTTCCAGTTGAAGTTGTCTTTGCCGGCTCCGATTTCAAAATGGTATTTTACAATGCCGAGATCGATCTTACTGTAAAATCCCATTCCGGAGCCGATCCGTCAGTTTTTGCCACGTCTTCAAAAGATTTGGACTTATGGGGAACTCCCTGAGTCTTTCCATAGCCAAGTGCAATAACGATACAAAGCTTTTCGCCGGGAGCGGTGGAAAAAGCAGTTTTGATCTTTCGGTAGGTCATCGCCACCCAGCAAGTATTCAGTCCCAGCTGCTGTGCCTTCAGAACAAGGCGTTCTCCGTAATAACCGGCCATCTCATCAAGGGAGGGCGATTTTGTTCCGATGATAGCAAGGTAGCTGGTAACACCGCTGAATTTTCAGTAGTGAGCCATAAAACTGTCAAAAGCCTGCGGCTCATTTGTGATCAGCTGAATATGCATTCCGCTTTCCCGGTGGCAGGCAGAGATTTCCTTCTGCAGTTCATCAACCGTTTCTCTGTCTATTGGTTTCTTATCATATTGACGAACGCTGTGTCGAGCGTTCATTGCTTCTGTCAAATTCATATTTCAGACCTCCATTTCATGTCATTCATCACTTTTTTTGCATGCTCCAGCATTAAGTACTTAAACCACTATACCATATTTCGAGAGAAAAAGTTCATTGGGAAAGAAAATCGAGACGATTAATAATATCCGGATGAATAAATCTGAAAGTATGATGCTTAGATTGAATTGTATATAGGTAGATGTTATACTTTGCTTAAGCAGGCAATTGCCTGTAATTATAATAAAAGAGGAGAACAAAAATGGCAAAAGAAAAGAACGCAGCAAATGTCAGTAACATTTACCGATTGGAGGGGCGGGTTCCTGTTGCAAAAGCAATTCCATTTGGCTTTCAGCATGTATTAGCAATGTTTGTAGCAAATGTGACTCCGTTAATAATTATTGCAGGTGTTGCTGTATATAACGGACAGGCGTTTACGCAGACAGAGACGGCACAATTGATTCAAAATTGTATGCTTGTGGCAGGAATCGGTACATTGATTCAGCTATATCCTATCTGGAAAATAGGATCCGGGCTGCCAATTGTTATGGGGTTAAGCTTTACTTTTCTGGCTGCATGTCTTGCATCGGCTTCCCAGGATTACGGATATATGATCGGTGGCATTATTGTCGGAGGATGTCTGGAAGGTGTCCTGGGACTTACTGCAAAATACTGGAGAAAATTGATCCAGCCTATCGTTGCAGGCTGTGTAGTTACGTCCATTGGTCTTAGTATTTTGAATGTAGGCGTTTCTTCTTATGCCAGTTCTGCAAAATATGAAATCGGTGCATGGCAAAATCTTCTGGTCGGTACCATTACATTGGTTGCCTGTCTGACATTTCATGTGTTTGCCAAAGGCGTACTGAAGCAGCTGAATGTATTATTCGGTCTAATCGTTGGATATATGGTTGCCATTTGTTTCGGAATGGTAGACTTTTCCGCAATGGGTACCACGATTTCACAACTTGGAGTGTTTTCCTTTCCTTCATTATTTGCCTATGCACCTAAGTTTAACATCGGTATCATTATCTCGTTCGTTATCGTCTTTTTAGTGTCTGCAGTGGAAACGATCGGAGATACTACGGCCGCATGTACAGGTGCTCTCGGAAGAGATATCACTGATGAGGAAATCAGCGGCTCTCTGGCTGTGGACGGATTTATGTCAGCAATTGCCGGAGGTGTTTTCGGAGTATCGCCAATCACGTCATTCAGCCAGAATGTCGGTCTTTTGAAAATGACTAAAGTCGTCAATCGCTTTACGATCATGTTTGGGGCGCTGCTGTTGATCCTGGGAGGTTTGTTCCCGCCGATCGGTGCGTTCTTATCGACTCTGCCGGATTGTGTTCTCGGCGGATGTACCGTTATTATGTTTGGATCCATCGTTGTTGCCGGATTCGAGATGATCGCAAAAGTAGGCTTTAATCATAGAAATATGATCATTGTTGCCACCTCTTTATGTGTAGGGGTAGGCGTAACACAGGTAGAAGGTTTCTTCTCAGGATTGCCATCCATTTTCGGGGATATATTCGGCTCAAATATGGTTGCAGGGGTATTCATAATAGCTCTTGTTTTGAGTTGGGTGCTTCCAAAAGATATGGAAATCGAACAAGATAACAAAATGTAGATAACATTCAGGTATAATAGACTGTATAGAAAATAGAAAAGAGGTATGAAAAATGAATGTTGGAATATTAGGAGCGGGTGGTATTGCCCGTAAAATGGCACTTACTTTAAATGGAATGGAAGGAGCGAACGCATATGCGGTCGCTTCGCGTGATCTTCAAAAGGCACAAACATTTGCAAAAGAGGAGCATGTGGAGAAAGCGTATGGTTCTTATGAGGAAATGTTGGCTGATGAGAAGGTAGATCTTGTTTATGTTGCGACTCCGCATTCTCATCATCTGGAACATGCAAAATTATGTATTTCTTATGGTAAGCCGGTGTTGTGTGAGAAAGCTTTCACTGCAAATGCAAAGCAGGCAAGAGAGCTCCTTGAGTATGCAAAAGAAAAACAGGTATTCGTCACAGAGGCAATCTGGACCCGTTATATGCCGTCCCGGAAGATCATTTCAGAGATTTTGGAAAGCGGAGAACTCGGAGAACTTCAGCTGTTAAGTGCGAATCTGGGGTATGAGCTTTCTGGTGTAGAACGTCTGATTAAACCGGAACTTGCCGGTGGTGCACTTCTGGATTTGGGCGTATATCCGATTAATTTTGCAAGTATGTTTTTCGGAAATGAGATCGAGAAGGTCACCTCAACTTGTGTAAAACTGGAGTCTGGAATGGACGCAGAAGATGCAATGATTTTTACTTACAAGGATGGACGTCTCGCAACACTGCACGCAGGGATGTTGGCTGCAACGGAACAGTATGGCATGATCTACGGCACGAAAGGATATCTGATTGCTCATAATATCAATAATATTGATAAGATTGAAGTATTTACAAAAGACAGAGAATTAGTCCGCTCCATAGAAGTGCCGAAGCAGATCACCGGATATGAGTATGAAGTGGAGGCCTGCATGCGTGCATTAGAAGCCGGACAACTGGAATGTGAAGAAATGCCGCATAGCGAGACCGTAAAGATTATGGAACAGATGGATGCTCTCCGGGAAGAATGGGGAGTGCGGTATCCATTTGAAGAGATACTTTAAACGGCATGGAAACAGGAATTGCGCTGGAAGGAGAAGAAGGTATGAGCTATTGTAGTGAATGTGGAAATAAGTTGGAAGAGGGCGCAAAGTTCTGTGGAAAATGTGGGAATGCTGTGGAGGAAAGTGTTCCGCAGAATCCGAAGAAAATACGTAAGTCTGGAAGTGTTATAGCGATTATTTTCATTGTTCTTATACTGGTGGCAGTTGTGGTGGAAGGAATTTTTGTGTTGCAGGATAAGAAAGAAAAGCAGAAGTATCAAAATTTATTAGAGGACGGAGCAAAGTATCTGGAAGAGATGGATTATGACAGGGCAGAGACTTCATATCTGAAAGCGATTACCATAGACCCGAAACGGAGTGAGCCATATTTGAAGTTGGCAGATATCTATGTTGTACAGGGAGACCGGGAAAAGGCATTTGATATATTGACACAAGGACGGGAAAATGTTGGCAATGATGATGACGCATCTGAAATCGACTCAAAAATAGAAGAAATAGAAGGATATATTAGTTATAGATGGGTGGTTGATCCACAGATAGAAGCGGATGATATTTACTATACATCGGAAGGTGGAGAGATATATTCTTATAACGAGATGTACCGTCAGTTTGAATCCCCTTATGCAATAATCAGACGAGGAAAATCGTTAGGTTTGATTGGCATGGATGGAAATATAAAGGGGGGAATGGATTATAGTAAGATATTAAGTTTTAATGAAGAGTATATGATGGAAGCTATAACAGATGGGCAACAGTATACTATAGAAAATGATGAAATCACGTTATTTGAAGGCAGAGGCTATGCTCCTTATGCGTATTATTACAATAAGGGGATTCAGGGATTATTTTCTGAAGATTACACAAATGAGTTTTTCAGAGATATTCCTCTTCCTGTGAAAAATTCAGAAGAAAAATATCAAGAGGGAAAAGACGGATATTGGATATCCTGGTGGAATTCTTTATCCGCTCCATATGCGATTTATTATAATGATAAGTTGAAAACAGACTTTATTTATGACGAATGCGGTTCGAGTTCTGATAACAGAATGGCTGTCTGCAAAGATGGTAAATGGGGATATGTAAATGAAGAGGGAGAAGAGATTATCCCTCTGGAGTATGATGCTTCGTGGAAGGATTTTCCTTTCTGGAAAGATATAGATGAGTCTAAAGCGTATTGTTATGCATATTCAGAGGGCTATGTTCCTCTGTGTAAAGATGAACAATGGGAATTGAGAGATATGCAGGGAAGAGTCGTGATCCCATCAGGTATCTTTGAGGCGATTCGTCCAGTATACGATGGAAAGTGCTGGGTAAAAACGCATGGTAAATGGGGAGTTATCGAATTAGAAAAAACAGAATCAAAAACTGTAGAATCAGAAATCACAGATGAAATGTTAGAGGGAATATGGATACAAGATGAGTCTTCAGATGCAGTACAGATTATATTTGATTCAAATGGAAAAGTGAAATATTCTGCGACGATTAGCGGAGAATCAGATTATACAACTACATACAATCTGGAAAATAATGAACTAACAATCAAACTGGTTAATATGGATGAAAGTGGTGTAACACAGTTAAAGTATGATTTGAGTTATTCAGAAAGTGGATCGATCAAAATGCTTAATATTACAACTTCTGAAAAAAGTAAAGATGTTGATGTCAGCAAATTATATGGCTGGGATGATTTTATCTGTGGTTCTTATATTCAAATTAAGCAGGAAGCAGTTAGAGAGCAATTAAGTGTACCTGCTGATCTTGAAGTAACTGTCCGACAGTCTGAAGTATCATATTGGGATGCCGGACAAATATATACAACTAACATAGCATTTGAAAAAGATGGCGCCGAGGTAGCGGGGGCAACAGTCAATGCACTGACAGGGGAGTTGGTAAAAGATATATTAATGTATAGTAATAACACAAAAACTGTGACTCCAGAGGAAATTCGTAAAATTGTTGCAGAGCACTATAACGAGGAACATAATACAGATGAGTACGTGGTGTACGAGGAGGATTGTTCGGAGACTGACGAGGGGTATTTTCTTAAATTACGTACAAAGAAAGAACATAATGCATGGGTGTATTATGTAATGGTTGATCTTACAACGGGAAAAGTTGTAAATGATATAGGAGAAGAGTGGTATTTGGATTTGGATTAAAATGTAATGGTGATTTGACATAAGAACAGCAGAGGAAAATCCATTCGTAAAGATACAGATATTATTGCGCCTGAGTGGGTCAAAAAAGAAGAACAAACAGGATGAAAAAGGAAAAGACAGAGTCCGCATATTGCTACTCACCCCTGCATACATTGTAAAAACAATGAATGCAGGGGTTTTGTATGAAAGATTATATTGAGGAACGGGCAGTAGAGATCGCATATTATATCATTGAACATAAGGCGACTGTGAGGCAGACTGCGAAAAAATTCGGGGTGAGTAAAAGTACCATACATATGGTGGTGATAAAATAGAACGGTTTGTAAAAGCAGTGTATGTGGTGAAATGAATAGGGTAGAGGGAAAGGTCGGAGAGTTTCGGCCTTTTCTTTGGATGTACATATTAAGGGACGGCTAAAGGTTTATAATTATACCCAGCAAAAGAATGATACACGTGACATTCTTTAGAGGGAAGAGATAACATTCATTTGTAAATAGAGTTGTGATATAATTATGACGGTGAATATATGTACAAACCAATGGATTTTAAGGAATTGGAGAAAGAGTATGAGAAAGATAAAAATTATCAGCAATCCGTATAAGAAAGAAATAAAGTATCAGGATTGGAATGAACATACATCAGTATGGGATGATATTATTGCAGAAACCCATCCACATGTGATGAGGGGGATTCTGCAATTGTATAATTAGTGATGAGAATAGGAGATATCATCTCAAATTTTGTTCGCAAAATCTGAAAAGAGAATGTAATATAGAATGTAGACTAAGTAAAATTTGAAACTGATTTTATGAACTACGCAAATTCGGATTTTCGTGTGGAGGATATTACAAATGCTAAAGTCGTGGGAATGTTTATTTAAAACACATATTTTAGCTCGAGGATGGGATTATTACGAAAACGGGGCGGTTAGTTCCTTGGAAAGAACAGGAACCGGTTATAAGGCCACAGTTGAAGGCAGTTATGATTATGAAGTAGAAGTGGAAATCTATGATAATGAAATTGTAGATATGTTCTGTGACTGTCCGTATGCAGAAGATGGGAATTATTGCAAACACATGGCTGCGGTCTTATATGAGATTGAAGAAAAGTCTGCTCAGATGACAAGTGAAGTAAGAGAGAATTCGACTGATATCAAAACAGAATTAGAGGATGTAATAAAGAATATAGATGAATCTGAAGTGAGAAATATATTATTGGAGCTTGCTCTAAAAGATGATTCTCTACAAAATCAGATTTTAACAAAATATGTTGATAAAATCAGTCCGGTTCAGATGAACCGATTGAAGCAAGAAGTTGAAATGATTGCGTGGAAGTATTCTGACAGAAGTGGATACGTTGACTATTATCATGCAATGGATTATGTACATGATCTGGAGGCGTTCCTGGATGAGAATGTGCAGAATTTAATTGATAAAAAACTTATAATGCAGGCGTTTGAGCTTACAAATGAAGTGTTCCATATGGTTGGAAATCAGGATATTGATGATTCAGATGGTGGTACTACATGGATTGCGAATAGCTGTTATGAATATTGGAAACAGATTCTGGATCAGGCAACAGATGAACAGCGTGATCAGATGTTTCAGTGGTTTAAAGGACGTCCTCAAAACTATGTTATAGATTATATGGAAGACTATATCAGCGACTTCTTAATGGACGAGTTTCATGATACAAGCATGTTGCTGGAAAAGTTACGAATGCTGGATGAGTTGATTGAACGCGCAGGGGATAAGACTGACTGTGGAAGCTTGTATTCATCATATTATGGCTTTGAAAATATTATTCTTAAACGGTTGCAGATTATGAAAGAGTTAAATTACTCGGAGAATGAAATCAATGAATACAGGACAAAATTCAGACATTTTTCTGCAATAAGGGAATTGGAAATCAAAGAATATCTTGATAAGAAAGCATATGATAAGGCAATTGAAGTTCTGGAAGAAAGCAAAAAACTGGATAAGGAATATGCAGGTCTTGTCTCAAAATACAGTGAACAGTTAATTCAGATATATCACAAAACTGGACAACAAGAGGATTATAAAAAAGAATTAATTTGTCAGGTTTTTTCCTGCAGACAGGATAATCTTGAAAATGTAAAATTGTTAAAGGCGACGTGTGATGAGGAAGAATGGTGTACATATCGGGAACAGATTTTAAATTCAAATTCATGTTTAGGAATAAAGTTTCGTTTTCTGGAATTTGAAGAACTATATGATAGATTGCTGAAAACGATTGTGGAAAGTGGTTCGATTTATACATTAGATCAATATGAAAAGGTATTGAAAAAGAAGTTTCCGGATATCGTCAGAGATACATATGTAAATTATGTACGGAAACATGCGGAAAGCGTATGTGACAGAAAAGCATATAAAGGGCTGATGACTTATTTGAAAAAGATTACAAAATATCCGGACGGAAGGGGAAAAGCAGATCAGATTGCCAAAGAGTGGAAAGTAATTTATCGTAGAAGACCTGCAATGATGGATGAGCTGAGGAAAGCGGGATTTTAGAATGATTTATGTATTGTTTTATGTGTAAAGTTGGGCTAAAATCATTAATACAAATATGTGAAAGAAAGGTGATTGCAGTGCAAGATGTATTTGATATTTCACAGTTCGATGAATATAGAGAAGATAACCGAAGAGAAGTGAAAAAGGCAAATGGTGGTTTGCCGGTTTCTTTATGGGATACTTATTCTGCATTTGCAAATTGCTATGGCGGTGTCATTATTCTTGGTGTTAAAGAAGAAAAAGATGGCAGTTGGAGAACTACAGGATTACAAAATGAAGCGAAATTGCGCAAAGATTTTTGGGATACCATTAACAATCCGAAAAAAGTAAACATTAATCTTTTGTCTGATGAAGATGTAAAAACTTATGTGGTAGGCGAAAATAAAGATGTTGTTATGGTTATTTATGTGCCGATGGCAAAGAGAGAACAAAAACCGGTGTATATTAATAATGACATTTTCAATGGAACATTTCGCAGGAATTATGAAGGCGACTATCATTGTACCAGATTACAGGTAAAGACAATGCTCCGTGACCAGACGGAGAGAACGATGGATATGGAAGTGCTTGATAAAGTACCTATGGAAGATTTAAATTATGAGACAATCCATGGTTACCGTAATAGTCATAGAACTTTGAAAGAAGGACATCCTTTTGAACGGCTCAATGACCATGAGTATTTAAGAAGTATTGGTGCCGCAGCCATTTCGGAGGAAGATGGACAGTTACATCCGACTGCAGCAGGTATGCTTATGTTTGGCAATGAGTATAACATTGTCAGACATTTTCCGGAATATTTTTTGGATTACAGGGAAGAACTCGACTCCACGATTCGTTGGACTGATAGATTACATTCCAGTTCTGGTGAATGGTCGGGGAATGTTTGTGATTTTTACTTTAGAGTTTACAATAAGCTTATTAAGGATATCAAAATACCATTTAAGATGGTAGGCGGAGAGCGTGTTGATGATACTCCGGTACACAAGGCACTTCGTGAGGCATTGGCAAACTGTTTGATTAATGCTGATTATCATGGAGTTCGTGGAGTAGTAATCAGAAAAGAACCAGATAAAATTATCTTTGCGAATCCAGGATATGTTAGAACCGGTAAAAAACAGATGCGCTTAGGTGGTGAGTCTGATCCGCGAAACAAATCTCTCATGAAAATGTTCAATCTCATTAATATAGGTGAACGTGCCGGAAGTGGTGTTCCGAATATTTTCAATGTATGGGAAGATGAAGGATTCATAGAACCGGAGATTGAGGAGCGATTTGATCCGGACAGGACAGTATTGTCACTTCCTTTTGTGAAAAAGGCGACGGAAAAAAGCGACGGAAAAAAAACGACGGAAAAAAGCGACAGAAAAAAAGTGACGAAAAAAACGCAAGAACAATATGAAAAGATTCTTGCTTTTATGAAACCAGATATCTGGTATAAAGCAAATGAGTTAGTAGAGGTACTTGGAGTGAAAGAAACTAGGACTAAGGAATTGCTTCGCGCATTAGTATCTGATGAAAAACTTGAAGATAATGGAGCAACTAAGGGAAAGCGTTACAAAAAAAGATAAATAGTATTGCGAGGTGCTGTGACTGATATGAACAGATTTTCGGAAAAAGACTGGAAATTATTTCGGAGTAAGATTGTTGGATGGCAAGAAGCATATATGGATAAACTGAATAAAGAGTACATCGAAATCCTTAGTGGAGAGGGAAATCCATCAGATAAATTCTGGAAGCTTGAGAAACGCATCAAAGAGGATAAACGGGATTGTGGTGTTCAGTGTGAAATGAGCAGATCCAACCAGTTCCATATCATAATGTCGTTATTGAATGAAGGTGCGATTACGTTGGAAGATCTTGATGATTTCAGTGATGATTTGAAAGAGACGATTAAATTCTTTTCAGAGAGAATTTAAGAATATTTTTTTGAAAATATTACTACCGCATATTGCTACTCACCCCTGCATACATTGTAAAAACAATGAATGCAGGGGTTTTGTATGAAAGATTATATTGAGGAACGGGCAGTAGAGATCGCATATTATATCATTGAACATAAGGCGACTGTGAGGCAGACTGCAAAAAAATTCGGGGTGAGTAAAAGTACCATACATATGGTGGTAATAAAATGGAACGGTTTGTGTGGGTGGCACAGTAAGAAAAATAGAAAAAATTTAAAATTTGATTGCAAATTTCGGCTGAACTGACCGCTTGTTTCATTAACGGCTGACCAGCCCTTTCAATAGAACTGACCACGCATTTCGGATGCTGACCAACTTTGATATAGTGATTGATGTAGCTATTGCTACACATCATTCAAAGGAGGTAACGAAATGCAAAGTTACACAGTTATTATTGGTGTCCTTGAAATGCGGGAGAAACATTTCTCCTATCGAGATATCAGATTTCGGTATGGCATTGGTCAGGGCACAGTCAAGCTCATCCTTGACAGAGCAAATGAGCTTGGGCTCCCACTTGCCGATATCCGACAGATGGAGCCGGAGAAGGTTGAAACAGCCTTCTATCCGCCGGAAAATATCCGGAGAAAGGAAATCCCGTTGCCGGACTATCAACTGATTTATGACCGCCTTACTGCCAAGGGCAGTAAAGCCAACCTTTTCTATCAGTGGGTAGATTATAAAAAGGATAATCCTGACGGTTACCAGTACACGCAGTTTGTACATTACTTTCATGACTTCGTAAAGCATAACTACGGTTCAGAAAAAGTCTCCATGCCGGTAGAACGGATTCCCGGTGAGCGGGTCTATATCGACTGGGTTGGTGACAAGCCGGAGCTGGTTGTCGATCCCGAGACTGGAGAAATCTTTAAAGTCCATGTATTCGTGACCACGATAGGTGTCAGCAGCTGTATATATGCAGAGATCTTTCCGGATGAACGTATGGCAAACTTTATTGCTGGGACAGTTCATGCACTTGATTATTATAAAGCTGTTCCCAAATACCTTGTGCCGGATAACTGCAAAACAGCTGTAACAAAGCACACAAAGGATGAAATTATCATCAACGCATCCTATCAGGATCTTGAGAACTTTTATGATGTTGTCATCCTACCGCCACCGGCACGCAAACCGAAAGGAAAGCCCACTGTCGAAAAATATGTCCAGTATCTGGAAACATGGCTGCTGGAAGAGTTAAAGAAAAATATCTATCCAAACTTTGAGGCTATTAACCGTGCCTGTCGCAAGATAATAGAAGCCATCAACAGAGAAGTTCCCAAAGGCTGGAAGTATTCTCGTATGGATTCATTTCTCAGGTATGACAAGCCCCAGATGAAGACTCTTTCCGACGGATCCTTCACGCTGTGCGACTATAAACCATTTGCACACATACCGAATAACTACCATCTTCTCTATGATGGCCACTATTATTCTGTATTGTACACGTATTATAACCAGCCTGCAATTCTTAAAGCTACGCCGACCGAGATTCGGATCTGTGATAAAAACAACCGCCTGATCTGTACTCATAAACGCAGCTATAACGAATACCCGAAATACATCACCGATGACTCCCATATGCCACCGGGACATCTCTATTACAAAGAGATCAACAGCAGGGATGGAGATTACTACAGGAGCCGGGCTAAAGTATTCGGACCATATATGGTAAAACTCATTGATACAGTTTTGCATTCTGCGATTCATGAGGAACAGACTTATAACAGTTGTAATGGAATCATCCATTGCTGTGACGGAGTTTCACGTCTTGTGGTCGAAGAAGCTGCCAAGACCTGTGTCACATGCAATGCCTGCCGTTATTCATATTTTAAACGAGTCCTAACTGACATGCTGAACAAGAACAGCAGCCCCGGAAGCGAAAAGCTTCCAGAACACACAAATATCAGAGGAAAGGACTTTTATAAATGATGAATACTACAACAGTTGACATTAACTTTCATGAGCTTTGTGGAAAGCTTAGATCGATGAAACTTTCAAGCATGGCGGACACTCTGGAGAAACAGCTTGCCAATCCCAACAGTGGTCTTCAGAGTTTTGATGAACGAATTTCCGAGATTATCTGTTCAGAGTGGGATACCCGCTACAATAAGAAATTCAACCGTTTTTTAAAGAAAGCAACCCTGAAATACCCGGCCGCGGACATTGATGAATCCATTTATGATGCAGACCGTTTCCTAGATACAACTACCATTGAAAGGCTTGCTGCCTGTAACTGGATTGATGAAGGAAAGAATCTTCTGATCACCGGAAGCACTGGTTCTGGTAAAACCTACATATCCAATGCTCTATGCATCAGCGCATTGCGGTTATTCCATACCGTAAGATACGTCAAGGCCAGCACACTGATTTATGAGTTAGAACAGGCTCAGGTTACAGGCGAATATCTGAACTATACCAAGAAGCTGGCCGCTCTTGATCTGCTTGTTATAGATGACTTTGGATTGATGGAACTGGACATTGATAAATGCCGCAACCTCTTCGAGGTCATCGACAGTAGAGACTGCCGTCATTCTACAATGGTGATTTCGCAGATTCCTGTATCCAGCTGGTACGAATTATTTCAGGATAACACTTATGCGGATGCCTGCATGGACCGTATCATCCACAACGCATATCGGCTTGAATTTAACGGAAGGAATATGAGAAATCCTTCCAAGTAACCTGCAAATTGATCTACAAGTGGTCAGATAAAATGAACTCGCGGTCAGCTCATCCGAGCTGGCCGGTCAGTTCGACCGAATTTAGCAGATCTACCGAGACCAAATCGCTCATCATGGGTATGCTTGTTCTAAAATTGCAGGAACATCGTATGTCCTCTGCTGAAGGCATGAACCTTGAACTTAACCATCTGACAGTTCTCGAAGAAGCTCATAATATTCTTAGAAGAACATCAACAGAACAGAGTTCAGAAAGTGCTAATCTTCTTGGAAAGAGCGTTGAAATGCTTGCAAATGCAATTGCTGAGATGCGTACCTACGGAGAAGGATTTATTATTGCTGACCAGGCACCTGGACTCATGGATATGTCAGTTATCCGAAATACGAATACAAAGATTATCATGCGTCTTCCGGATGAAAGCGACAGGAATCTCGTTGGAAAAGCAGCTGGCTTAAATGAGGATCAGATTATTGAATTAGCAAAACTTCCGAGAGGCGTAGCTGCAGTTTATCAGAACGAATGGGTTCAGCCGGTACTCTGTAAAGTCGATAAATTTGAAGGAAATTCAAGCCTGTTTAAATTTGTTCCGGGTGAGAAAGACTATCCAAATTATGATGAAACAGACGTGGCTACAGAATCTCTTCTTGACTGCATTATGAATCAGGAAGTGACCCAATCCGGACATCAGACTGACATTGTAAAACTGAAGGAAATCGTTTTGAAATCTCGCCTGAGCAGTATGGTAAAGAAAGATTTTATGGAGTATCTTTCTTCAGGAACCGATAATGCAGTTAGTTCATTAAGGACATTGATTTACGATTTCTTAAAAGCAGAAGAAGCAATTCGTATATCTCAGTCTAGCAGTGATATTCATCAATGGACCAAGACAGTCGTAGATTCTTTGCAACCTTCTGTAATGGAATATACAAAAGACCAGATTAATCTGGCGGTTGCACTAATAATCTACGAGAAGGCAACTCGAGATGCTTCCTATAATGATATTCTGACTCGTTTTACGGAAGTGTATATGGAAAAAGGTTGGGTTTACTAATGAACGAAGTAAAAACATCAGACATTAAAGAACAAAAAGAACTTCCATATCAGGAAATAAAGCCGAAGACAGATCTTACAGCTGAGCAGAAATGGAAAAAGAAGAATGGTAAACGTTCAATAGCAAGTACCCCGAAAAAGTAAGAGCTGCCTCACGGCAGCCCTGGTCATCAGTTCTTGCGAATCCCGTCCGGTAGATTTGGTGACCACGGTAACAGATCATCCAGAAAGGACCGGTCGGTATCATCCATATGTTTCGGAATCTCTTCTAAGAGATATACGAAGTAATCATATGGCTTTAGGTTGTTTGCCTTTGCTGTTTCCGCAATGCTGTAGATGATTGCGGATGAATGGGCACCGTTGATAGTGTCGATCATCTGCCAGTTCTTTTTGCCAATGCAGAAACCTCGTATAGCACGTTCCGATGCGTTGTTATCGATAGGAACTTCGCCATCTTCCAGAAATACCCGGAGATATTTCTCCTGATTCAAGATATATGTGTATGCCTTTCGAAGCTGTCCGCTAGTGGGAACAGTTGGTTCCATTTTTTTGAGGTACACAAATAAGGCATCAACCAATGGTTTTATAACCAGTTGTCGCTGCATAAGTCTCTCATCAGGTGAGAGTTCTTGTAGTTTCCCCTCCTCGCGGTAGATTGCCTGAATCTGTTTCATTACCAGATAGGCGTTGGACTTCTTGCGCTGTTCTTTTGGAACAACGTTCATCGCCTCGTCAAACTTTCTTCTGGCATGAACCCAGCAGCCTGCGATCCGCAGATCTTCGCGTTCCTTTTCCACTTTGTGGTAGACCTGATATCCATCCGTTACACAGATGCCGGAATAGTTCTTGAGGAATTCTCTTGGATGGGAGCTGTTGCGAGTTTTATGGTAATCATACAGGACAATCTGTTTGTCTTTGTACAGATGCCCGGAGCGATACACCCACATGTAGCTCTTGGATCCGGCAGGACGACCATCTCGATGTACCAAAACAGGAGTTTCATCTGCCTGGATCACATGATAATCATACAGCTTTTGGTGGAGATAATCGTACAGGATTGCCAGGTAGCTTTCACCCAGTCGGATCATCCAGTTGGCCATGTTTTGGCGTGTGATGCTAAGACCATAACGGGAAAACTCCTGTTCCAGGCGATAGAGCGGAACAGCATTCACATACTTGCCATTCATAATCGCTGCAGCAAGTGTTGGAGATACCAGACTTCCGTGAAGCAATGCCTGTGGGTGGTCTGCTTTTATAATTCGTCCATCTTTCTTGCTGGCATACACACCAACATGATGCTCATCTACTTCAACCTTTGCAGGAATGAAACGGTAACGTTTGGAAATCGCATCCGGAAGCTGCTTCCAACCGTTTTCTCCAAACTCAGCCACTAATTCTTCCTCGGTCATATAGTGCGTAATGATGTTCACCGGAAGACCTGACAGATCGGCATTCTTCTTACCAACAGATTTTGCTTTGCGAGCTGGTTTTGGTTCCAAAGTCTCAGGTTCTTCGGCATCCAGATCAGATACCGCCTCGGCTTCATTGAAGAAAACGATGGTTCCATCTATTTCCATGAAACAGATCTGACTGGCATCCTCCATCTTCTCAGAAGATCTGCCGAATCTGTTCTTATTGGAAAGAGTGACCTGTTCAATGAGGAGTTCGATTTTTTTATTTAAATCTTGTATCTCGCCAGAAAGCTTATCGTTCTGTTCCTGAAGCTGGAGGAATAACTCTACGATAAAAGACTTATCCAATGTATTCAGTTGTTCTTCGGTGAATTTAAATGCCATTGTTCAAACTCCTTTTATTTCTGAAGTCATTATAGCAGAAAACTGGAGTTTAGGCGAATTCACCACGTATTGTTATTCGTCATTTTGACGGTGGATAACAATCATGAATATCCCAGAATTTATGAGATACTCATGACTGTTATCCACAGACTCTGCGAGGGATTTTTCTTTGGCAAAAAGAATTACTCTCACAAAAAACGATTTTGTGGATAACTATTAAAATAATAATTTATATTGTTTTTACGCGTAAAAAATAGAAATGTTATTTTCTACGAATTGCACAATTACATTGTTTTTGGAGGATCTGTCAGTTCCTCTATTGGACGTTTGGCAACGATTTCAAGTCCCTGCATCAACATGCGATATTGTTCAGGAGTAACCTCCAATGCCTCTTCCTTCGTACGAGGCCAACTGAATCCACCAACATTTAATCGCTTGTAAAGAAGAAGGAATCCATCTCCTTCCCAAACCAGCCCTTTGATTCGGTCGGTACGTTTGCCACAGAAGAGAAATAGGATGTTTTTCTGAAAAGGATCCAGTTCGAATTGATATTTAATAGTGGATGCTAAGCCGTCAATTCCACGCCTTAAATCAGTGTAGCCACATTATCCTAACATTCGAATAATGTGGTTTATCCTCACGACATTTTTATCCTCATCTTTTCTGAATATAGAGATATTTACTCACTTCCTCGCAAATAAGATGAGGATAACATATTTTATGTGATAATGGAATCGCATTAAAATCGAAAGGATGTGATTTCATGAATTATGTTGATACCGTCGAAAAGGTAATGTCACTACTTAAAGAAAAGAAGGTGTGTTCAAGCAGTAGAAAGTCGCATAGGGACTGTTATGAATCTCTTGGATCGTATCTCGACCAAAATAGCACCGAGTATACGGTCAAAGCGCGTGATGAATGGTTTGCTGAGATTAAGAAAAGCCTACCTTCACAGCGATGTGTCATATGGATCCGGTATGTATATCAGTTAGAGGAAATGGATTCTTCAGGAACAGTATCTGACCGCAGGCTATATTTAAATCAATCAATATACGATAAACTTCCAGTTTCATGGAAAGATGATCTTGATTTCTATCTTGAAGACTGTTGTAAACGTTATACAAAACGTACAATAGAATTAACACGTATATATTGTTCCGAAGGGTTACTCATTTTTGATGAAATTGGAGTTGTCAATATATCAGATATCTCATACGAAGCAGTACTGATACTTGTAAATACAAAAATGTATCAATCAGATGAAACCAGAAACGTGATCCTTAATTACACGGCTCGGATGATACAGTTCTATGAAAAGATCGGGAAATGCACAAAGCCATACAGTCTTCTCTTTAACAGTCAGATTTATCCTCATATCGGGTTGATCGATACGTTTTGTTCAGAGAATAAAGTGGCTTTACAGAAAACGATAGATGTAATTATGTCGGCCGCAGACTTTAAAGGAAAGATTGAGCCTTTTATCGAATGCCTGCAAGCCCATGGATATATCGGTACTACATTGAAACTGGCAAAACATGCTTTAACAGCTTTTTATCTGTTTCTGGATATACATGACCTTGGTTATCATCCGGATATCGTTTGGATATGGTTCTCTGAGGTAAAAAATACACTGGGAGCTTCCTGGCTTCACTGGAGAAGAATTCTGAGTTTTTGTAATGAATATCTTCTTAGCGGCGATATCCACCCGGGCGGGAAATATAAATACATTCCTACCATATATGATGAACTCCCTGAATGGTGTAAGGAAGCCGTCGCAGGTCTTTTAGAACAGAAAAAACGTGAATATCGCGAAAGCGGTACACTTAAATCTTATCGATGTTCCTGTGCAAGCTTTTGTCTGTTTTTGATCGATCATGGGTATGACAGTTTCAAACAGATTTCTCCAGAGATAATCAAAGAATTCTCAATCCAGGATGAACATTCCACATTTAAAGGCCGTGCCACCCGCTTTGTAATCGTAAGAGCCTTCCTACGCTATCTTGATGAACATCGATATACAGAAAGACATGGTCTGGATCAATGCCTTATATCAGGAAGTGCACCCGTAGATAAGATTGTGGATGTTTTGTCCGATGAACAGATTCAGAGGATCCAGAAGTACCGGCTGACTCATAATGCCCCTGTAGAACTTCGCGATATTGCCATTGTTTTGCTTGGTCTAAAAACAGGACTGAGGGCCTATGATATCCTGGCACTCCGTTTTCAGGATATCGACTGGAAGAAATGCCAGATCTCAATCATCATGAAAAAAACTAAAACACAGATTACTCTTCCAATGCCTGTTGAAGTGGGAAATGCTATATATTCATACCTGAAATACGGCAGACCTGATGCAGAAAGCGATTTTATTTTTGTAAGATCCAAAGCCCCGTATGGAAGATTGACTGGTAAAGTATGTACCAGAGCGCTTTATCGTATCCTGCCCGAAAGAAATGATGTAAAGGGCGGCGGTTTTCATGTGACACGCAGGACTTTTGCTACAAATCTGCTGAAAAATCATGCCGGCATCGATGATGTAATGGATGCACTCGGTCATCGTGATCCGACAAGCGTAATGAAATACCTTCTTCTGGATGATGAAAGAAGCAGAAAATGCGGATTATCATTGTCAGGTACCGGACTGATGTTGGAAGGAGGTCTGTAATGAAGATCATCGGATATGAATATCAAAGCTGTTTTGCTCCGTATATTAAACAGTTTCTACAGGAAAAGCGGTCTGTTGGATTCACTTATGAAACTGAAGAATGGAAACTGAAACATTTTGACGATTTTTGTGTAAAAGAATCCGTTATACAGCCATATCTCAGCAGGGAACTGGTCAAAAAATGGGGGACATTGCGTGAAGGAGAAGCATTATCTACCTGTTCAGCACGTACTTCTATAATCCGTCAGTTTGCGTTATTCATGATCTCCCTCGGTGAGGAAGCCTATATTCCGTCGAATTTTTATAAATGTGAAAAAAGACTGGTGCATGTCTTGTCAGATGATGAAATATCAGCATTCTTTCATGAAATCGACAGTTATTCTCCCGAAATAAAAGTTCCCTCGTTTTTGCGTCTGTCTACAGAGTATAAAGTGATCTTCAGATTGATCTATTGTTGTGGCTTGCGTATTTCAGAAGCGAGAAAACTGAAGTGGAGTGATGTAGATCTTGAAGCGGGAACATTAAAAATCATGCAGTCAAAAGGTCATAAAGACAGGCTGATATATATGTCTGATGATCTTGCTGTGTTAATGAAGGAATATAAGACAATACTGAATGATCATCATAGATGCGTATCAGAATGGGTTTTCCCTGCAAGAGAACCGGGCAACTGCCTGTGTTCTGTCACTATAAACGCAGCATTTCGCAGGGCATGGAATGCGACACCATATGCAGAAGGCTGTGACAAAACTCCTACTGTTCACTGCCTCAGACATAGCTTTGTAGTAAAAAGGATGAATCTCTGGATGGAAGAAGGTATCGCGCTTAAGGAAATGCTTCCATTTCTGAGCCGGTATCTGGGACATCAGAGTACGGATGATACTTTTTATTATTACCATCAGGTCAGCGAAGCTTTCCGGATCATCAGAGACAGGGACAAAACTTCAGGTTTCGTTATCCCGGAGGTGACTGACCATGAGTAGAAAAAAAGCGGAAAAGAAACTGTTTTTCTCAAAAACACTGGATTTCCTTGAGCATTACCTGCCCGAACAGTCATTGAAAAGCCGGAATACAATAGAAACCTACCGCGATGCTTTGACCGTGTTCAGAAGATATATAACCGATACTATGAATTTATCACTTCGTACCTTTGGCTTTGAGGATTGTACACATGATTTTCTGTTATCATACATTGAGTTCCTACATAAAAACGGTAACAGCGAAACCACTTGTAATAACAGGCTTGCTGCGATCAGAGCTTATCTCTGGTATGCTGCTGATTGCGATATATCGTTACAGTCAGTAGCTCTCACAGCTTCCAGAGTTCCTTTTCTTAAAGTACCAAAGCTGACACGTGAAGTCATCCCTGATGATGCCCTTAAGGCACTGCTCTCTGCGCCGCCGGATACTAAGACAGGCCGAAGGGACAGACTGATCCTGATATTGCTTTATGACTCTGCTGTCAGGGTTTCCGAATTATTGTCTATGAATGTATCTTCTGTAAATCTGGAGGCCGACATACCGTATCTTCGGATTTGTGGAAAAGGTGATAAAGAAAGGATCGTTCCGATCACAGATAAGACCGCTGATCATCTGAAGAACTATTTAAAAGTTTACCATGAAGTGATAGAGCCTGATGCTCCGCTGATTTATACAGTGATCAAGGGTCACAAAGGCAGGATGTCAGTTGGAAATGTTGAGCGCATTATCAAAAAATATGCAGCTCAAATCCGCTCAGTGTATCCGAATCTCCCGGAACGATGCTATCCCCATATGTTCCGCAGGACCAGGGCAACCAATCTGTATCAGGATGGGACAGAACTTGAACTTGTTTCCCGTATACTGGGGCATTCCTCAACAGAAACAACACGTATTTACGCAGTCCCTTCAGTTGATATGATGCGTAAAGTGATGGAATCAGGTAATCTGGAAAATGATGAGAAGCCATTATGGTCAGATGATGAAGCTGAAATGGCACGTATCTGTGGTTTAAGATAAATAATGTTATCCTCATCTTTTTTGCGAGGAAATGAGTAAATATCTCTATATCCAGAAAAGATGAGGATAAAAATACTCTGAGGATAAGCCTGTTGCGATAAAAATCTTGTCAAAACCAGTTGCATCATTCAGCATGTAAGAGGCCTCCGATCCTGCTTAGCAGTTCCGCAGAAGCAGTATTTGAAATTTCCAGCGAAAAGGAGTCCTTTCGAATGACCACATCTGGTCTGAATGTAGCAGATGATACGGTGGATTGTTCAGGTAACCTTAATTCAACAAAATCAACCGGCGTCTCTGCAGGTAAACTTACAGATTTGACTGCTGGCGGCGAAGAAGATTCTATCGTAGAGATATAAGCCTCTTCGCGTAGGCGACGTTGCCAGTAAAAGAATGACTTGTCAGAAATACCATGTTCTCTACACCAAGCGGTTTTATTCATTCCGCTAGCCAGGCATTCTTTTATAATCTTAGTCCATTGTTCGCAGCGGACTTTATGAGTAATTTTATCCATGAGATAACCCTCCTTGAAAAACCTTAGATTTTTTAGAGTAATTATCTCACAAAAACTAGTAAGCGACACGGTACCGGCTATTTACCGTTTACGAAGAATGGGATAGAGCTCTCTGTTTTGAACGGATAATGCTTCAGTTATATCTATATGCCGCTCAAATGGGCGGCATATAGTATCAGAGAACGTTTCCGAAAAGAGACTATTCTTCTTTTGTAATCAATTGTAAAATATTTGAAAAAACACGTGCTTTAGAAAGGCTTTCGTAAAAAGGTTCATCCCATTTACTATTATTTTCTAAGTCTTTATAACAACTATCAATTTCGGATAATAGTTGTGCGTATTTTTCTTGTAGACGAATCAGTTTTTCTTTATTTTCATTATTCATACTATTTGCTCCTTCTTATGCCATGAAAAATGTTTAATACCCCATTGTTCCAACTATCGATTCATCGTCTTCAACCCAGTCGGATATTCCTATTAATCGATATTCATTTTTTGAATCTCTAACATAAAGATTATCAATTCCGGAATTAATTAACATTCTTTTACACATTGAACAACTGTTTGCGCTTTCGACGTAATTGCCAGAACCAACTTCTATTCCAACTAAAAACATTGTGCTTCCAATCATATCTGCTCTACTAGCACAAATAATAGCATTAGCTTCCGCATGTACACTACGACATAATTCATATCGTTCCCCTCTTGGAATATTCATTTTTTCGCGTATACAATGTCCGAGATCTGTACAATTTTGTCTTCCTCTTGGTGCCCCAGAGTATCCAGTGGATATAACGACATCGTTTTTTACAATGACAGCGCCAAAACGTCTTCTAAGGCAAGTACTTCTTTGCGAAACAACTTCCGCAAGGTCTAAATAATAATTTATTTTATCTCGTCTCTCCTTCTTTTCTAACATATTCTCTCCTTCACCTCCCGTTCACTTGTTACATAACTCGTATATTTCAATTAAAGAGGGGTATTAAATCTTAAGTTGTGCAACTATTACAAGCTGCTATCTTTGTGAGTCTTTCTTTTTTTTATTGAAACGATATTTATCCAAGTTTTATTACGATCAATTTCGTCATTTATAAAGTAATCAACTACTTCAAATCCTTGTTCATTAAGAAATGAGAGTAAATCTGTTTTTTTCCACCTTCTTCGGAATCTTTTGATTTGGGTTTTATAATCGCTTTTTATTTCAAAACCTTCCGAGGATTTTTCATGAAGAGTTGTATACATAAAAAAGGCACTTTTGGCAGATAACCATTTCGCTATTTTCTCTAATACAATCTTTTCTTGGTCCATAGAAAAGAGATGCAGAAATGCTCCGGCAAAAATTATATCAAATTTACCATCAGTAATGTCTTCTACATTAATTATATCTCCTTCAAATATATGCGTGTTTGGACTATTTTCTTGAGTAAGAAGAGCCATTTTATGAGATATTTCTAAAGCACTTGTATCAATTCCTCTAATCGAAAATTCCTTTACCACTTCCCCCGCGCCTGGTCCAAGTTCTAAAACATTCCTTGGCATGGTGGAGTATACTCTATAATATACTTCTAAGACATATTCCACTAGTTTAGAAAAATCAATTTCATAACTACTTTTCTGAAGAATTCTTTTTTGATATTCTTCAGCTAACATATCGTAGATAAACTTATTATTATCAACATTCATGACTACTTCTTAAAAAACTTTGATAATCCTCCTACAAGCATAATAACAATTCCAGAACAGCCAACATTCCAGAACCTATCAACCCATATAGTGTTTCCATTTTTGACATCGATATAGTGAGCACCATTAAAAAGTCCTACTAAAATTCCAATGATAAGTAGTAGCACCATAAAATTTTGCCAATTAATAAACCTTCTAATATCGTCGATTACATGTTTCGCACGTCTTTTCTTAAAACTGATATATGTTGGATCATCCATCATTTTTTGTTTAATTTCATTTTTATCTTGTTTCCAAGGTGCAAATAATGAAAATTTTTCTTCGTCTGACAGAAGAATTCCAGTGGTTGTAATAATATCAGATCTACCTCCTGTAGCAGCATGCGTCGTTGTTAATACCGGTGTATCTAAATAGAAAAAAGTAATTGATGCGATAACTTCATTAACTTTTAATAGCAATGGCTCATCGTTCATATAATGTATTGCTATTAGAGAGTGACCATTATAGTTTGGTTCAAGATATGTACCTATATGACATGTACCTTTTGAAACAAAATATACTTTTGAGTGATATTCTCCGCCGATATTAGGGCCTATAGACAAAACTTCATTTGTTTCAATTAGTGTTGTAGAATAAGGCAAAAATACAATTTGCTTCTGGCCGTTATGCTCGATAAGTGCAGATTTTTTATCATTAAGTTGATATTTTGTCGAATTAGCTCCCAAATCTGAAGCACTTACATTTCCATTGTCATCAATCCATATTTCACCAGATTTTAAGGTCCAAGCATATTCACTTGCTGTTAGATTTAATGCATTAGCTTTAATACAATCTTCTCTAAAGGGAACAATACAAATTCCGTTGCCCAATTCTTTAATAATATCGTTTTTACTAAACATTATTTAGCCCCTTATTAAAAATGAACCTGATTTATAAAAAACTGTAATATACTATACGTTTATGTAATGCGAATCTACAAATATTACATATATATGGGTCAGTATGAATATATAATTAATCTCCATTGCTGAATATAGAGTAGTGTAATATTTTATATAGAGGTAACAATCATTCAACGCAATAAATCCAATATATATTTGTATAGTAGCACATTTTTATTGTTTTTTCCACTGAAAGCTGCTAAGTATGCTCTTTATCGAATTGAATCATTGATATAATTTTTTATTTCATTATCCGGGAGTTTGACAGTTAAACAATAGGAAAAGTACTTGCAGGCCGCATAAAACCTGCTTTTTTTGTGTCAACTTTTTGGTTTTATTGTATTGTATTTTATTGCAATGTATGGTATAATGTGGAAAAGGGGGTATTTCCTATGAGAGTTATTACATCCAAATCAAAAAATGCTGAATCCTTTTATATCTCAAAAGGATACATCAACGATAAAGGTGTAAGCACTTCTGTTATTGTTCGGAAATTGGGAACTTTAAAAGATCTTTTACCTGAACATGGGCCAACTCGTGATGATGTGATGGCTTGGGCTAAAGAAGAAGCCAGACTTGAAACCTTAAAGTACAAACAAGAACAGGAAAACAAATCGATCCAGATTACTTTTCATGCTGACAGACAACTGGATTATGAGAAACAAGTTTTCTATCACGGCGGTTATCTTTTTTTACAATCCATCTATTATCAACTCCATATAGATAAAATTTGCCGCAAATTAAAATCAAAATATAAATTCAAATATGATATCAATGCAATCCTTTCCGATTTAGTTTATGCCAGGATTCTGGAGCCTTCCAGCAAACGCTCTTCTTTTAAAGCAGCGTCAGAATTCTTAGAGAAGCCTTCTTATGAACTCCATGATGTTTATCGTGCATTGGACGTTCTTGGGAATGAATGTGATCTCATACAATCAGAAGTTTATAAAAACAGTCCTTTTTTAGGATCCAGAAATGATAAAGTCCTTTATTATGATTGTTCGAATTATTACTTTGAGATTGAACAGGAAGATGGCAGCAAAAAATACGGAAAAAGCAAAGAACACCGACCAAATCCTATTATCCAAATGGGATTATTTATGGATGGGGATGGCATTCCACTTGCTTTTTCACTCTTCCCCGGAAACGCAAACGAACAAACCTCACTAAAACCATTGGAAAAGAAAGTTCTTGGAGAGTTTGGCTGTCAGAAATTTATCTATTGTAGTGATGCCGGACTGGGATCTGAAGATATCAGATCCTATAATCATATGGGAAAAAGAGCCTATATCGTAACCCAGTCTATCAAGAAACTGAAAAAAGAAGAAAAAGAATGGGCTTTGAATCCACAAGGGTTTAAAAGAGTTTCGGATGATACACCCGTTGATATCACGAAACTACCTGCAGATGATAAAGGCCTTTATTATAAAGATGAACCCTATACTACAAAGAAACTTCACCAGCGCCTGATCATTACATACTCACCTAAATATGCGATTTATCAGAAAACGCTTCGCGATAAACAAGTGGAACGTGCACAAAAAATGTTAGATTCAGGAAACACAAAAAAGAATCGTAAAAACCCAAACGATCCAGCCCGTTTTATCGAAACCACAGCTTCTACCAAAGAAGGTGAAGTCGCTGATATCCATCATTACCTGGACGAAAATAAGATTGCAGAAGAATCTCAATATGATGGACTTTATGCTGTATGCACAGATCTTCTGGATGATGAAGTTGGAGATATTTTAAAAGTCAGTGAAGGCAGATGGCAAATAGAAGAATGTTTTCGAATTATGAAAACGGATTTTTCGGCAAGACCTGTTTATCTACAGGATGAAAACCGTATTAAGGCACATTTTCTGATTTGTTTTCTCGCACTGATAATCTATCGTTTTCTTACGAAAAAGCTCGAATCAAAATATACCTGTGAAGAACTGTTAGATACCTTGAAAACAATAAATTTTGTCGAGGTTCAAGAACAAGGATTTATTCCTACATATAAACGCGAGTCCATTACAGATGATCTTCATGAAGCTTGTGGATTTCGAACAGACTATCAATTCATAACCAAAAGTAAAATGAAAACAATTCAGAAACAGAGTAAAGGAAGGAAATAAATTACAATACTCTATAACAACGATAAAAATCGCTGTACCCAAGTAAGCGCAAGGGATACAGCGATTTTTTCTTTTGCTAACTGTCAAAGACAGGATTTTTATTGTTTTTTCCACTGAAAGCTGCTAAGTATGCTCTTTATCGAATTGAATCATTGATATAATTTTTTATTTCATTATCAACTGATATCTGTTTTTCTATATGCGAATAGGCATGGCTGCCTCTGAACTAACACTAACAGATGGATAATATCTCATTCACTATGACACTTCAAAAAACCTACCCTAAAATATAAATAATCTGCCTATAAGCAAGGTTCCGTAGACCTCCGGTTGCATCCGGCTGGTTTGCGGATTTTTTTGTTTAGGCAGCAATATATACGGAGGTAGTGGAACAATGAAAGACCAATGTACAACGTGTAACAGGCATGTATGTATATCCTACAGAAGGTGTAGAACCATGTACCAAGGTGCGGATGCATATCCCATCAAAAGCACTATTTTGAATTATAATAGGTACAAGAAATTATCCCTTGGGATAGAAAGTGATACGAATGGAGGTGAGACCAGTGGCATTAATAATTGAATTATCGGATGATGACTTCAATAACAGATTAGCGAAACGGCTCAAAGAATACCGTGAATCTATGCATCTTACTCAGAAAAAGGTTGCCGAAGCTACTGGTTTTTCCGTAAACACTGTTAAAAATATGGAGAGTGGGAAAACAACTATTGATTTTGCTAAACTTCGTACAGTGTGTAGATACTATAAGAAAACAATTCATGACTATTTGCCAGAGTGCCCGGAAACACAATTTGAATTCGAGGCGTATAAAGAAATCAGTGACATGATTCTATTGATTTCTAAAATGCCACCGGCGAAGCAGGAATTTGCTCGTAAGTTTTTACAACAGTTGGATGAATTTAATGATGCTGAGTAATATCAAGAAACAAACATAATATCACATTTTTTGAACCGTAATACAGAGGCGTTGGTATCTGCAGAACCTCTGTTTACAATCTGGTCAATTCCGGTGCCTTCCGATGTGTAAGAATCGGAGCACATATCAGAATCCCTTGCAAGTCATGTGAAAACTAAAGAACCGCCGTGTACGGAACCGTATGCACGGTGGTGTGGGAGGACGGTAAATAAAATAATTATTTACCTCCTACCCGATCTAATAGAATATGCAACAAATGGATGACCCAATAAATGATAAAAATTGACAAATTGTGGATTTTTTGATGTACAAAATAGATAAAAACAAATTTAAAATATTTAGCTAATTGATGAAAATGTTAAATTGGCTTGAAAATTGATTTTGTTGTGATAAAATTATATATAGGAAATGGGTGACCCAAAATATCGAAAATAAGATGTATGAAGACATATAAATATCGAAAAACGGCCATTCTGATTATGATTAATGATAATAATTAAACAAAATGGATGAGCCAATTCAAGGAGGATTACCATTGTTATTTATACGATTTATTCTGGCAATGCTGCCGATTATCTGGTTGATCGTTGCACTCTGCAGACTTAAGATGGCGGGGCACAAGGCTTGTGTGATTGCTTTGCTGATCACTATGGTGGAAGCAATCGGCTACTGGAAATTAGATGCCGTCTGTACAGCGACCGCTGCTGTGGAAGGAATATTGAACGCATTATGGCCGATATGCCTTGTGATCGTCGCAGCACTCTTTACCTATAATCTGACAATGAAGACCGGTGAAATGGAGCAGATCAAAAAAATGCTCGCCAGTGTATCGAAAGATAAACGTGTTCTGGCACTGATCATCGGGTGAGGATTTGGAAGCTTCATGGAAGGTATGGCAGGATTTGGAACAGCCGTTGCGATTCCGGCTTCCATGCTCGCAGGAATCGGACTTGATCCATTTAGTGCTGTTATCGGATGTCTGGTTGTTAATTCGACACCGACAGCATTTGGTTCCGTAGGTGTTCCTACAGTAACGTTGGCATCTGTAACAGGAGTGGATCTTCTTTCCTTATCGGGAAATGTAGCCGTGATCCAGAGTGTACTGACATTTATCTCACCGTTTCTTATGGTCTGCATCTGCGGGCGGGGGATTAAAGCGCTGAAAGGAATGATTCCTACAACGCTGGTTGCGTCTTTATCATTTTTGATCCCATGGTTTGCAGCAGCGAAACTTCTCGGACCGGAACTTCCGGATATTATCGGCTCTATCTGTTCCATGGTATGCGTGATTATTGCAGCAAGGATTTTTAACAATAATCCGGATTGTAATTACTCCATAGATGTGGATGAGCAGCAGGATGCAAATTCAAACAACGCGCTGACTGCCCAGGAAGGCGTAAAAGCCTGGAGTCCTTTTATTCTCATTTTTCTGCTGCTCATGCTTACATCAACACTCTGACCGCCGATCCACAACGCGATCGCAGACATCAAGACAACGGTTGTTGTGTATGCAGGTGAAAATGGGAATTCACTTGGGTTCAGCTGGATCAATACACCGGGCGTGATGATCTTCATCGCAGCGATCATCGGAGGATTTATCCAGAAGGCATCTGTAGGAGAAATGGTGCAGGTGCTTGGTGAGACATTAAAGAAATACTGGAAGACGATCCTGACGATCTGTTCCGTCATGGCAACGGCAAAGATCATGGGATACAGCGGGATGATCTCTGACACCGCAGAACTTCTGGTAGTAGTAACCGGTTCATTCTATCCGGCAATCGCTCCACTTATCGGAGCACTGGGAGCATTTGTCACAGGGTCCGGAACTTCCACATGTGTTCTCTTTGGGGGATTGCAGAGCCAGACAGCTGCATCACTGGGACTTGGCGAATCGTGGATGGCAGCAGCCAATGTCATGGGCGCAGGAATCGGTAAGATGATCTGCCCACAGGGAATTGCGATCGGTGCAGGAGCGATCAGTATGGTAGATTCTGAGAGCAAGATCCTAAGTTCCGTATTCAAATATTTTCTTTTGTATGTAGTGATTGCAGGCATCATCTGCTTTGCAGGGTCTGTGATCTGATAAAATAAAACATAAAAACCATTTCAATAAAGGAGGCAAATAAAATGTACAATCAGTTGACACCTGAAATCGTTGCTCAGATCAAGGCGGTTTCTGACCATGTGTTTGAGGGAGCAGACATTAATCCTGATTACGCGAAAGATGAAATGCCAATCTATGGCACAAAGATGCCGGATCTCGCAGTTCAGCCACGTTCCACAGAGGAAGTTGCTGCTGTTGTGAAGATCTGCTATGAGAATAATATTCCTGTAACACCAAGAGGAGCCGGTACAGGACTTGCAGGAGGAGCTGTTCCGCTTTACGGAGGTGTCCTCATTGATATTTCCAAGATGAACAGAATCGTTTCCTATGATATGGAAAACTTTGTAGTAAATATTGAGGCAGGTGTTCTTTTGAACGATCTTGCTTCTGACTGCCAGAGCAGAGGCATGCTGTATCCACCGGATCCAGGTGAGAAATTTGCATGTGTGGGCGGTAACGTTGCTACAAATGCAGGCGGTATGAGAGCTGTCAAATATGGTGCAACACGTGACTATGTAAGAGCAATGACAGTTGTTCTTCCTACAGGTGAGATCACACATCTTGGAGCAACCGTATCCAAGACATCTTCCGGATATTCTCTTCTGAACCTGATGATCGGATCAGAGGGAACACTTGGAATCATCACAGAGCTGACTCTGAAGATCATTCCGGCACCAAAGAAAGTCGTATCCCTTATCATTCCTTACAAGGATCTTGATACAGCACTTTCAACAGTACCGAAATTCAAGATGGCTCATATGGATCCTCAGGCAATCGAGTTCATGGAAAGAGAGATCGTTCTTGCATCCGAGCGTTATGTTGGAAAAGCAGTATTCCCACAGAAACTGGAGGATACAGAGATCGGAGCATACCTTCTTGTTACACTGGATGGTAATTCCGAGGATGAGGTTGAAAATATGATCGATCAGGCAGCAGAGATCGTTATGGAAGCAGGTGCGATCAATGTTCTGATCGCAGATACACCAACCAGAATCAAAGATGCATGGGCTGCACGTTCTTCCTTCCTGGAAGCAATCATGGAAGAGACAAAACTTCTCGACGAGTGCGACGTTGTTGTACCTGTAAATAAAATCGCTGAGTACCTTGCATTTGTAAATAAGACAGGAGAGGAATGCGGTCTTGTGATCCGTTCATTCGGACATGCAGGAGACGGAAACCTTCATATCTATCAGTGCTCCAATGATCTGTCGGAAGAAGAATTCAAGGAGAGAGTGGATAAATTCTTTGAGATTATTTACAAAGCTGCTACAGACTGTGGCGGTCTTGTATCCGGTGAGCATGGAATCGGATCCGGAAAGATCAAATATCTGGTAGATTCTGTCGGAGAGACAAATATGGCTCTGATGGAAGGTATCAAGAGAGTATTTGATCCTAAGATGATTCTGAATCCGGGAAAGGTTTGCTACAAACTGTAAGATTTCGTATAGAGTAACAATGATGACAATGTTTGAATTAATAGGAGAATAAGATGAATATTTGTGTTTGTATTAAACAGGTGCCTGATACAAATGAAATTAAGATCGATCCGGTGAAACATACACTGATCCGTACAGGCGTACCAAGTATTGTAAATCCATTTGACACATATGCCCAGGAGGTTGGTGTCAGATTAAAAGAGAAACTCGGTGGAAGACTTGTAGTAATCACAATGGGACCTCCGCAGGCAAAGGAAGCGATCAGATCCTGCCTTTCAGTTGGAGCAGATGCAGGTTATCTGATTTCTGGAAGAAAATTCGGTGGATCCGACACACTTGCAACAAGTTATATTTTATCCGAGGCGATCAAAGCAGTAGAAGAAAAAGAGGGAGTAAAATTTGATCTGATCCTCTGCGGAAAACAGGCTATCGATGGTGATACAGCTCAGGTTGGCCCTGAGATCGCAGAGCATCTTGGAATTCCGCAGGTTACCTATGCACTGGATATTCAGGAAGTAGACGGAGATCTGCAGGTAAAACGTGAGTGTGACGCAGGATATGACATTATCTCTGTGAAACTTCCGGCAGTAGTAACTGTTGTGAAGCTTCCATATGAGCCAAGATATCCAACGTACAGAACAAGAAAAGAAGCCAGGACAAAAGAGATTCCTGTCCTTGCAGAAGCAGATCTGACAACGATTGATCTGGACCGCTGCGGACTGGGCGGTTCTCCGACAAAAGTAAAGTCTACATATACACCGGTGAGAGAGAAGACAGGTATGACGATCCGTGGTATGGGAGCAGAGGCTGCTGCAGCTAAACTTGTAGAATTGGTTCATGATGCAAAGATTTTATAGGAGGACGAGAGAATGAGTAATCTTGGTGATTATAAAAATATGTGGATATTCATTGAGACAGAGTGCGGCAAAGCCAAGAATGTCGGATATGAATTGTTGAACGCTGCAAAACCTCTGGCTGAGCAGAAAGGCTGCGAGCTGGTTGCAGTGGTTATTGGAAATAACGTGGAAGGCGTTGCAAAGGACGCAATCGCATACGGTGCAGATTCTGCAATCGTTGTGGATGGATCGGAATATGAATATTATACAACAGACGCATTTACTAATGCGATCGTTACACTGATCGAGAAACATAAACCGGAGACACTGATCATCGGAGCTACAAACAATGGCCGTGATATGGGACCGAGAGTTTCCTGCCGTATCAAGACAGGCCTGACAGCAGACTGTACAGAGATCGGCATCGATGAAGAGACCGGAAATATGGCATGGACACGTCCGACATTCGGCGGTAACCTGATGGCTACAATCATGTGTCCGGATCACCGTCCACAGATGGGAACTGTACGTCCGGGAGTGTTCAAAAAAGGTGCTTATGATGAGAGCCGTACAGGAAAGATCATCAAAGAAGATGTTCATGTTCCGGAAGAAGATATCCGTACTTCCCTCGTAAAGCGTGTACAGGAAGTTTCTGAAGCGGTTGATCTTGCCGAGGCAGAAATCATCGTTTCCGGCGGACGTGGAGTTGGATCAGCAGATAACTTTAAGATTCTCGAAGAACTTGCAGATGTACTGGGAGCTACGATCGGATGCAGCCGTGCAGTTGTAGATGCAGGCTGGAAACCGCAGGTATTTCAGGTTGGTCAGTCCGGAAAGACGGTTGCACCGAAGGTATATTTTGCAATCGGTATCTCCGGAGCTATCCAGCATTTGACGGGTATTTCAGGATCTGATACGATTATTGCAATTAACAAAGATCCGGAAGCTCCGATCTTTGATGTTTCAGACTATGGTATCGTAGGAAACCTGAACGAAGTTGTGCCGGCATTGACGGCAGCATTTAAAGAAATGAAGGAGAAATAATGAAAATCAATCTTCCGTTTTCAACAACAGGAATGATGCTTGATCTGGATGACAGTCTGGATTATGAGATACTGGAATCGGCGATTGTCTCTATGCCGAAACCGGAGAAGACAGAGGATGAACTGGTGCAGGAGGCCATGGAGCATCCCATCGGTTCTCCGAGACTGTCTGAACTTTCCAGAGGAAAGCAGAATATAGTGATCATCTGCTCAGATCATACAAGACCTGTTCCGTCTAAGCATATTATTCCATTTATGCTGAGAGAAATCAGAGAAGGAAACCCGTCCGCAGACGTTACACTTCTTATTGCGACCGGTTTCCACAGAGAGACGACCAGGGAAGAGCTGGTCAGCAAATTTGGTGAGGAGATTGTGGATCATGAGAAGATCGTGATCCATGACAGCCGGGATATTAGTCAGATGGTGGATCTCGGAGTTCTGCCATCCGGAGCACCGCTTCTGATTAATAGAGTGGCGGCCGAGGCTGATCTTCTTGTGAGCGAAGGCTTTATTGAAACCCATTTCTTTGCAGGATTTTCAGGAGGACGAAAGAGTGTCCTCCCGGGAGTCTCAAGCAAAGTGACAGTGCTTGGAAATCATTGTTCCAAATTCATCGATTCTCCGTACAGCCGTACCGGAATACTGGAGAATAACCCGATTCACCGGGATATGGTTGCTGCAAGCCGTATGGCAAAACAGCAGTATATTGTGAATGTGGTCATTGACTCTGATAAAAAGGTCGTCCATGCCGTTGCCGGAGATGCGATCAAGGCACATGAGGCAGGATGTGATTTCCTCAGAAAGTACTGTCAGGTCACACCAAAGGAGAAAGCAGATATTGCCATTTCCACAAATGGAGGATATCCTCTTGATCAGAACATGTATCAGTCCGTGAAGGGTATGACTGCAGCTGAGGCGGCAGCGAAAGAGGACGGAATTATCATTATGGTTTCAAACTGTGGCGACGGTCATGGCGGAGAGGGCTTTTATAAGGCGCTTCGGGACTGTGAGAGTCCACAGGCACTCATGGATGAGATTCTGAAAGTTCCGCAGGATAAGACGAAGCCTGACCAGTGGGAGTATCAGATCCAGATCCGGATACTGATCCAGCACAAGGTCATCTATGTAATGTGTGAAGAGTACCGCGAAATGGCAAAAGAGATGGGATTTGAAGTAGCAGCAGATGTGAATGAGGCGCTTTGGATGGCCATCGCAGAGAAAGGGCACGATGCCCACATTGCAGTGATACCGGACGGAGTATCTGTAATGGTGCATTAATTCAGGTTGCTCATATTTATTATATATTAATAGGACGGCGGTCGGATTACATTTTTGTATCCGATCGCCGGAAACAATAAAAGCAAATGCGAGGATAGCACTTGCTTTTTTTTTAACAATCATATACAATTACAATATTGCATAAGAACAGATTTTGAGGGAGATTGCCATGGATATTACCAGAGTTGCGGGAACAAAGACATATGAATATGTTTTTAACTATTTTTCTGAGCAGATCTTATCAGGGGAACTGAAGATGAATGATAAGATTCCTCCGGAGAGAGAGATTGCAGAGAAGCTCGGGGTTAGCCGTAATTCTGTCCGTGAGGTTATGCATATGCTGGAGATCAGCGGATTGATCGAATGTCTGCAGGGGAGCGGCAATTATATCCGCTGTGATACGAATGAATACATGACCCGTACAGCCAATATGGTTATGGCTCTTCTGGATATTGACTACACAGAGATCTTCTATCTGAGGCAGGGATATGAGATTGTAGCTCTGAAGCGTGCGATGGAAGAGGCAACACCCGAAGAACTGGAGAAGATGCATCAGATCCTTCTTAAGATGGATGAAGCTGTCGGAATTAAAGAGAGTACGGATCTGGATATACAGTTCCATGCAGTACTCATGGAAGCATCCCATAATCGGCTTCTGCAGATGTATTACAGTATGCTTGGGAATCTTATGGATCAGTTCATCAAGGATTTCCGCTCAAGGATACTGGTGGATAAGAGGCGCGCGGAGAATCTCCGGAAATCGCACTGGGGGATTTATAATTCACTGATGGAGAAGAACCGCAGGGCAGGAATGGAAACACTGGAGAGACACTTTGAAATCGTCGGAGAGCAACTGAGAAAATATGAAGATAAATAGATTATACTGCAAGAGGTAAATGTCCCCTTGCAGTTTTTTGTGGTGCGCCTTGCGGCGCACGTTTCTAACGGGTGAAAGTCCCTAATCCGCCCTAGTAGTGGGAAGGATACAGCCAAGACCAAGGGTGTCCTTTTCATAGCAACGACTATGATTAACGCAAGGGGAATCTGAAGGAAGGTGGAGGTTATGAAAAGCTACACATTATGCAAAGTTGGCGATAGAAATCCTTATGAATAAAGGATTCTTTGGTTGATTTACTTTCCATAATCTATCACGATTTAAGTGTATTTTTATCAAATCACTTAAGGAGGAACACAAGGTGGAAAATTCAACTTTGCAGCAACTAATCAACCAGACTGAGGAAGCACTCATTCAGGCAGGTGCATCCAACTATTACCAAAACGTATTTAAAACTCTTACAAAACAACTTTTACTCTACGCCGAAGAACACGACACAGATTCTTTCAGCATGGACTTTGGATTACAGTTTTTAGAAGATCATTATTCCATGTCATCTAAAATCAAGCAGAAAAAATGGTGTGCAACCTATTCCCGTTGTATAAATGCTTTGGCAGAATACCAACGTTCGGGAAATGTCACTCTCTATCTTGTTATGGATAAAAGAGCATACACCTTTCCGGAAGGATTCAAAAACAGCGCAGAAGCATATATTTCCCATCGGGAGAAAATCGGAATCATCAAAAAATCGAATAAGATTTCCAGTTTATATCTGGAACGTTTTTTTGCCTTTTTAATGAAGAAAAATATTTCTTCTCTGGATACGTTGTCTCTTAAAGATGTTTTGGATTTCATGACATCTTTGAGCTGTTATGAAAAACCAACCATAAATCATACAATGCGTGCGGTACGATATTATCTGAAATACTGCTATGAGAATGGTTTTATGGAAAAAGAGATGTTCTCAAAGCTTCCAAACCCTCATTACAACAGACAGAGTCGCTTGCCTTCCTCGTATTCTGCGAACGAGGTAACAAAGCTTCTTGATTCGATTGATCTTGGAAATCCTTGTGGAATCCGTGATTATGCCATCATTCTGCTCATTGCAAGACTTGGTCTGCGTAGCAGCGATGTTGCAAATCTCAGATTTTCTAACATCGACTGGGAGAAAGAAGTCATCCGACTGACCCAGGTAAAAACTGGAAATCCATTGGAACTTCCCCTTCTTGAAGATGTTGGTGAAGCAATCATCAATTATCTGAAGAACTCAAGACCAAAAACTGATTCGGATCATGTGTTTGTGAGACAGGTTCCACCTTATACGAATTTCAATCCGGGTGCAGTCGGTGCTCTTGTAAGAGTCCATCTCCAGAAATCCGGAATTCATCTTGAAGGGAAAAAGAAAGGTTCTCATACGCTTCGTCATAGCCTTGCGAGTCGTCTGTTGGAACATGAGATTCCTCTTCCTGTTATTTCAGAAATCCTGGGACATACAACTACCGAAACAACGATGGCCTATCTTCGTATCGATATCAGTGAACTTAGGAAGTGTGCATTGGAGGTGGCAATCTAACATGACAAGAATTAGAAAATCTCCAACAATGACAGGCCCTTTTGCTGAAACCATTCATGAATTCATTCAATACAAAAGAAGTGCCGGTTTTAAATACGCAGATGAACCGAAATGCTTATCTCGATTTTGTCGTTTCAGTGAAGAACAGGGTGTCACAGAAATAGAAATATCCCGTTCTCTTGCTGAAAAATGGATGGCCCCTCGGGAAGGTGAATCTGAAAAAAGTCGCTCACACCGCATTACCGGCATAAGACAGTTTGCCATCTACTTGAATAACCTCGGATATGATGCTTATATCGTGCCGGAAGTAAAAGGATTGAATCATAATTCATTTGTACCTTATATATTTACACACGAACAGATAACTTCTGTGATCAAAGCCGCAGATGAAACAGAACCTCGAGAGGTTGCGAGAAACATGCATCTGGCATTGCCAGTAATTTTTAGAATTCTTTATGGCTGTGGACTTCGGGTATCAGAAGTTGTAGGACTTCGCTACAAGGATGTAAATCTCGAAGAGGGGATTCTTACAATCCGTGAAGCAAAAACTGATCGTGATCGATATATCCCATTATCAGATTCCGTGAAAGAAGCGTGTATATCCTATGCAGATAAAATCTGGTGGGAAAAAGACAGTGACTTTTTCTTTCTTGCACCAGATAAGACCATGATCAGTCCCATGACTGTATATCAAAGATATCGCAGATATCTAGAAGTTGCTGGTATTTCACATGGTGGAAAAGGTCAGGGACCTCGCTTGCACGATATCCGTCATACATTCGCAGTTCATGTTTTACAGAAATGGATCAAGGAAGAAGCCGATTTATCTGCTATGCTTCCAATCCTCTCCACTTATATGGGACACAAATCAGTACGCTCAACGGCACAATATCTACGTCTGACAGCAGAAGTTTATCCCGATCTGATGAAAAAAGTGGAGAAATCCTGTGCATACGTCATTCCGGAGGTATGCCATGAAAGAAACTGATTTTGCACGATATCTAACTCGGTTTTTATCAGTATATCTTGTATATTTCAACTGAATCCATATTCGTTTGAAGTATTCTGAAATGCCTTCATAATCCTCTGTCAAATCATCAACATTGATTTTATATCCAAGTTCTTTGGCATTGTCAGAAACCCCTTCTAGCGATCGGTCAATTTCTCGCTTGTGGTATAGATAATCCACTTGGTACAAAACAGCTTGTAAGAATACTTTTCTTTTCCGAATTCCACGATATTTCTTTTCTATAATCCACCTGTTTTCATCCCAAATATTGGAAGAACAATTAATCCGCTATATGTTCCTTTTTCTTCATCAAGTCTTGTAAGTGCAGCCATAGCCTCTTTTTGATGATCATACGGAATTCTTGTGTTCTTTCCTTGTTTTGGCTTTGTTATTCCATTTGAAATAGTTTCTACATATAAAGCAAAGGAACGAAGGGCAATGAAAGGTTTCAACACAGAGAAGCTGTTTGATCTGTCTGGGGAAATATATAAAGCATTTTGCGATATTCCCGAGACAACGTTGAGTGAATATTATAAGCCTTTTTCATGGCTGCCACATATAACTCTTGGAAAAACATTGGATAAAGTGCAGATGCAGAAGGCATTTCAGACGATGCAGGAAAATTTCATACCATTTACAGCACGATTTGGAGAGATTGGTTTGGCAAAAGTAAATCCACATGAAGATGTAGCTAAGTTTACATTATTATAAAAACTATTTCACAATTGAAAAATCTTGACTTACAGCTGTAAAGGATAATCAAAGTTCAAGAGGGTCCGGAATTATTCCAGGCCCTCTTGAATATTAATGAAACGAATTAAAAGCTCTGTTCTTTCATGAGTGAAAGTCTGTATACACGTCTGCCGGTTTCTTCATAATGCTGATCCAAAAGAGCACAGGCTGCCTGGAGGTCGCTGCTTCGGATGGCTTCCAACAAGCTTTGGTGTGTCCATACTGCAGCACCTCCGTTATGAGAGGTGCGTGAATCCGGAGTGTTTGGTTCTAAGCATTTAGCATTCTGAAGCGTTTCAGTATCTCCGTTTAACTGTCCAAAGTGGTTAGCATTTTGAACCGAGAGAAACATGGCACCATTCAGGGGGCTTAGAAGCTCCCACATTTTAGTCAATCGGTCAAGATGGGCAGAGCGAATGATCTGCTGGTGGAATGTCTCATCTGCGTGAACGGCCTTCATGGTATTACCTTCGAGAACAGCCTTTCGAAATTCTTCAATGCTGGCTTCCATTATCAGGAGACTATAATCACTAAGTCGACAGTTGCTTTTTTGAATTGCCAGTTTTTCGAGGCTGCCGCGTAAAAAGAAGACTTCATACGCATCCTGCGGAGAAAGCAGTGCGACTGTACATCCTTTGTTAGGACAGTAATCGACTAAACCTTCGACGGCAAGCTGTCGCAGTGCTTCGCGCACAGGTCCTCGGCTGAGTCCGAATTTCTGGGCAATTTCAGCCTCTACCAGTTTTTCCTGAGGCTGAAGGGTTCCGTTAATAATCTGCTCACGCAGAGATTCAAGAACAATTTCTGATGTAGTTGTGTTTGATGCTTTTCGTTGTTCCTGCATATTTACCTCATCTAATTTCCAGAATAATCCATTAAGACTTGCGCAACATATTGCATATCAGAAGGTGTGAAGCGCTGATCGCAAGGAACGGATACAATGTGGTCATAAATGTATTGTTCTGATGAATCTGGCAGTGGATGAACCAGAGGCCCCACTGGCCAGTAGACAGTCGAGCGAATCTGGTGATCTGTCAGGTATTGCTGAAATCTCTCACGATTTTCGGCATATAGGCAGAAATGGCTTGGAACAGTAGCCTCTGGAAGCTCAGGAAAGACTACTTGCACACCATGAAGAGGTGCGGTAAGAGCGTCTAAAAGTGCAGCGTAGTTTTCACGTCTTGTCTTGCAAATGGAATCAAAGTCAGCATGGCGAAGGAGATATTCTGAATTATCATCTCCAGCAAAGCTGTCAAATATCTGACGAAGTCGCAGCTCTCCTTCCCAGAAAACATCACCGTCTCCTGTCTCGTAGTATTCTTTTCGCTGTTTAAGATGTGTTGCTTCTACTGGCAGAAGAGGAGTTTCAAAGGTTCCGTTTCGTTTAACGGCGAATCCACCGCAATCAACCCCCATCCATTTTCGGAAGCTTCCGGCAAAATAATCACAGAGAGGATCGATACCGTCAGCTGAGAGCATGGAATGAGTTACATCTTCAAAAATTACAACTCCTTTTTCTTTGCAGGCTTTAACGAAGTCGTGATCATAGTTGCAGAAGCCATAGTAGCCACAAAGAGATAAAACACTGATTTCATCGATAACAGAAGTATCGAAAATGCTGTGCAAATCTTTGTCCAGCTCATAAAATTTCAGCTGATATCCAGCTTTTTCAAAAGGAGCAAGGACTGTCTCACAGGTATACAAAGGCACATATGCTACTTTACGCGTATCGTGCAGTGCAATATCCTGTAAACAATAATATATAGCGCATCGTCCAGACATGTTAAATGCCAGATCGTCACTAGGTGAGCAGATACGTGAAAAGTATCCGTTTTCGATAGGTTTGCTTGGTTCATAGTTGAATAAACCGCCAATTTTTCGCATGTTTTGTTTCCTCCTTACTAATAGAAAAGTTATACGTGTGTCTTTTGTCCGTTATTTAAAACTAATTACAATTATAGTGGATTGTTAACAAAAGCGAAAGTATTATTTTTTTGCAAAAAAATACATGAAAAGTCACACAATAACATTATTAACAATTATTATTTTAAAAAATTGGTACAACTGCATAAAAAAGCATGTTATGCAGTTGTAAAAAGTTTTAAAAATATTGTTTAGAGAAAAAAATATGGTGAAAATCAACAAAAATACTGACATTTTTTTGTTGTTAACATCAATTCGAAATTGTTGACAATCATATTTGCCTAAACTATACTTATTTTATCAAGAGCGGCTCGAATATTATAGGCGTATCTGTTCAGATATTACGAAATGAGGATAATAATGGACACTATAGCCTGGATAAAGTTAAAGTAGCACAGTAACGAACGGATGTCGGACTGTCCGGTTTCCGGATAGTCCGATTTTCAGAAGAGAATAATTATTATATGTGAAAGGAAAGAAAACTATGAGACTTACAGATTTGACTTGGCCGAAAGCCCAAGAATATTTTGAAAAAAATGATATGGTACTTATTTCTATCGGTAGTATTGAGTGTCACGGTCGTCACATGCCACTTGGAACCGATACACTGATTCCGGATCATTTGTTAGAAAAAATTGAAAAGAAGAGTGATGTTTTGATTGCTCCGACCATTCCATATGGTTCTTGCGAGTGTTTAGCTCCGTATCCGGGTACAATTGATATTGACGGCGAGGTACTCTATCAGTTTTGCCGACAGATTTTCCTGAGTCTGTATCGTCACGGCGCAAGAAAATTCGTTTTCCTGAACGGTCATGGCGGAAATGTTAAGATGATTGATCGCCTTGGCATGGAATTCGAAGATAAAGGCTGTCTGGTTGCTATGCTTAACTGGTGGCTGATGGCATGGGATATGAACCCAGCATGGAAAGGCGGCCATGGCGGCGGTGAGGAAACAGCTGCAATTCTTGGAATTGATCCATCTTTAGTTGATAAGAGTGAGATCGGTGGGGAACTTAAGTTTAAGCACCTGACTGATAACCTGAAGACAACCGGTTTCCGTTCTGTTGAGTTCAAGGGAGTTAACGTTGATATTGTACGTCATACTCCGAACGTAACAGACAGTGGCTGGATTGGACCAGATCATCCAAGCACCGCTACAGAAGAATGGGGCAAGGAGATGCTTGAGACTACAGCAAACTATATTGTTGATTTCATGGAAGAATTCAAGAAAGTAGAACTTTCATAAAGGGGTATTAAAATGGATAAAAAAACGACGCTGGAAATGATTGCAGCAATTTCAAATGCAAACGGTACATCCGGTTTCGAAGATGAAGTGGTTGCAGCGATTCGTCCTTACGCAGAAGGACTTGGAGAAATTAAAGAAGATCGCATGCGCAATCTGTATATCCGCCGCAAAGAAAATAATGGCAAACGTCCGGTTGTTCAGCTTGACGCACATAGTGATGAGGTTGGTTTTATGGTGCAGGCTATCTGCCCGAACGGAACACTTCGCATTATTCAGGTCGGAGGATGGGTTAACCATAATATTCCGGCACATAAAGTCTGGGTGCGCAACCGATTTGGAGAATATATTCCGGGTCTTACTGCCAGCAAGCCTCCTCATTTCATGACAGAGCAGGAGCGTAAAGCACCTTTGGATATGAAAGATATTACGGTAGATGTTGGAGCTGTTTCTAAAGAAGAAGCAGTTGAAAAGTTCGGCATTCGTATCGGTGAACCGGTAGTGCCGGATGTGACATTTACATATTCAGAAAACACAGATCTGATGGTGGGCAAGAGCTTTGACTGCCGTTTGGGATGTGCGGCAATTCTTAAGACTATGCATACACTGGCTGGTGAGGATCTGAATGTTGATATTGTTGGCGCTTGTGCAGCACAGGAAGAGGTAGGTGTACGTGGTGCCACCGTGACAGCACAGGTGATTAAGCCGGATATTGCAATTGTTTTTGAAGGATGCCCGGCAGATGATACTTGTGTTGAAGAGTATATGGTTCAGACAGCTATCAAGCGCGGACCGATGCTGCGTCACATTGATTCCCGTATGATCACGAATCCACGTTATCAAAGATATGCGTTGGATTTGGCAGAAAAGCTTGGTATCCCGGTTCAGGATTCAGTTCGTAGTGCTGGTTCAACTAATGGTGCAGCTATACATTTGACTGAAAAAGCGGTTCCGGTTATCGTTATTGGAGTTCCGGTTCGCTATGCACATACGCATTATGGAATTTCAGCTTATGCTGACTTTGATAACGCTGTTAAGCTGGCGTGCGAAATTCTCAAAAGACTTGACGAAGAACAGATTATGAGTTTTTAAAAAATTATGGTGTGTTCTACATATAATATGTAAAACAAATTCTGGATTTTATGCAGGAGCTAAGATAAGCAGAAACTGCATAAAATCCTTTTTTTATTTCAGTCGAGAAGACTCCCACCTCTTTCAGATGCGCGAGTAATAACAAATTTGTTTATCACGTGCCAAGTCTCGCGGATGCTCGACTTGAAAGTGCGCAAAAGAAAAATATCAATAAAATTACGAATAAAGATGAGCTTATGATAGAATGAAAAAAGAGAAAAACATAAAGGATGTAGTTGTGGAGAATATTTATTATGATTAGAAAGTTGATGAATGAAGATGTCGATAGAGTTGCTGACATATGGTAGAGATAAATCTGAAAGCACATTATTTTATTTACAATCAATACTGGAAAAGTAATTATGAATTAGTGAAAGAAATGATGTCACAATCCGAAGTCTATGTGTTTGAAGCGGATAAAATGATACAAGGATTTGTAGGACTAAATGATGGATATATCGAAGGTATTTTTGTCTCTGATGAAATGCAGTCATGTGGCATAGGTAAGCTTTTATTGGATTATATTAAGGATAAAAAAATCAGCCTACAATTAAATGTATACCAGAAGAATGCCAGAGCAATTTCTTTTTACCAAAGAGAAGGGTTCATTATTCAATGTGAAGGTTTGGATGAAGCTACTGGTGAAAAAGAGTACATCATGCTATGGAAACAAAAATAGAAATCGGGATTTGTAGGGATGGTAAATTGCGATTTCCAGAGCGAAGAATATTCAATATCATAAAAGGAAGCAGCTGCTTTTAATTGTCAGCTGAGGCAATTGAAGAAAACCGTGCATATGTCTTCATCAATAAAGAATCACAGCGTATAAGAAAAGAATCTTTAAATGCACTGGATGGAAAAGATGTATTGTTGGTATTTCCGACAAATCATAAGAAGAATTCTACAGTACGTATTCTGAAAACACCGAAGACAGAAAGCAGTGTGCGTAAGATATTCTTACCGAAGAGTGTTGCTAATATGCTGGTAGACTGGAAAGCTGAGCAGGATGAAATGAAAGAAATCCTGGGTGATGGAGCAATCCGTGGTCCTTTAAAAAAACTGATAGAGGACTATAATCTCCCACCGGTTGTATTTCACAGTTTCCGTCATAGCAGCGTTACTTATAAGCTGAAATTGAATGGTGGAGATATCAAAGCGGTACAGGGTGATTCCGGTCATTGAAGAAGCATTTTATGAGAAAAAGAATCTGGATCCACAGATGCATGCACAGCAGGAAAATAATAATGTACCCGTTGCTGATGAAGTCGATCCGGAACTTCTGGCAAAAGTATTGGCTAATCCAGAGATGCGGGCATTGCTCAATTCACTGGCGAAGACGATGAAGTAATGAAAAATAGTGAAAAAATAGTGTAATTTTAGTGGAAAAACAATTCATAAAACGATATAATATATGGATGAAATGGAGGTGGATCATGTGATTAAGGTTACGCTAACAAATGAAATTTTAAAAAGAATATCGGAAATAGACGAAAAGCGTTTTTCTCTTAGTACGATAGAAATGCCACCTGTTATAAAAAACAGACTTAGAAAAAACTCTAAGAAAAAAAGTTCCTATGCTTCTAATAAGATTGAAGGAAATCCATTAACTGAAAAACAGGCAAATGAGGCTATTGATAGTGATCCTCACAAACATTTTTTAAAGCCAGAACAGGAAGTTCGTAATTACTTTTTGGCTTTAAATTTTTTAGAAGAAAAACTGAAAAAGAAAGAAGTTTTTTCAAAAGAAATGATTTTAGAAGTGCAGGCAATGGTTGAAAAAGGTGCGTCAAAAGAAAAGATAGGCTTAAGAGGCCCTATGCCACCTGGAATGTTATTTGCAGTATATGATTCCGAAACAGGCGCAGCGGAATATATTCCACCAGAGTATATTGATATTCCAGACTTGTTGGATGAACTTGTTGAATATGTAAATACTACAGATGATCATCCGCTGATTATTGCTGCTGTAGTTCATTATCAATTGGTTACCATTCATCCTTTTGGAGATGGAAATGGAAGAACCGCCAGATTAATGTCAGGCTATATTCTTGATTATTATGGATATGGTTTTAATGGAATAGGTTCTCTGGAAGAGTATTTTGCCTATGATCCAGATGAGTATTATGCATCACTGCAAATGGGGTTACCGGCGTTATATTATTCAGGAAGAGAAAATCCTCCTCATCCGGAAATTTGGATCAATTATTTTTTGCGGATGATGGAATTGTATTCTAAAAAGGTATATGAATTATCAAAAACATCCGAAAACGACGAGTTAGATGGAAGTCTATCTTATTTAAATGCAAAAGAAAAAGAATTCTTAGCATTTCTGTTAAAAAAGCGATTATATGAGTTTACACCAATTGAAGTAAGCAAAATGCTTGGTGTAACCAACAAAACGATTATTAATCGATGTGCAAAGCTGGTAAATAATGGTTTGTTAATTCCAATCATTGTAAAGACACGAGTCCGATCTTATCGGTTAAGTGATTTTTCAAAGACAAATGAGAAAAAGATTTTGAAAAAAATATCGTAATAAAATATAAAATTTGCCAGTCAAAAACGCATGAACAAACCGTCTCGTATGCGGTATATTAATTGTAGACAAGAAAATTTCTTGTACTTACGATAGGAAAGTTTAATTGAATACTGTTTACCATGATCGAACGTACGAAGCATCAGATTTGAAATCTCGCTTCAGAAGATCATCTGACTTACGAGCTTCCCGATCGGCCTTGGTAATACCATTCGGCTTACGCTTTGGTTGATGACTAAGGCCTATTTCATCCATGACCCTGT
>NZ_JBDOHS010000029.1:0-13241 GCF_039832105.1 Dorea sp. YH-dor226 | reverse complement strand
GTTCCTCTAAAGTTAAATGAGAAAAAGAGTTTAGTGTTTTCATAATAGACACCAACCTTTCCGGCGACTGTCTAACAGGAAAAGTGTAAGACTAAATGCTGCATTTGTGGAAGTGGAAATAGGTGTAAGACTAAAATCCACTTTCCCTCCTTCAAAGTGGAAATAAACTTTTCACTTCAGTCGAAAATAAAGAGTGGTAAAGAAGCAGGCGGAACGTTGACAAACCGCCTGTTTCTCTTTATAATTAAAAGTCAGTATTGACAAAATCAATGTTATGATATAACAGGATAGCTTAGATGAAGGAGAGCAGGAGGAGATTATGCAGAAATACGGAGTAAATGAATTAAGAAGAATGTTCCTGGAATTCTTTGAAAGCAAAGAACATCTTGCAATGAAAAGTTTTTCACTGGTGCCGCACAACGATAAGAGTCTGTTGCTGATCAATTCAGGAATGGCGCCTTTAAAACCATATTTTACCGGGCAGGAGATTCCGCCCAGAAGAAGGGTTACCACCTGTCAGAAATGTATTCGTACTGGTGATATCGAGAATGTAGGAAAAACAGCAAGACACGGTACATTTTTTGAGATGCTTGGCAATTTTTCTTTCGGAGATTACTTTAAGCATGAGGCAATAGCATGGACATGGGAATTTCTGACTGAGGTAGTAGGACTGGATCCTGACAGGCTGTATCCGTCTGTATATGAAGATGATGATGAAGCGTGGGAGATCTGGAATAAAGAGATTGGAATTCCGGAAGAACGTATCTTCCGTTTTGGAAAAGAAGATAACTTCTGGGAGCATGGCTCCGGCCCTTGTGGTCCTTGTTCAGAAGTATATTATGACCGTGGAGAAAAGTATGGCTGTGGAAGTCCTGACTGTACAGTAGGTTGTGAATGTGATCGTTATATGGAGATCTGGAATAATGTATTTACCCAGTTTGACAATGACGGCAATAACAATTATACAGAGCTTGAGCAGAAGAATATTGATACCGGTATGGGACTGGAGCGTCTTGCATGTATCGTTCAGGATGTGGATTCCATGTTTGATATTGATACTCTGAAATCACTGAGAGATCATGTCTGCCGTCTTGCCGGCGTGGAATATGGAAATGATGACGCGCATGATGTATCGATCCGTGTAATTACTGACCATATCCGTTCTGTTACATTTATGATATCAGATGGAATCATGCCATCTAATGAAGGAAGAGGCTATGTGCTCCGTCGTCTGCTCAGACGTGCATGCCGCCATGGAAGATTACTGAATATTCCGGGAGAATTCCTGGTGGAACTCGCACAGACTGTGATTGATGGTTCCAAAGACGGATATCCGGAGCTGGAAGAAAAGAAAGAATTTATCTTTAAGGTAATAGCAAAAGAAGAAGATCAGTTTAATAAGACGATCGATCAGGGTCTTTCTATCCTGTCTGAACTGGAAACTGAGATGGCAAAGAAGGGAGAAACAGTTCTCTCCGGTGATAAAGCATTTAAGCTGTACGATACTTATGGATTCCCGCTGGATCTTACCAAAGAGATTCTGGAAGAAAAGGGGCTTGCCGTAGATGAAGAAGGTTTCAAAGCTTCTATGGAGGTACAGAGAAAGACGGCTCGTGAAGCCCGCGAAGTAACGAACTATATGGGTGCAGACGTAACGGTATATGAGTCCATCGATCCATCTGTGACAACAGAGTTTGTAGGATATGAGAACCTTGCATATGACTCAAAGGTAACTGTGCTTACAACAGATGCGGAACTGGTAGATGCTCTTTCTGACGGAGAAAGAGGAACGATTTTTGTGGAAAAGACTCCGTTCTATGCAACCAGCGGTGGACAGGAAGCCGATAAAGGTGTCATTCGTACTGCAGACGGAGAATTTGTGGTAGAGGATGTTGTAAAGCTTCTCGGAGGAAAATTCGGACATATCGGTCATGTGACGAAAGGCATGATTAAAGTTGGTGATACAGTGACTCTGGAGGTAGATAAGGATAATCGTGCGCTTGCGGCGAATAACCACAGTGCAACTCATCTTCTTCAGAAGGCACTCCGCATGGTTCTCGGCAATCACGTTGAGCAGGCAGGATCTTTGAATAATGCAGAAAGACTCAGATTTGACTTTACACATTTTTCAGCTCTGACAGAAGAAGAACTGAAAAAAGTAGAAGAGATCGTCAATCAAGAGATTCAGAACCGCCTTCCGGTTGTTGTCAGAAATATGCCGATCGAAGAGGCGAAAAAGACAGGAGCGGCAGCTCTCTTTGGTGAAAAATATGGTGATATTGTACGGGTTGTCAGCATGGGAGATTTCTCTATCGAATTCTGTGGAGGTACGCATGTAGCCAATACCGGAGACATTATGGCATTTAAGATCCTTTCTGAGACAGGCGTTGCGGCAGGTGTACGAAGAATTGAGGCGCTCACTGCAAAAGGTCTTATGAATTACTATGAGGATCTGGAAATGAAGCTTCATGAAGCCGCAAAACTTTTGAAGGCAACTCCGGATCATCTTACAGAGAAAGTGACACATCTCCTTGGTGAGAATAAAGCTCTTAAGAGTGAAGTGGAAAGCCTGAAGAGTAAGCTTGCAAAGGATGCCATGGGCGACGTTATGGATCAGGTAACAGAAGTAAAGGGCGTGAAACTCCTTGCAACAAAACTGGAAGGTGTAGATATGAACGGCCTTCGTGATCTTGGCGACCAGTTAAAAGACAAGTTGGGTGAAGGTGTCATCCTTCTGGCTTCCGTCAATGAAGAGAAAGTCAGCCTGATGGCTATGGCGACTCCCGGAGCAATGGAAAAGGGTGCTCATGCAGGTAATCTGATTAAGGCAATTGCCGGATGTGTTGGCGGCGGCGGTGGCGGTCGTCCGAACATGGCCCAGGCCGGAGGCAAGAATCCGGATGGTGTGGAAGCTGCAATTGCCAAAGCACGAGAGGTTCTGGAAGGACAGATTGCTTAAGATATTGACATTAAAATATCTAAAGTTGAAGAAAATTGTTGACGTACTAGAAAAATATGTTATAATCATATGTAGTGCAATAAAAATACCCGATCAGTCGTATGATGCACAATATCGGACTGGAGGGGAGGTTAGGTGTGAGACTATGTCAAATGTAATCGTTAAAGAAAACGAGTCGTTAGATAGCGCTTTACGCAGATTCAAAAGAAACTGTGCAAAAGCTGGTATTCAGCAGGAGATTCGCAAAAGAGAACATTACGAAAAACCAAGTGTTAGACGTAAAAAGAAATCTGAAGCTGCTAGAAAACGTAAGTATAACTAATATGTGCAAGAATAGAGTGCTTTACAGCACTCTATTTTAATGCCTGGAAATGCAGTTGTAAAAAGATAAAAAATAATTAGAAAAAGTATTGACGTTTGATTCATGCAGGTATATACTTTATTACGTTAAAGGGCAAGGGTGCCGTATCATTGATACGGTGCCCTTTTTCTTTTGTTAATAATTAGATTATTGGATGAAAGTGAGGAGTTTATTATGAGACTGAAAGATACGGGTCTTACAGCGCAGGAATTAAAAGACATTGTTAACAAGTATATGGTGGAGACATATGAGCGCTATGATTTCATCGCTGAAAGAGCAGAAGGCATGTATCTGTATGACGAAGAAGGAAACGCTTATCTTGATTTTTATGGTGGTGTTGCTGTTAACAGTGTGGGAAACCGTAACCCTAAGGTGGTTGCTGCCATTAAAGATCAGGTTGATGATATAATGCATACATTTAACTATCCATATACCATTCCACAGGCACTTCTGGCAAAGAAGATCTGTGATACAATCGGTATGGATAAGATTTTTTATCAGAATTCCGGTACAGAAGCCAATGAATGTATGATCAAGATGGCAAGAAAATATGGTGTCGATAATTTCGGACCGGAAAAATATCATATAATCACAGCGAAACAGGGCTTCCATGGAAGAACTTACGGTGCAATGTCTGCAACAGGTCAGCCTGATAATGCAATCCAGATGGGATTTAAGCCAATGCTTCCGGGATTCTCTTACGCAGAGTTCAATAATCTTGAAGATTTTGCATCCAAGATCACGGAAAATACCATTGCTATCATGATCGAGCCTGTACAGGGTGAAGGTGGTGTGCGTCCTGCAACACAGGAGTTTATTGAGGGACTTCGCAAACTTTGCGATGAAAAAGGATTGCTGCTTCTGTTTGATGAAGTTCAGACAGGATGGGGACGTACAGGTGCACCGATGGCATTCATGGGATATGGTGTAAAACCGGATGCAGTGTCCATGGCTAAAGCAGTCGGAGGCGGAATGCCACTTGCAGCATGCTGTGCATCAGCAAAAGTTGCAAAAGCATTTACAGCCGGAACACATGGTTCTACTTATGGTGGACATTGTGTTGCATGTGCAGCCGGACTTGCAGCTGTAACAGAGATTCTTGATAATAATCTGAGCGAAAATGCAAAAGTAATGGGTGACTATATGAAGGCAGAACTTGCAAAACTTCCACACGTGGTAGAGGCAAGAGGACGCGGACTTCTGGTAGGATGTGAATATGACATCCCAATCGCGGTAGACGTAAAACATGGTTGCCTTGACAGAATGGCTCTGATCACAGCAATCGGAAATAAGGTAAATCGTATGATCCCACCGCTTGTCGTTACCAAGAAACAGATTGATGAACTGATAGGTATTATGTGTGAATCTATCGAAGAAGCAGCCGCTGAATATGAAAAGAAAGACAACTAGTTCTTATATTATGACATTAGGAAAATACCGATTGTGGAAAATACACAATCGGTATTTTGTGGGTGGAAATATTAGAATAAAAAGAAGGGAATTTCTAAATTGTGTTGACAAAATATATTTGAGATGTTAATATTTAAATAAGTTTATTGATGTACATCTATTTTTTTTACTCATGCTGATAATATCAGAGATAATATCAGTAAAACAACAGTAATAAGAGCAGGAGAGGAATGATAAGAATGAAAGGAAGAGAACGTGTAATAGCAGCAATCAAAAAGGAACCTGTAGATGGTATTCCGTCTAGTTTTTCGCTTCATTTTCCAAAAGGATGTGAATATGGAGATCAAGGTGTAGCTGCGCATCTGGACTTTTTTGAAAAAACTGATACAGATATATATAAAATAATGAATGAAAATTTATTGCCGCATTGCGACGGAATTCATTGTGGAAATGACTGGAAAAATATACCTGCATTTTCGAAAAAAGACACATGGCTGACCAGACAGATCGACATGGTAAAGGGAATATTGGAAAAGAGTGATTCGGACAAATTTTCTATGGGAACTCTTCACGGAGTGGTTGCATCAAGCTTACACCTGATTGAAAAAACATATGGTTATGATATGGGAAGATTAGTGATGCCTGAACATTTAAGACAGAATAAAATTGCGGTTAGTGATGTATATAAAAGAGTTGCAGATATTTTGTGTGTCTTGGTTGAGGAGTATATGAAGGCAGGTGTTGATGCTGTATATTATGCTGCACTTGGTGGAGAATACAGATATTATACAGATGAAGAATTTGCAGAGTATATTGAACCGTTGGATAAGCAGGTTATGACGGCAATCCGTGAAAACGGAGGATATTGTTTTTTACATATTTGCAAGGACAGATTAAATATGAAGCGTTATGCAGGATATAATGAATATGCAGATGTTGTTAACTGGGGAGTATATGAGGCTCCGTTTTCTATCGAAGAAGGAAAAAAACTTTTTCCAGGAACAACCATTATGGGAGGTCTGGCAAATAGAAGTGGGGTATTAGTTGAAGGAACCGAAGAGGAGATACAAGAAGCCGTAAAAGGCATCATTAGTAGTAATGGAAAAACGGGATTTATCTTAGGTGCGGATTGTACAATCCCCACAGAAATTGAGTATTGGAGAGTGAAAGCAGCTGCTACTGCAGCAAGAGAGTAAGGAGGAACTTTCATGTCATATAGATTAGCAGCGGACGTTGGAGGTACCTTTACTGACATAGTATTATTAAATGATGCTACAGGTGTTTATGAAACAACAAAGGTATTGACAACTCCCGAAGCATTAGAAAAAGGAATATTAAAAGGATTCGATGAGCTGGCGGGAGATAAATATGCAGAAATCACAAGCATTGTTCATGGAACAACGTCGGGTTTAAATTCAGTCATTGAAAGAAGAGGTGCACATTGTGCACTTGTAACAACTAGAGGATTCCGTGATGTATATGAAATTGCAAGAGCTAATCGTCCTGATATTTATAATATTCATTATCATAAACCGGAGCCTTTAATCCCAAGACGAGATATATATGAAATTGATGAAAGAACTGCATTTGATGGAACGATTGAAAAAAGAGTTACAAAAGAGATGATGCAAGAAGTCATTGATAAATTGCGTGGAAATTATGATTCGGTTGCAGTATGTCTTATTAATAGTTATGCGAATACAGAAAATGAAAAAGAAGTTTGCAGAATTCTGGAAAAAGAATTGGATGAAAATACAATTATTACCGCGTCCTATGAAATTGCAAAAGAATCCAGAGAGTATGAAAGAGTAAGTACATCTGCATTAAATGCTTATGTAGCTCCGAGTACAAGGAAACATGTATATGCATTATCGGATGAATTGAAAAAAAGAGGATTTACGGGAACCTTGTATATGATGCAGTCAAGTGGAGGTGTGATTCGTGCCGAGCTGGCAGCCTCAACAGCAGTATATACACTCATGTCTGGTCCTGTAGGAGGCGCAATTGGAGCGAGTGTAATCAATCGTGATAATATTATTGGATTTGATATTGGTGGAACAAGTTTTGATGTTAGTATCGTAGTAAATAATCGCATAGAAACAACCGTAGAAGCAGAAATTGAAGGATTTCCTGTACTTGCACCGACCGTAAATGTTTTTAGTATCGGGGCTGGTGGAGGAAGCATTGCATGGAATGAAGCCGGAGGAATGAGAGTAGGACCGAAAAGTGCAGGAGCTGTTCCAGGACCGGTATGCTATAACAGAGGAGGAAAAAAGCCTACATTAACAGATGCAAATCTGGTACTTGGTCACATGTCTCCAAAGCATTTCCTTGGCGGAAGAATGGAAATGAATGAAGAAAAAACACATGAAGCATTTGAAATCTATGGAAATCAATTTGGTCTGGATAAGATTACTGCGGCTGAGGGAGTATGTGAAATTGCAAATCATAAAATGGCTGATGCTATAAGAGAATTAACTGTGAAAAGAGGAATTGATCCGAGAAATTTTTCTATCCTTGCATTTGGAGGAGCTGGACCTATGCATGCTGCCTTAATTGCTGAGATGCTTGATATTAAAGAGGTAATCGTACCAGCTAATCCAGGAGTGTTTTCGGCATGGGGAATGTTGCATGCGGATATTCGTCATGATGCGGGGAAAACAAAAGTTAGCATATTAAATGATTTGCAGGAAGAAGATTTTCACAGAAATTTTAATGAATTAAAAGAAGAGCTTGATGAAGTCTTAAAAAAAGAAGGAATACAGGGGCAAGAAAAGAGATATCTTTGCAGTCTTGATATGAGATATTTTGGACAAGAATATACAATATCTGTAGAGATTCCGGATGAGACAATATTTAATAAAGATCAGATTGAGGAAGATTACAGTAAAATTTATGAGAGATTATATGGGCATCATTCTTCTGATAATGTTGTTGAAATAGTAAATTATCGAATGACTGTTTTAGTACCGGTAAATAAAGTGTCTGCAAGGCAACGTACCAGCAATTTGCCGGCAAAAGCGTCGGAGCAGATCCAAGGATATTTTGAAAGTAAAAAATACGATATTGACATTTATAAGAGAGAATGTTTGGTGACGGGAAGTGAAATTAAGGGACCGGCAATTGTTGTCGAACTTACTTCTACAACAATAGTTCCTCCAGGATGGAAACTTTGGGTAGATGAATCAGATAGTATGATTATGGAAAATGAGAAAGGAGGAATAGAAGATGGCAGATAAGGTTAATCCGATTGTAGTTGAAATAATCCGTAATGCAGTTAATTCTGCAGCAAGAGAAATGAATAACTGTCTGATTAAAAGTGCATTCGGTCCGGGAATATATGAGATGAAAGACTGTAGTGTCGGTATCTTTGATAAAGAGGCAAAACTGTTGGGCCAGTCTTCAGGCCTCCCCATATTTCTTGGTAATCTGGAGATCTGTATTCAGATAGTTACAGAAAAAATAGGAATTGAGGGTTATAAAAAAGGTGATGTGTTTGTTATGAATGATCCATATCTTCAAGGAACACATGCCGCAGATATTACCGTATTTTCTCCTATTTTTTATAACGGAAAATTAGAAGGCTTTTCAGCGGTGCGTGCCGCAATGCAAGATATGGGTGGTAAAAATCCTATGGGATGTGCAGATAGCACAGAAGTATATCAGGAAGGTCTTCGTATCCCACCTGTCAGGTTATGTATAGAAGGGAAAATTAACGATGATGTTATGGATTTGCTTGCGATAAATTGCAGATATCATTCGATGATGCGAGGAGATTTAAATGCATGTATATCTGCCTGTTATACCGGAGAAATCAGAATTGGAGAACTTTTTGACCGCTATGGAACAGAAACTGTACAAAAGGCTGCGCTGGAGATTTATCGACAGTCAGAACAGATGGACCGACAGGCAGTAGCAGCGATACCTGATGGTGAATACCTGGCAGAAGGTTGTTTGGATAATGATGGTATTACAGAAGAAGAGCGGCCTGTGAAAGTCAAAGTAATCATAAAAGGCGATGAAATGACTATAGATTTATCCGGAAGTGCCAAAATGGGAGTTGGACCAATTAATTGTGGAGAAGCACAAACAATTGCGGCATGTCGTGTAGGATACAAAGAACTTATTAATCCAGAAAATCAAGTGTCCGGAGGAACTTTTCGCAATTTAAAAGTGATTGTAGAAAAAGGTAGTTTTCTGGCAGCTGAGGAGCCGGCTCCTTGCGGATGGTATTTTACTGGACTTGGTTTACTTATTGATTTGATTGTTAAGGCATTGGCACCTGTAATGCCTGAACAGGTTGCTGCTGCACATTACGGTGATTCAAATGTTATTCAATTTAGCGGATATGACAGTATTCGTAAGAAACAATTTGTAATCTGTGAAGCAACGGCAGGAGGATGGGGTGCATATAAAGGAAGCGATGGACAGAATGGAATGATAAATGTTGTAAACGGGGATTTAAAAAACTGGGGAACAGAGTTTATTGAAAGTAAATATCCTCTTAGGATTTTATCATATAGGATTCGTCCAGATTCGGAAGGTGCAGGAAAATACAGAGGAGGTCTGGGACTGGAACGAACATACCGCATTGAATCAGATGATGAATGTTATCTTATGTTGTGGGTAGAACGTTCTAAAACAACTGCATGGGGATTAAATGGAGGTCTAGCAGCAAAAGCACCGGATGTTGTTGTGAATCCTGGTACTGCAGAAGAAAAACATTATCTTAAAACTACGATGCTTCCGGTTAAAAAAGGTGATGTTGTAAAAATAAGTACTGGTGGAGGAGGTGGATATGGAAAACCGGAGGAAAGAAGTGAAGAAGCTTTAAAACAAGATATTGAAAATGGCTATTTGACACTGGAACACGCAGAAAAAATCTATCATTACAAGCGATAAGGAGGATAAAAATGAAAAAGAATTTGAGAAGAATGTTAGTAGTAGGCATTATTTTGGCTATGATTTTCTCTTTGAGTGCATGCAGTAAATCGGAAGATAAAAAAGAAGAATCTGAAGAGAACACATCGATTAGTGAAGAAGATAAAATATTTACAGCCGCTCTTGGTGTAATGCCGGCTAATTTTGATCCGACTAATTTAGTAGGTGCAGGTGATATGAATGCATCTAGAACATGTTATGAACCACTTGTTGAAGAGATTCGTGGAACGACAGAGATAGAACCATGGCTTGCGGAAAGCTATGAAGTCCCAGATGCTAAAACATATATTTTTAAACTTCGGGAAGGTGTAAAATTTGCAGATGGAACAGCGTTAAATGCAGAAGCAGTTGTATATTCATATGAGCGTGCAATGGCATTCGTTAATCCGATTTCTACATTGGTTCAGGAAATTGAGAGTGTAGAAGCAACAGATGATATGACTGTGACAATTAAGTTGAAAAGTGATAATTCTGGATTTCTGTATAACGTAGCAAAGGTCGGTATCATTTCTCCGACATGGTGTAAAGAAAATGAAAAAGATGGAGATTGGGCACAGGAATATTGTGCAAGAAATTCTTGCGGAACTGGTGCCTATCAAATTTCAGGATATGAAGAAGATCAGTATTATACTATGGAAAAATTTGAAGATTACTGGGGAGGATGGGAAGATAATCAAATTGATACCATTCAGACATTAATCGTAAAGGATAATGCAACTCAAATTCAGATGTTGAATTCAGGGGAAGTTGATAAATTACAAATTCCAATCACAGAAAATCTGGATATTCTTGAAGCAAACGAAAATATTGATGTTTTAACAGAACAGTCATTGCAGACAAATATCTTTACATTTAATACACAAAAAGCTCCTTTTGATAATTTGATGGTACGTCAGGCAGTTACACTGGCAATGGATTATCAAGGTGTAAAGGATAATGTATATAATGGGAAAGCAACTGTACCAAGTGGATTTATGCCAGCAAAATTTGCCGATCATGATAATAGTATTCCTCAACAGGAACAGAATCTGGAAAAAGCAAAAGAATTAATGGAACAATCAGGTGTCGGAGAGTGTACAGTTTCCGTTCATCTTTGTGAAGGTAGTGATGATCAGGTTCAGATGGCACAGATTTTACAGGCAAATCTTGCAGAAATCGGTATCACTCTTGAAATAAAGGTAATGCCATGGCTTTCTCTGGTAGAGGAAAATGCCTCTCCGGATACAGCCCCTGAAATGTCAGCGTTGAATATGGGCGCATTTACCGGCGATTCTGTTTTCTTCCTGAAACAGAACTTCCATAGTATGTACAGTGGTCAGCCATATAATTGGAGTTTTTACGAAAATCCAGAATTTGATGAAGTAATTGACAAAGCAACAGCAACTGTTGATGAAACTGAAAAACAGGAATATTTAAATACAGCACAAGAAATTCTGGTTGATGATTGTGCAGCGCTCTACATTACTTCACCTGATTCTGTGGAGGCAATTAATAATAAGTATCAGGGCTTTAAGATTCATCCGTTAGATTATTACTATTCTATTCGTTTTTATCAATTAACGATTGCTGAATAGATATCAATCATCCGGAAGATTAGGGGGCAGTTTATGGCTAAATTTTTAGCAAAAAGATTCTTATCTTTAATTTTTGTCGTAATAGGAATTACTTTGATTGTATTTATTGCGACGCATTGTCTTCCGGCTGATCCGGCGCGGGCGGCAGCAGGGCCGTCCGCATCAAAGGAACAGGTTGAAGAAAAAAGAGTTGAACTGGGATTGGACAAGCCTGTTTACGAGCAGTACATAAATTATATGAAAGGTCTGCTGCATTTTGATATGGGAAAATCATATAAGAGTAAACAGCCGGTTACAAAAGAAATATCTACTAGATTAGCAGCAACAATGGAACTTACGATATTGTCTTTAATAATTTTTTTCATACTTGCACTTTTGCTTGGAAGTATTGCAGCCTTAAAAAGAAATAAACTTGTTGATCATATAATACGATTTTTTTCTGTGGCGAGTATGGCGGTTCCTCCTTATTGGCTTGCTTTGATTTTGCAGTATCTATTGTATTATAAAGCTTCATTACTGCCTGCCGGATACCGACTTCCTGCTGGAGTAGCAGGGCCGGATACAATAACAGGATTATATTTACTAGATAGTGCATTGCAGGGAGATTGGGAATTGTTTTTTCTTTCTGCTAAACATTTGGTATTGCCGGTTTTAAGTCTTGTGATTGGTTATTGTGGGATTACAACCAGAATGATGAGAACTCAGCTTTTACAAGAATTGCGTCAAGATTATATTCGAACGGCAAGATCAAAGGGATTATTAGAACGTCCTGTTATTTTAAGACATGCTATGAAGAATGCTATTTCTCCGATATTAACTATGCTTGGTATGCAGGCTGGTGGAATGATTGGAGGAACTGTATTGATAGAAAAGATTTTTAGTTGGCCGGGACTTGGTTCTTATGCCTTGGAATCAATTTTGTCTATGGATTTACTAGTGATAGCAGGAATAACAATGGTAATGGCTATTATATTTATATTGATAAATTTGATCGTTGATATTTCTTATGTTCTCATAGATCCGAGAGTGAGGTTGTCATGATGAAAACGATAAAAAAATTTTTTTTCAGAGATATCCCTTCTGCTATGGGAACTATTATTTCCCTGGGAATTATCTTGTTTATGATAATAGGACCAATAGTAACAAAATATGATCCTTTGGAAGTGGATATGGGAGCAAAACTAGTTTCTCCAGGAGCATCGCATATATTTGGAACTGATGAAATGGGAAGAGACATATTTTCAAGACTTGCTTATGGCTCATGGTATTCTATGGGAACAGCATTAGCCGTAGTTCTTCTTGCAGCAGCTTTTGGCATTGTTGTGGGAGGTATTGCTGGATATGTTGGGGGGTGGTTTGATAATGTGCTCATGCGAATTTGTGATGTATTTTTATCATTTCCTCAAATATTTCTGGCAATGATTATTGCTGCTGCAATTGGCGCAGGAATAGGCCCGACAATTTTTGCATTAGCAGTATCCTGGTGGCCAAATTATGCCAGGATGGTTCGAGGAATGGTTATTGTTATTAAAGAAAAATTGTATGTAGAATCGGCTAAATCTATAGGAATGCATCCGGTTAGAATTATTTTTAGAATAATTATTCCACAAACAATGTCTATGGTTATTCCACAAATTACAATGGGAATAGGTAATGCATTGATAGCAGCATCAGGATTTTCATTTATAGGATTGGGTGCACAGATGCCAACACCGGAATGGGGAGCTATGATATCACAGGGGAGTAGATATATTTTTAACGCACCGTATTATGTAGTAATTCCGGGAATTTTTATTTTTCTTTCTGTGTTGGGGTTCAGTTTATTAGGAGATTCTTTGCAGGAAGCTACAAATCCTGAACTAAAAAATATATAGATTAGGTAATTGTTAAATGATTTTTTTCTATGATGTGGATAACTCTCCTCATATAAGGAGAGAAAAAACGGTCATTATTCAGAATGGTTTCTGAATTGACATAAATCATCAGATATGGGGCG
>NZ_JBDOHS010000028.1:0-14904 GCF_039832105.1 Dorea sp. YH-dor226 | reverse complement strand
ACTGGCCGCTGGTGGATCTGTTGCATCGCCAGATGCATGGCAGAGTAGCCAAGCCGGGACGGGATAAACGCTGAAGGCATCTAAGCGTGAAGCCCCCCTCAAGATGAGATATCCCTACGTAAAGTAGTAAGACCCCTTGAAGACGACGAGGTAGATAGGTCAGAGGTGGAAGTGTGGTAACACATGGAGCTGACTGATACTAATCGGTCGAGGGCATGACCAAGCAAGGTGATAGGTAAGTGGATGATATTTCTTGTATGCAGTTTTGAAGGTACATATAAAAAACCTCTTGCAATTTAACAGGCAGGGGGCTATAATAATATAGGTAATCCTCGATAGCTCAATGGTAGAGCACACGGCTGTTAACCGTGGGGTTGTTGGTTCGAGCCCAACTCGGGGAGTTATATGAGACCTGTAAAGTTTATGACTTTACAGGTTTTTACTTTTTAAATACATTTACAGGTAACTGTTAATTAGAGAAATGGAGTTGACTATTTCATACGGTATTCCCTGGGTGTCATATGGAAATATTGTTTGAATAGCCGGTTAAAGTATGACAGGTTATTGAATCCCGTTTTTTCGGAAATAACCAGAATATTATCATCCGTTGTAAGCAGAAGACGACCGGCTATCGTCAGTCTGTAGTGATTCAGATAACTGGTAAATGTGGTATGCATGTTCTGCTTAAAGAATTTCATAAAATGAGAATTGGAGAATCCCATATAATCTGCGGCAGATTGAACAGAAATAGGCTCCATGTAGTGCTCTTCAATATAGGCAATCATTTTCTTGACTTTGTCAAGAGATTTTCTGCCGGTTGAATATACAGGGGACTCCTGACAGGAGAAAAGCAGATAGAAAAACTGAAAAAGGTATCCTTTTACAGATAATTCGTAATATCTGGGACGTTCACCGCAGAGTGTGTCAATAGCATTGATGCACTCTGCTAATTTTTTGTGACAGGAATTGGAGTGATCAATATGCCAGGGGAGATTATATTCCGGATTAAAGTAGAGGTCAAAATACTCTAATGTACGAAGATCCGTATTCTGTGAATATAAAAGATCCGGACGGAATAATATATTTTCATATTCCATAGTGTCATTATCATGCTGAGAGATGGAGTGAATCTGACCGGGACGAACCAGAATAATATCGCCGGCAGACACCGTCTGTGGTTCCATATCAACTGCGATGATACCGGTGCCTTTTTTTATAACAATGAGTTCTACATCGTTGTGCCAGTGAGCGGGAACCAGTGTGAAATCCAGAGGAATGGAGCAAAGATACGTATTATAAGGAAACTGAGGACTCACATGGGATTTTCTTTCATATAGATTTTCGTATTCCAGTGTATTCATAAAAAACTCCTTGTACTCATAGTGCTTGATAGTATTGTATTACTTTTGATTAGTATTTTACAAGAGAAATGCATAAAAAAGTGATTATAATATTACTGTCGACAGAAAATAAGCCGACAGGAAACGGACTTGAGGATTCAGGCGAACATGTTATATGATCGCCGGACAGGAGGTATCATATGAATTTTTCTGAAAGATTACAGCAGAGACTAGAGAAAAGTATAAAAGACGCGACAAACGAAGAGATATATGCAGCGCTTTTGAATACGGTAAAAGAAGCGGCAGAAGAAAGAGGAGAGAATACTTCTGAGAAAGAAAGAAAAATATATTATATATCAGCGGAATTTTTGATCGGAAAGTTATTATCTAATAATTTGATCAATCTGGGAGTTTACGATGAAGTCAGAGAGCTTCTTGCTTCCAATGGAAAGGATATCTGTAAGATTGAAGAGATTGAGCCGGAGCCGTCTCTTGGCAATGGCGGACTGGGAAGACTTGCAGCATGTTTCCTGGATTCGATGGCTACACTTGGAATCAATGGAGATGGAATTGGCTTGAATTATCATCTTGGATTATTCAAACAGGTATTTGAAAATCATAAGCAGAAAGAAACACCGAACCCATGGATACAGGATACCAGCTGGCTGACAGACACGGGGATTGGATTTGACGTACCGTTCCGTAATTTCAGCATTCATTCAAAACTGTATGACATTGATGTGACAGGCTACGAAAATGGAACCAATAAACTGCACCTTTTTGATGTGGATACAGTTAATGAAAGCATTGTTGGTGATGGTATTTCATTTGATAAGAATGACATCAAACAGAATCTGACACTGTTCCTTTATCCGGATGACAGTGATAAGCAGGGCGAACTTCTGAGAATTTATCAGCAGTATTTTATGGTAAGTAACGGCGCACAGTATATTCTGAAGGAATATGAAGAAAAAGGCTATGCGCTGGATGAACTGGATCAACATGTTGTCATTCAGATCAATGACACCCATCCGTCTATGGTCATTCCGGAACTGATCCGTCTGCTGACGGCAAGGGGAATCTCCATGGATAAAGCAATCGAGATTGTATCCAACACATGTGCATATACGAACCATACTATTCTTGCAGAGGCATTGGAAAAATGGCCGGTGGATTATCTTGAGACTGTAGTTCCGCATCTTATGCCGATTATTCGCGAGCTGGCTAAAAGAGTCTCTGAAAAGTATGAAAATAAGGAATTACAGATTATCGATGAATGGAACCGGGTACATATGGCAAGAATGGATATGCACTATGGATTCAGTGTGAATGGAGTGGCTGCGCTTCATACAGAGATTCTGAAAAATGTAGAATTAAAACCGTTTTATGATATTTATCCGGAGAAATTTAATAATAAAACGAATGGAATTACATTCCGCAGATGGCTGATGCACTGTGACAAAAAGCTGGTAGACTGGATTGACAGATATGGTGCAGGAGAGTTCCGTAAAGATGCTGTAAAACTGGAACAACTTCTGTCTCTTTCTGACAATGAAGAAGCGTTACAGGAGCTTCTGGATGTCAAACAGGAGAATAAAACGGCGTTAAAAGAATATCTGGAGAAAGAATCAGGAATCGTGTTAAATGATCACGCAATCTTTGATATTCAGGTAAAACGTCTTCATGAATATAAACGTCAGCAGATGAATGTTCTGTATGTGATCTATAAATATCTGGATATAAAGGCAGGCAATCTTCCAAAGACACCGATCACAGTCATCTTTGGCGCAAAGGCAGCGCCGGCGTATACGATCGCAAAGGATATCATTCATGTGATCCTCTGTCTGCAGGAGCTGATTCAGAACGATCCGGAAGTATCACCATATCTTCAGGTAGTTATGGTGGAAAATTACAATGTAACGCTGGCAGAGAAACTGATTCCGGCATGTGATATCTCAGAGCAGATCTCGCTGGCATCAAAGGAAGCCAGCGGAACCGGCAATATGAAATTTATGCTGAACGGAGCTGTTACGCTGGGAACAGAAGATGGAGCAAATGTAGAAATTCATGAACTGGTAGGAGATGAAAATATCTACGTGTTCGGCAAGAGCAGTGATGAAGTCATTGAACATTATGCAAAATCAGATTATGTGGCTGCGGATTATTATATCAATGATGCGGATATCCGCAGATGGATCGATTTTATCATCAGTCCTGAGATGCTGAAGATCGGAGATGTGCGTACACTTCTTGAGATCCATGCAGAATTGATTCAGAAAGACTGGTTCATGACTCTTCTGGATGTGAAGGAATATATTGAGACAAAGGAAAGAGCATTTGCAGATTATGAGGACCGGATCGGATGGGCGAAAAAGATGCTGATGAATATTGCAAAGGCGGGATATTTCTCATCAGACAGGACGATTGCCGAGTATAACAGAGACATCTGGAAGGCATAGAATATATTTGTGTGAATGGATTAGGGACAGTGTTGAAACTGTTCCTTTTTTTGCAATAAATCTGTACAATTATATTCTTTTTGTATATAATGGAATACAAAAGGAGGTATTTTCATTATGAAAATCACAGAAGGATATATGCCTTACCTGGGGCACAAAACGTATTATCGTGTAGTAGGAGAATGTACAGGAAATAAAAAACCACTGGTATTGCTTCACGGTGGTCCGGGCTCAACACACAATTATTTTGAAGTATTGGACAGACTTGCCGAGGAAGACGGACGTCAGCTTGTCATGTATGATCAGATCGGCTGCGGTGAATCTTATCTGGATGGACATCCGGAGCTGTGGAATGCCAAGACATGGATCAATGAGCTGATCGAATTAAGAAAACATCTCGGATTGGATGAGATTCATCTGTTAGGACAGTCATGGGGCGGAATGCAGCTTCTGGATTATGTCTGCAATTATAAACCGGAAGGATTAAAGAGTCTGATCCTGTCCAGTACATTGCCGGCATCCTGGATGTGGGGAATCGAGCAGCATCGTATGATCAAGTTCCTGCCACAGGAGATGCAGGATGCAATTGATAAAGCAACATCAACCGGTGATTACAGTGATCCGGCTTACATAGCAGCAGAAACAGAGTTTATGCTTCGTCATGCTGCAGGTGCAGTTACAGAGGATTCTCCGGAATGTCTGCGTCGTCCGGTGAAAAAGGGCGGAGAAGCTTATGTTGTAGGCTGGGGACCGAATGAATTTACTCCGGAAGGAACACTGAAGGATTATGATGTAACAGAGCAGCTGAAGGACATCAAAGAACCTACACTGGTCATCAATGGAGGAAATGATCTGTGTACACCATATATTGCAAAATATATGTATGACAGAATTCCGAATTCCAGATGGGAATTGTTCCGTACCTGTCGCCATATGTGCTTCGTGGAAGATAACGACAGATATGTTGAATTGATGAAAGAATGGCTGAATGAGAACGATTAGAGAATAACAGTTATCTGAGGAACGAGAGATGGAACGTAAAAAGGGCATGATGGCCGCTTTTGCTGCTGGGTTATTATGGGGCTCAACGAGCCCCATAGCCCAGTTTTTGTTTGATAATAAAGGGATTGATTCAAAATGGCTGGTTCCGTATCGGCTGCTTGCATCAGGAGCCCTTTTGTTTTTATATGCGGTTGTTATTAAGAAACAAAAGCCGGTTGAAGTATGGAAGACGGGAAAGGATGCCGTCCGTACAATTGCATTTGGAATACTGGGAGTCATGGGAATGCAGTTTTCCTTTTTCTCGGCGATACAGGAGACAAATGCCGGAGTTGCAACCATATTTCAGTATTTGAACCCGGCAATGCTGTTGATCTATTTTGCTGTAATATACCGGGTGATGCCAAAGAAAAAAGAGATTATCGCGGTGTTGTTTTCGATAACGGGAATATTTCTTGTGGCAACGCACGGGAATCTTCATTCATTGTCAATTTCGCCAAAGGGAATTATATTTGGTCTTCTTCTGGCGGTTTCGACCTGCTTTTATGGAGTGCTGCCCAGTCCGCTGTTGAAAAAATATCCGGCGGAAATTATATGTGCGTGGTCGATGTTGATCGGAGGCGGAGTATTATTCTTTTTATTCCGGCCATGGAAAATGGCGGTTGAAATTGATCTGGAAATTGTGGTTGCATTTCTTGGAATCGTGATTCCGGGAACAATACTTCCGTTCTGCTTCTATCTGGCAGCAGTGAAATATGCAGGAAGTGTATATGCCGGGCTGTTATCAAGTGTTGAACCGGTTGCGGCAACAATTGTAGCAGCTGTATGTCTGGGAACGGCGTTTCCGCCAATTGATATTCTGGGATTTGCAATGGTACTTGCAACACTCTTTATTTTGAGTGTGAATTCCATGTAGAAGATAAGATAAAGTCATATATTTATTGTATGGTATTTATTTCACAATAAAAAGAGGATGTGTATCTGATATCAATCAGGACGCATTCTCTTTTTTTTGAAAATAATTACATCATACATTATATATAATAACACTATATTATTACAAAAGGCTATTATCCGGAGTTTGATTCATGAGAAAAATAGGAAAAAGGAAATGGATGAATTACGGAATTCTGGTATTGATGTTGATGATTGCCCTCGCAGGATCCTATCGATACCTTTCCGGCTATGTGAGTGTTTCCAACAACGTGAATGGGAGAGAACTTCCGATTTATTCGGTAGAAACGGATGAGAAAAAAGTGGCTCTGTCTTTTGATGCGGCATGGGGAAATGAAGATACACAGCAGATATTGGAGATACTGAAAAAACATAATATTCATGTGACCTTTTTTATGACCGGCGGCTGGGTGGAGAAATATCCGGAAGATGTTAAGGCAATAAAAGAAGCCGGTCATGATCTGGGAAACCACAGCGAAAATCATAAAAACATGTCTGAACTGTCGCAGGAAGAGCAGAAACAGGAGATCAGGGAGGTACATGAAAAAGTAAAAGAACTGACCGGCTGCAGTATGCAACTGTTTCGTCCGCCATATGGAGATTATAATAATGAACTTATATTATCTGCTCAAGAATGTGGATATTATACGATCCAGTGGTCCGTGGATAGCCTGGACTGGAAAGATTACGGCGTGGACAGCATCATTGATACCGTGATCCAGCATAAGGAATTAAAGAACGGAGCAATTATTCTATGCCATAACGGGGCAAAATATACCGCAGATGCATTGGATACGCTCATTACAGATATTCAGAAAAAGGGGTATGAGATCGTGCCGGTGTCTGAGTTGATCTATAAGGAGGATTATCATATGGATGTGACCGGAAGGCAAATCAGGAATTAACCGTAATACAAATTAAGAATTAACGCCCTATGATTCTTCAGAAAGGTATGGTATAATGAAACAACTCTTGAAAATGTAAGAGGAGAGAGGTTGCAGAATGTATATAACGATAGGATTGCTGGTGCTTTTTGGTCTGTTGTATGGTTATTTCCGGGAGAAGGCAGGGAAAAGAGCACTGATATTTAAGGCGGCGGCTACTTCAATGGCTGTACTTGCCGGAATATATGGAGCTTTGCAGACACATCGGCTGGCAGAATGGGTGATCGTGCTCGGACTGATCTGCTGTATGACGGCAGATGTGATACTGGAGATACAGTTTATCAGGGGTGTGTATCTTTTTGGGGCTGCACATCTGTTATTTATTCTGGCGTTTTGTCAGAAGGTGGTTCCGACGAAATACACCTGGCTGATATTCGGAGGAATATATCTGTGTGTCTTTCTTATCTTCCGTGATAAGATTGGGGCGCTTGGAGAGTTTAAACGTCAGGCCTTCGGATATATGGCAGTACTTGCCGGAGTGGTTGCCATGGCATTTACGATGTATCTTCATCTGCAGTCGAATATGGCGCTGTTATACAGTATCGGTGCATGTTGTTTTCTGATATCAGATTGTATCATTGCATGGAGTCTTGTGCATGAGAGGAGAAAACTGACAGACGGAGTATTGATTCTGACATTGTATTATGCTGCGGTTTATCTGATTGGCAGTGCGGTGTGGATCACAAGATAAATGATGGATGGGATTGTTGCAAAATACTTTCGTATCATTTTGATATTATGTAATTTTTACAAGAAAAGCTGAGGTAAGCGATTCAGCGTCGAAGCGTTCTTGTAAAAATTACATATTACAGAATGAATAATTGTTATAAACGGTTAATTCCGTTTTGAAGTTCTTCTGCCCATTTCTGTAGGTTGTAAGTCTGTCCGCCAAAAAGCTTCAGAATCACACCGGTAGGGTTCTCCATTCCGGCAAAAGCGTTTGCTTCATCTGTATCTACATGCATGGCAAGTGCAAAATTAGGATGTACACGGACGATAACATCTGCAAAGATCAGTGAGCGTTCAAAACTGTTCGTGATCACAAAGACATTGTCGTTATCCTGAACGTTCATCTGGAGTGCCTGCAGAGGTGTCATGTGAATGTGGCGTTTGGCAACAATTACACCGTGATCAAGCGTAAGTGATCCGTTTGGACCGATCAGTGTACAGCCCGGGGTTCCTGCGGTATCTCCGGATTGGCGGATAACACCTGGAATTCCAAGCTTACGGCAGTCTGTAACAGAGATCTCAAGCTGAGTCTCGTTACGGAAAGGCCCCAGTATTGCTACATTTTCAAATGTTCCTTTTGGCCCCTGAACGGTAATGCGTTCTTCAGATACATATTGGCCAGGCTGGCTTAATTCTGCTTTGAAGGTCAGTTCTTTTCCTTCACCGAATAAAGTCTCAAAGTCAGCACGGCACATATGAATATGGCGTGCACTGGTTTCGATTGGAATTGCAACTCCCATGTTATTATTCTGCCTCTCTTTCACATAGTGTTTATTATGATGTACAACTTCTCTTATTTTAACAGAGTGCAGTCGGTTTTTCAACAGGATTCAGATTGACAAAGTAACTTTTTCTAATTATAATTTAAAAGGATTAAATCAATGGCGGTTTCATCAGTGGTATGAGAGCGCCCATTTTTATCTTTACACGGAGGTACAGGTAATGAATAATTACACAAGAGAGGATATTTTAAGGATCGTCGAGGAAGAAGATGTCGGGTTTATTCGTCTGCAGTTTACAGACATTTTCGGAACAATGAAGAATATTGCGATAACATCCAGTCAGCTGGAGAAGGCGCTGGACAACCAGATCATGTTTGATGGTTCTTCCATTGAAGGATTCGCAAGAGTGGAAGAGTCTGATATGTATCTGCATCCGGATCTGAACACCTTTGAGATCTTTCCATGGAGACCTCAGCAGGGAAAGGTTGCGAGACTGATCTGTGACGTGTATAAACAGGACGGAACACCTTTTGAAAGTGATCCGAGATATATATTGAAGAAAGTCATTCAAGATGTCAGAGAGATGGGATATGAGTTCAATGTCGGACCCGAATGTGAATTTTTCCTGTTTCATACAGATGATGATGGACTTCCGACTACGCTTTCTCATGAAAGCGCGGGATATTTTGACCTGGGACCTCTGGATCTGGGAGAGAATGCAAGACGTGATATGGTTCTGACGCTGGAAGAGATGGGATATGAGATTGAATCTTCCCATCATGAAGCGGCACCTGCACAGCATGAAATAGATTTTCGTTATGATGAGGCACTGACAACAGCAGATAATATCATGACATTTAAACTGGTCGTTAAAACGATTGCAAAACGTCATGGATTACACGCGACGTTTATGCCGAAGCCGAAGTATGGAATCAATGGTTCCGGTATGCATATCAATATGTCTCTCAGCAGAGACGGCATTAATATCTTTCAGGATGCCAAAGATGAGCATGGGCTCAGTAAGGAAGCGTACTGTTTCATTGGCGGAATTATGAAACATATGAAGGCAATCACATTTATTACGAATCCGATCGTGAATTCATATAAACGTCTGACTCCCGGATATGAAGCGCCTGTGTATATTGCATGGTCAGAAAAGAACAGGACACCGCTGATCCGCATCCCGGGAAGCAGAGGAGAGTACACAAGAGTGGAACTTCGCAGTCCGGATCCGTCTGCCAATCCTTATCTTGCGCTGGCGGTCTGCCTGGCAGCAGGAATTGATGGAATCCGGCAGGGGATCATGCCTCCGAAGAGTGTCAATCGTAACATCTATGAAATGACAGAAGAGGAGCGGAAAATATTCGGTATCGACAAGCTTCCACGAAGTCTGAACGAGGCGGCCAGAGAATTTGAAAAGGACGCATACATTCAGGAGGTTCTGGGAGAAGACTTATCCAGAAAATATATTGAGGCAAAGACCAGGGAATATCAGGAGTACCGGGGTCAGGTGACAGAATGGGAACTCAGTAAATATCTGCATCTGTTATAGTTTTAGATCGCAAGGACAGAGGATAACGAGGAGGTGTCAGTTTGACTGGTGTTATCGTTGGATTTCCAAACAAAGATAATGCAGCCAATATTCGCAACCTGTTAGTCCGAGGTGGCATTGATGTCATTGGTGTATGTACAACCGGAGCGCAGATCATGCACTATGCTGATACAGTTGATGGGGGAGTTGTGGTATGTGGCTATAAGCTGAAAGATATGATGTATACGGAACTCAGAGAATATCTTCCGGATTCGTTTGAGATATTGTTGATCGCATCACCAGCCAGATGGAGTGAAGGCTCTATAGAAGGTGTTATAGGTCTGTCGATGCCGATCAAAGTATATGATCTTCTGAATACTATGGATATGATGCTCAGAACGGTAGAACGAAGGAGAAAAAAACGTAAGCAGGAAAAGAAAAATCGCAATCCCGAGCAGCAGGAACTGATAAAAAAGGCGAAGGAATTACTGATGGCCCGTAACAATATGTCAGAAGGAGAAGCACACAGATATCTTCAGAAGCATAGCATGGATAGTGGTACGAATATGGTAGAGACAGCAGAAATGGTGTTAAGCATTATGAATGAATAGGAAAAAGGAGAACGTAGGATATGAGATTTACGAAAATGCATGGCTTAGGGAATGATTATGTCTATGTCAATGGATTTCAGGAAAAGATAGAGAATCCGTCCGAAGTTGCAAAGTATGTGAGTGACCGGCATTTTGGAATTGGTTCAGATGGATTGATTCTGATTAATCCGTCTGAGGTAGCTGATTTTGAGATGGAAATGTATAATGCAGATGGATCCCGTGGTGAGATGTGCGGAAACGGCATACGCTGTGTGGCAAAATATGTATATGACTATGGATTAACAGATCAGACACAGATATCTGTAGAAACATTGGGAGGCATCAAATATCTGGATCTGACCGTGCAGGACGGAAAAGTTGCACTGGTAAAAGTAGATATGGGAAGTCCCATCCTGAAGCCGGAATGTATTCCGATCCTGGCAGAGGGAGACATGGTGGTCAATGAACCGATCGTAGCAGGCCGGATGGAATACCGCATGACAGGCGTATCGATGGGTAATCCACATGCAGTCGTGTATATGGATCAGATTCGGGATATGGATATTGAGAAAATCGGTCCTCTGTTTGAGAATCATGAGCGATTTCCAAAACGGATCAATACAGAATTTGTAAAGTTTATTAACAGACATACACTGGAGATGCGTGTGTGGGAAAGAGGTTCCGGCGAGACTATGGCATGTGGAACCGGAGCATGCGCGGTAGCAGTGGCGAGTGTTCTGAACGGACTTACGGAAGAGAAGGTCACGGTTCGTCTGCTGGGTGGAGATCTGCAGATCGAGTGGGACAGGGAGAAGGATAAAGTCTATATGACAGGTCCGGCAACGACGGTGTTTGACGGTGAAATAGATATTACGGGCATAGGTTTCGGAAAATAAACAAAGAGAAGGAGAAGAACAGATGTTTAAAGTGAATCAGGATTATCTGAAATTACCAGGAAGTTATTTGTTTTCAACGGTTGCAAGAAAACAGCGAGAATATCAGGCGGCACATCCGGAGAAGGATATTATCCGACTGAGTATCGGTGATGTAACACAGCCACTTGCTCCGGTGATTATTGATGCGCTCCACAGTGCAGTAGAAGAGATGGCACACGCAGAGACATTTCGTGGATATGCGCCGGATCTTGGATATGAGTTCTTAAGAAGTGCGATGGCAAAGAATGATTTTCAGGCAAGAGGATGCGACATTCAGGCAGATGAGATCTTTATCTCAGACGGAGCAAAGGGAGATTCCGGAAATATTCAGGAGATTTTCTCAAGAGACAATAAGATCGCGGTATGTGATCCGGTGTATCCGGTCTATGTGGACACAAATGTTATGGCAGGACGTACCGGAACATATGATCCGGCAGCAGAGACATGGAGTGATGTGATCTACATGCCATGTACGAAAGCAACCAATTTTGCACCGGAACTTCCGAAAGAGACACCGGATATCATCTATCTGTGTTTCCCGAATAATCCGACCGGCTCCACGATTACAAAAGCACAGCTTCAGGAATGGGTGGATTATGCCAATAAGGTTGGTGCAGTGATCATCTATGATGCAGCATACGAAGCATATATCTCAGAAGAAGATGTTCCTCATTCCATCTATGAATGTGAAGGAGCCAGAACCTGTGCAATCGAGCTTCGGAGCTTTTCCAAGAATGCCGGATTTACAGGTGTAAGACTTGGCGCAACCATTATTCCGAAGGATCTGAAAGACGGCGATGTAACGCTTCACTCTCTGTGGGCAAGACGTCACGGTACAAAGTATAACGGAGCTCCATACATTGTTCAGAAAGCCGGTGAGGCAGTATATTCTGAGGAAGGTAAGGCGCAGCTGAAGGAACAGGTTGCATACTATATGAATAATGCAAAGATTATCAAAGAAGGTCTGAAAGATGCAGGATACAATGTATCCGGCGGAGTCAATGCTCCGTATATCTGGCTGGAGACTCCAAAGGGTATGACTTCCTGGGATTTCTTCGATTATCTGCTGGATAAGGCCAATGTAGTCGGAACTCCTGGCTCTGGATTCGGACCAAGCGGAGAAGGATATTTCCGACTGACAGCATTCGGTTCCCATGAGAATACAGTCGCTGCAATTGAAAGAATCAAACGCATGTAGAGCATATACAGAGGACACAAGATAAGAGAATATGGCAGGGATACGACCGGAAAATGCAGATTCCGGGACGTATCCCTGCTGTTTTTTACTCTATGATTCCGGGCAGACTTTCACCTGAAGTTCGGTAATGTGCTCGGATACATTGGCGGACTGATGAATGTCGATCCACAGAAGCTCCAGTATCGGTCCGTCGAATCGGAGCTGATGCGCAGAGGCATAATCAACCATGAGCGGATAATAGGTCTGATGCTGGTGAGAATCTCCGTGATAGCAGACCGAAAGATAAGTTCCGGCGTCAAATACAGACGATCCTTTTGAATCGATGATAAAAGCACCTTCATAATTCTGGTACTGACCGGTACTGGCCTGATCAAGCGGCAGCAGGGATCCGATCCGGTTATTTCCGATGATGTACAGATTCTTTTTGTCTTTGTTCAGTAATTGCTTGATCAGCATATCCATCTCCTCGTCTGTGTGAAAAGGATGATGGATCATATGACACCTCCGTGCCGGAAATTCTTTTTGCTGAACGATGCCGAGAGGCTGACTGACTGCTTCTTCCAGTGTATGAAGGCGTTCGGTAACATTTTCATGGAGCTCTTTCAGTTCCAGAATACGGTCTTCAATGACAGCGAGTTCTTCCTCGAGAAGTTTATGAGTGTTATCTATGGTTCTGGCCTCCATATATTCCTGAATCTTTTCCATTGGAAATCCCAGTTTCCGAAGATCGCGGATGACGTTCAGACGCCAGAGATCATTGAGCGTATACAGACGATAATCATTGGTGCCTCGGCATGGAGTCAGAAGCCCCAGCTTTTCGTAGTAGCGAAGAGAATCCGGACCTATGTTATATAATTTGGAAATCTCGCCGATTTTGTAGAATTGTTTCATTGCATGCGATCCTTTCATGTATTTTTTAAATCTAAAATATGTTCTTGACCTTAGTATTATACCAAGGTTTAGACTGAGGGGGAAGAAAAAAGAGCAGAAGAGAGGTTTTAGTGTGAGACTTGAAGGAAAGTCTTTGAAAGGTGATTTTTTGAAGTTTATTATTCCATCTATTATTGCGCAGTGGGTCTTTTCGCTGTATACGATGGTAGACGGAATCTTTGTTGCCAGAGGGGTATCGGAAGTTGCGCTGACAGCGGTGAACATCTCTATGCCGTTTACGACGGGACTGTTTTCCATATCGATCCTGTTTGCGGTGGGGAACTCAACGATTGTAGCGATCCTGCTGGGGCAGGGGAATCGTAAGAAGGCAAATGAATTCTTTACGCAGAATGTGGTGGTACTGTGTGTGCTTTCGGTACTGATCACGACACTTGTACTGACGTTTCTGGAGCCATTTGCCAGATTCCTTGGGGCAACCGACATTATCCTTCCATACGCAAAGGAATATATCGGTACAATCGCTCCGTTTGCGATGGCATATACCTTGTCTTATTCATTCGAAACTTTGATCAAGACGGATGGATATCCAAAGCTTGCCACAATATATGTTACATTAGGCGCAGTGCTGAATTGTATCCTGGATTATCTGATGGTGATGGCATGGCACTGGGGAGTGCGTGGGGCTGCACTGGCAACCGGAATCTCGCAGGTGTCTGTGATTGTTCTGTATCTGTGGCATTTCCTGGGGCCGAAGGGAACGATAAGGTTTGCGAAGTTTGAGTTTCAGATCTCGGTCGTCGGACGTCAGATCCGCAACGGAATGTCTTCCGGGGTGACAGAGTTTTCCAGCGGTATTATCATCTTCTTTTTTAATCAGGCGATTTTGCGTTATATCGGAGAATATGCACTGGTAAGCTATACGATCATCTCTTATGTAAATACGATCGTTGTGATGTCTATGGCGGGTATTGCACAGGGATCGCAACCTCTGATCAGCTATTATTATGGAAAGAATGAACCGAAGAAATATAAAAAGCTTCTGAAATATGGTCTGGCAGCAGCGGCAGCAGGATCGGTTGTTGCGGTGCTTGGATGTTATCTGGGCGCAGGGGGAATCGTGTCATTGTTCCTGGATGCCAAAGAGAGTGTGCTGGCAGAATATTCAGTCAGGGTATTCCGGATCTTTATTCTGTCGTTCCTGCTTGCGGGATACAATGTGGTGATCGGCGGATATTTTACATCCGTGGAGAAGGCGGGATTTGCGACAGCGATATCCCTGACAAGAAGTCTGATCGCACTGGTTGCCAGTCTCGTCTTTCTGACTGCGATATTTGGCGGAGAAGCTATCTGGTGGGCACCTGTGATAGCAGAGAGCATATGTCTTGTCATGTCAATTGGAATGTATCGGTGGTATGTCAGCCACCGATAGATGACAGGATCATATACGAAATTATTGACGGAATTATGAGAAAAAAAGAGAAAATAAGAAAAATGCTGAAGTGAAAAGTTTATTTCCACTTTGAAAAGAGAGAAAAGAAAAGTGGCAATTACTCTTACAAAAATGAGTGATTGCTGCTTTTTTTGTTTTATTAAGTAGAAATAAGTGTTACAC
>NZ_JBDOHS010000027.1:0-17828 GCF_039832105.1 Dorea sp. YH-dor226 | reverse complement strand
TAAACTTGGCATACAAGGATTCTCCTTTCGTTAAGATCATTGGTTTTTCGTCAACTCCAATATATCATATCGAAGTGAATCCTTGTATTTTATTTGTTACCTATCTATTGTATCCCAACACGGTGAGGAGATGTAGATTTCTGTTCATGTCCAAAATGAAAATGTCTTTGATGAAATTAATCATCCTCTAAATGCTCCTCTACCTATATGGGAAGGAAGAAGGTCTTATACAACATTTTTTGATAAAAAGTTTCAAAATATTGCAAATTGTAGCATTCATATAAATTGATGCATACGAAAAATCATCGTTTTATCGTATGCGTTTGTTCCTAACAACTTTAATTTGAGCAAAAAAATCTATGGACTGATGCGCAATGTTAATATCCCCTATAAGTCCATAGACGTATAAAAACCACCAGAGTATTTTCTACTCCAGTGGTTTCAAAATGGTTATTCTAATTCTCTTTTTCTGCATGAACACCAAACATAAGATAATTCTTTGAAACACTCAAAATTTCTGAAATTTAAAAAAGAAAATCCACATATGATCTACGCAGTCAACGTTCACTCTTTACAACTATCTTTAGTCTGATATTTGATTTTTTAGCAAGCTGTTCCTACAAAACCATGCTCTTTATGAAATTGTTGAATACACTTTCCACACTCTTTTAGATCATGTTCCATAATAGTTTCTTCTAATAGCAAACGCTATTTCTTTGATTCTATTGCCTCTACAACTTTATCAACCAGTTCATCGTATCTAATCAAGTTATTTAAATCAACGTCTCCTATTTCGATACTCCATCTTTCCTGTTGCGCATAGCTGATCAGAATAAGATGAGCAATGTTTGCTTTATCTATGTACTTTCTATAAATTAGTAAATATTCTAAATATTGCTTGAATTCCGCCTCTGACATTCTATTTGGTCTTATCATAAACATATAGACTCTGTCTTCTATAGTAATCGTATACGGGAAAACAAATTCATCTTTTTTAGCCAAATCCAGTAACTTAATCCAATTCTTTGATATTTTATCTGCCCTATAATAATCTACACAAAGTAATCCTTCGATAAATTTACTTCGCTGACATCCAGCCGAAATGTTCAGCTGTGAAATCAATTCATTATAATAGGCAATGTTTTCTTCATTTAGCTCATGTCTCAAAATATGTTTATAATAGTTTCTTGCCAAAAACATATATGAATAATCATGTTCTGTTCGAGGTGATAACAGGATTGCAAAATCTTCATTCACCTTATCTAAAATAAGTTTTTTATTTTCTGTAGATTCAAATGCAAGTCTATATACTAGATACGAAATAATATCATATGGCAACTTAAGTGTTTGTAGCATCACTTCAAAATCCGAAATACTAAAGATATTAATCACCAAATTAAGAGATTTCGAATAAATAGTTCTTTTGTATTCAGTCAAGTCATTATTCAAAAACACTATCACTGGCAACAATTCTTTATTTCTGTCCAACACAAGGTCTGAACTCTTTGAAAAAATATGATTCGCTGAATTTTTATAATAAGAAAAAGTATCTTTCAGCTGAGATTTTGCTTTTTTAACAACTTTCTTTTCGAACCATTGTTCATTACTTCCTGCAGCACTGTCATTTCGTTCCTTAATTTGAATAACAATATAAACTGATGAAAATTCAATAAGACAATCACAGAATTCTTTTTCCTGCTTATTTTCTTTTGCATAAACATCCGCATATATATATTGGGGGAGAAAGTATCTTTCAGAAATCATACCTGTTATTTTTTCCGATTTTGTCATAATTGTACCTTCACTATTTCTTAATATTTTCCGATGTATGCCAGTATTCTATTCCTCAACAAAATTTAATCATTTTAGATTCAGAATATTACATCCTCAATCCTCCATTCTTTTCCCTTCATTTCAATTACATCTCCAACTTTACATCCTGTAAACACTTCAACCGCTTTAGGCATCATTCCATTTACCATGTCATATTTATATGTTTTAGTTTCCTTATCTGTATTGCGAATTACAACCTTACATCCTAATGTTACCTCAGGAACATCTGATGTATCAACAGCATCTGTATTTTCATCATCAGAATAATCAACATCCTCTTCTTCTGCAGATATATTTCCTTCAAGATTTAACGTAGGAACATCACCTTGCATAATTGCATCTACTGCATCAGAGAATATTCGAGTGATTTCCTCCCTTTCCAGACAATCAATAACCACTGATCCTCCAACTGCATTTAAATATGACATTGCAGGTCTTATATGATCACGCACCAGTACATGACGACCTTCCTCTTTAAATTGTCGGAGTGCTTCTATAATGGCAGCCATAACATCCGGATTAGAAGAAAATGTAAAGTTATAAAAGAACTCATTAATTTTAGAGTTCAAATCATTACTTCCAATAATATCCAGACTTTCGAAGTGATTTTGATTATTATTAGGATCATAAGTATTATGTCCCACCCACCAGCATTTTGATAACGTATTTCTGTAAAATCCACTTCTTCCAGTATATCTGTAAAAAAATCTGGTCTGGATAGCACCCGCTTCTTTTTCAGCACTCTTCGGCTTTTTTCCGTATCCATACCCCCAACGTTTACGCATATAATCGTAAAATGTAGTATGAGCCAAACCTGCCCATAGACGTTCATCACTGGCTTGCGATTCACTCAAAAACTGCAGTTTCTCATAAAGAATCTTGCAATTATTAAGATCTATTTCTCCAGGTGTCAAATCAGAATTCAAATCGGCCAATTTAAATTCTGTAACATCTTTAAACTCGATAAAAGGATCTTCTCCACAAATATCGGAAATCCATTGATTTGTTTTTTCTGTATAGTATTTTCCATAAACGACTGGCAAATTAGCTTTAAGAGTTTCGAGTGCTTCTCGTTTCATTATGTACAGTTTCATTACGAGTCCTCCTCTGTGGTATCAAAGAATATTGGAACCTGGTCGAATGCTTTACTCAAGGGCAGTTCCATTGCCTCTTGCGCCAACTGATAAGAATTTTTCTCAGGATTAAGTACCTCTTCCATGAAAGTTATTCCCCTCTTTGCATAAGACTTTTCCAAAGCTAAAAACCATTCTTTGTTATGATAAGTTTCTTCTCCGCCTTCCTGTCTTAATTCTTCAAATACATAAACCAATGCAGGTAATATTAACATCGAGTGAAACAGCGACTGTAATTCTGTCTTCCCAGAATACATTGCGTATATATCATAATCTTTAGTTCCCAAACCAATCCTAATTTTGGTTGAATCAAGATTTATTTCAGCTGGACAGTCACCTTCCATGATTCTTTTATAAACAGAGAAAATCGAACCTGCATTTGTAAACTCCTCATAATCTTTTGTCACATCCAAACTGCTAAGATTCTGATAAGCCAGAATAGATCCAGCAAATAGATTAAATGTAGTATCGCTGAAATCATCTACCCAATCTGTACAGAAAAAACCTGTAATATTCTTTTTAAGAATAATAAATGCCACTGCATCAAATGATCCGTTAATTCTGCCAATTGGTATAACATGTTCAATATGCTTTGATACGGAATGCAGAACTTCTCTATATGCTGTTGTCGAACATTCCAAATGAATGACATAATCAGCCTTTCCATCTATGATTAGCTGCTCCAGGTCACGGCAATTCATGGCGATATCAAAACTCAACTTTAGGCTGTTGACTCCTTGCATCGTCTGTTCGTAATCAACATAAAAAAAGGAATCTTTATAATCGTCCTTTTCATCACTTAATACTGGATAGGTAAACAATCTATTAGTTATGTTCATATACATTTACCTCCATAGCATAATCATGTGAATCCGCAAGAGTTACAATAATCTTCACTTTCCCAGAAGATGTCATATTCGCAGTTTCTATAAAGCCTCCATTTAATTTTGCCGTTTCACATCCAGATGTCGGCTTAACATCTGTTATACGAAGCCTATTAGACTTCCCATTTTCTCCTACAGTGACCAGTTCAATTCTTCCATACTCCACATCATGTGGTATTTCAAAATTAAGTGAATATATCCCTGTACCCTTCTTTATAATGCGCACATTTTTAAGAGGACAACTAGTTTCTCCACCCGGTTTCTTCTGAACAACAACATCTTTTCCACTCGGATCTGGAATTCCCCGATGTTTATCTAATTTTTTTCGCTTTCTTTTTCCTTTCAGAATTCTAAGTCCGGCTTCGCCTGTCTTTCCAAGTGTTCCACTTGTGGTTGTAGATTGACTGCTGCCTTCATCCCCTTTTCCATAAAAGAATCCTTTTGATGGAGTCTTAGTTGGACGCTCCAATACATCAATATTTCCTAGATGATCATTAATATTTTCTCGTTTATCATCTGAATCTCCAGTTTCCACTGCCTCCGGCTCTTTTTGAAGAACACCGCCTAAACCCTCGACATCCATTTCGTCATCGCTTGTGTGTTCAGCAAGTTCTGCCACAATGGTTCTAATCCAGTCCTTAATTTCCTCATAATATGCTTTTGCCTGCTTCGGATTTGAATGCCTTCCAGGTTCCCAATTATCATGAGCAACTGTTTCCATAGCACGGAAATAACTGTTCAAATCTTTTCCCTTTAATTCAAGAATTCCTGTAAAGGGAACCAACTTGGATATATTTCCAAGCCGGAATAATTTCATTCCGGCTTTCCTCACAATCAAAACTTTTCTGTCCAGTTTTTCATTCGGGTCGACCAACAATCTCAATTCTAATGTACCCATACCATGAAAATCCTGTGAATATGTATGAACTCCCTTTGTTCGCGTCAATGCAAGATAATTACCATAAGTTCCTTTGGTCGCACCCGGTCGTTCTCTATGAACGCGTTCCATATATCCTGGTAATGATTTTTTATTGATTTCTCTTCCCTGTACCTTTACCCGAAGCTGCCCATTAAAAAATGACATAAGAAAACTTTCCAATAATGCTACAGTAATTTCTGTTTCCCACTCGCTTGCTGACTTAAATCCATAAATAAAGACATCCGTCCCAACTTCGGATCTTCTATTTATGCTATCAAGTTCCGGTATTACCTCTACTGGATTATTTCCTTTTGTTTCTCCGTAATAACCAATACCACTAGTCATTAATGCACCATCTTGATATGACATTAATCTTGAAATGCCCTGTGCTGCACGCTCATATTTCTGATTGTATGTTCTGTAAAACACCAATCTATAATGCGAATTACTAAATGGAGCACTTTTACCAATTCCAAATGCACCTGCTTTGTCATCGCCTTTGTTCGCACCACCATCAATTTTTATCAATGCATTCCATCCATCGAAGCTAAAATTAAAAGGATCATCTGATTGTGCATACGGATCTGAAAGTCCCGTTGTATTGTAATCACTGATTCTGAGCACAAAAGTATTCTCCTTTTCTGCCTCTTTAATTGCATCCTTCAAAAAAAGTTTAGCTTTTTCACTCTTCGATCTATCCCAAAAAGTCTTGCATTTTTTCAAGATATTTCGATATTCCACAATACCCGGAATCTGATTTGTAGACACAAAATATCTTTCAAATTCAACTTGAACATCTGGATTACTATCATCCAATGCAGCATCCAAAGAGTTTTGGCAATTTTCTCGTGCCAAAGATGAAAGCTCAGTTCCATTAAAATTTTCAATACCTGCATCAGCAACGCCTTTTACCTGTCCATCCTGGTTGCCTGGGAAATTCCAACTAATCATCTTACTGTCCCTTTCTATATTTTTCTATTGTTGATTCAATGTAATTATCGCATTCAGTTCAACGGCCTTCCTCATCACCTGACACCTGTGGTAAGGAATCTCCACCTCCAAATGCCGAATGAATTCCAATTCTCGCACCAGTCTGATTACCACCCAAAACATAATGGGAAGAAAATCGTGCGAGACGCTATGTATAATTTTGATGCATTAGTAATTTTATTATTCTCATACAATCGATCCTCCAACAGTCTATTATCGTTTGTTAAGGAGTTTTCTCAAACTCTGAGTTTCAACAATTCTGTAATTTGACAACCATAGCTGCTTATCTTTTCCTGCAAGCTGAGGATTGTTACTGCTTTCAAACGTATTCTGTGCAATACTTGTTCCAACCTCTTCCCATATTTCCAAAGGATCAAACAGCCAAGAAACCTCACCTGTTTCTTCATCAAATCTTAACAACGAACGAAATGCACCAAATATAGGATAAATATAACCGCTAGATATAGAATATGTGGTTTTCTTCTGAAGGAAATTTGTTTTTGTTCCCTTCTCAATATTTTCAACACCTTTTACGCTTCCAAATCTCGGAATAGCAACTCCAAGTTTTTTCTTGTACTCATTATATTTCAAAGACAACTCTCTTTCGATTAAATCATATAAACTCACAAGAACCGGCAACTGTTTTGTTAATGATTTATAAAAAGGAGTATCAAATACATCCTTGTATCTTTTAAACACCTGCGCTTTACCTGAATAACTCTGAATTGGAGCCATGCTATCATCAGGATATTTAACTACATCAAATGCATACATTAAACGAAGTAATTCTGATATATTAATCGGCTTATTTTCGTTATCTTTATATGCAATCTTGTCAGCATAAGATTCATTTTTAATAGCATTTCTAATATCCTCAAAACTATCTTCGAGGTTAAACAATGCTATATCTGAAACTTGAACAGATGTGTTTCTCGCATCTGATAATCTTGTAATATTAATAACATTAGTGATAACTTCCATACGAACATATTTTTCAATATCTTCTGGAATTCTATCTCTATTCTGCATTATTGCTGTATAAGTATGACCACCATCAAGAATGCCATAATTATATCTGTCATTCTCATCATCCTGATTACCAATATCAATTGTCACCTCTGAATCTGCACTATTAAAACTTAATGATTTTGCAGAAATAACAATACCTCGATTATTAATATAAAAATCTGTTTCTGGCTCAACTACAGCGTTGATAAGTCTCTTCGCAACATTTGTTCCCATTTTAGGTACTCGAGGATTAACATCTAAAGGAACGTTCTCTGGCAGATCCTTCATATTAACCAACAAGTAATAAATTGTTTCAAATGTTGCTTCTTCTTTTTCACTCCTTTTATAAGGGGAAGCAAGTGTTCTCAATGCGTTTACTTTAAATTTCAACTGTGTGTTCATAATCTGATACCTCCATTTTAATTTTCTGCTCGAAAGCTTTTGCCTTGAACTAAATTTCAGATCTTGATCTAAGTATATTCCTTATGGTAAAATATATCAATGCACCATGGTGCATATTTATAAAGAGGTGATAAAATGGCAGAGCGACAGAAATATGATCCCGGACTAGTAAAAATGGGGGAATTGATTACCAAAAAAAGAAAGGCTTTAGGATATGCATATAAATCACGCGAAAGTTTTATAGATCGAAGAAGTGAAGAACTCTTTGGCGGAGAACCATGGATTTCACCTCGCCACCTTGCTAATCTTGAGCTCGGGAAAAATTGGATTAGTATTGAAAAACTCATCGTTCTTGCAACTGCTTTAGAAGAAAACCCTGTTGATTTCTTTGAGGAAATCATTCAAACTTATCAAAAGTATAAATAACTCAATCCATGCCTTTAATTTCGGATTGTCTCCTAAATACTTCTCTTTCACTACATCTCATGTCCGAATCCATTAGAAACCTGTATCAACAGCTTATTCCAAGATTTTCCAACTCAGAAGGAAAAAGTCGGTGTTTTTGTTTTCCCTAGGCTTTACTTTAGCAGCTTCAAACATTTGTTTTGAAATCGTATCTTCATAATATTTTGCGGTTATAACCTCAAAAACTATTTCACTTATTAATTTTTTTCGATTTAAAATATATCCTTACTTTTTAGTCTCCAGAGAACAGCCTCCCTAATATAATGGAAAAAATTCTCCAGACACGGCATGGAAAATCTATGATCGTACCTTTGATATGACATAATCTGAACCCGGTCATTTTTGACCGCCTTCAATTTCTCATAAAAAATCCCACCTACGCAAAGTAAGTGGGAAATCATTCGTGCTGTGCCAGAGGCTCATTATTGTGGGAAAAGTGTGGGAAATTCATCTGCTTAGATGGCTGAAACCATTGTAAATACGGGTTCTCTGCCACTTTGGCGACGCTTTGCCGTGGCAGATGAATAATACTTTTATCATTATATTTTTCCTCCTGTTCATCAATCGTCATAGGCGGTTGATGTTGCTTCAGTTCACCCATGTATTTTTCTCCTTAAAAGTTAAAAGACCCAACGTGGTCCGCATCGTTGAGAGGCGTGTTGGGTTCTGTTAATGTTAGTATATGCTAAATCCGGAAAGATTACAACAATTATTTTTCAATTCTGCAACTTATATTTCAACCTTATAACGTTTTAATCGTTATAAAGTTCTAGCTATCGTTATATTGTTTTTGCTGGGTTCATTTTCACTCACTATTATCGTTTCCAGCCACAGTCGTCAGGACACAGTTCCTTTTGGGCGATCGACTTCATTCTTTGATGCGTCAGCGGCTCATGAAAAACAATCTGTTTCTCACTCTCCCCGCCGTCTGCGGCATCTTTTTTTAATCTCCTCATTCTGGTTTGTTGTTTCTGCAAGTCTGACTCTCCAGAAATATTGGTAAATCATTGGTAAAATCTTGAATTGAACACAAGAAAAGCTATTTATATTTGTTTCTGTATCAATTTATTTTTTACATATCGTATTCGCCAGAATGATCATAACAATACTATCCGCAATTGTAAATCCCAGAAAAGCATATGCAACCCATGCCGGAAGCATTGCCTGTCCAAGCACTGCAAAAGGAAGCAAGATTGCTATAGCCAGTAAACCTGTGCCAATGACACGTCCAAGCTTCTTCTCATCGTATTTTTCTTTCTTTTCCTCAGGTGCTGTATTGTAACCAGCTATCAGATTTGCTCCATGGCCGGATAATAATATTGCACTAATGGCAACTAATATTACAAATACAACCCATACTATCCAATCCGGTCCAGTACTTAAATCTTTCATTGTCATATTTATCATCTCCTTTCAGCTAACTCGTTTTGCTGCACAAAACCCGTTACAACTTTATGTACTTCTACCTCATGTCCCGCCATAAGATGACCACCATCATCAAAGGACACAAAAATATATTCTGGAAATCTTGCCAATGCATTGACTGCGTCCTCATAACTTGCAAGCTTATCATCCTTTGCATGAAGGATAAGCACCGAAACCTGAAGATTTTCTATATCATAGCTTTCATAGTTTCGAGCCATATCCGGATTCGTTACAGCTGCATCCAACACAACTCCTGCCTTACGCTCACTGACCGGCATCATGCTATAGATTGTTGATGGATCCATACCCATAATCGGTCCAAACATAGGACTCATCAGGAACATAGCATAATTATTACCAAGAACCCCCCGGGGGCCCTACATATTCCGCATATTTCGCCGGTTTTTCTGTGAGCGGCATAGCGGAACAGTACAGAATCAACCCCTTTGTCCTTTCCGGATAATCAAGTGCAAAACGAATTGCAACACTGCCACCCGCTGATGTCGAAAGAACATAAACCTGATTTATCCCAAGCCTGTCCAACAAATCCACATATGCTTCAGCCTGTTCTGCCGGCATTCCGGTTCCCTTAATATCACTCCCTAAATACCCAAATCTTGATGCCACTTCATCTTTCCAGTAAAACACTGGTGTCAATCATCTGCTGTTCCAGGCGATAGAGCGGAACAGCATTCACATACTTGCCATTCATAATCGCAAGTGTTGTAAAGTTATGTCAGGTTCTTCAAAAATCCTTTGAAGATTTTGGACTTCTTTTCGTTTAGTGTAGAACTGTTCATAAAGCTAAGTTCATTTACAAAGATAGTTAATAGAAGCATCGCTTCTCCGCGTCTTCTAGCGATTGATATCCATACAGTTTCACCATTTGTTCCGTGACAAGAGTCGACAGGTTGTCTCCCCGGCGCTCGAGTTTATCATACAGCTTCTCCAGAAGCTCAACTGTGTGATCCGAATAAGTACTTAGCTCGCCTCTTGCATACGTCTCCACGGAAGTACTGTACGGTGTATCCTCATAAGTGTGCAATACACGTCCTGTCCCCGCAATCCCTGGGTACTGCTTCGCAAACGCCTCCTCCCAGGAAACCACCTTCTTAAGCATGCGTTCCTGCTGTTCCAATCTTCGTTCACTTCGCTCTGGAAGTCTCTCTTTCAACTGCACATACTGCACTGGAGCCGTACTTTCCATCATTCTGGCATACTTCTCCGTCAAGAGATTCCATCCCTTCGCTTCCGCATCCTGAAGATCCTGATAATAACTTTCAAGAATCTCCATTTCCCAAACCAAAAACTGGCTCGTTCTCATAATATTGAATGTAGGTCGATTGTCCTGACAGCTCGCTCTTCCGCCCTCGTTTTGAACCTTTTGAAACTGCTGCCACTCAAGCTCTACAATTTTCTCAATCAACTGCTCTTTCATCGCAATAATTCTCCTCTCTGAATCTCCAAAAAGTTCTCCGTACTACTCGTCAGACCTTGCCGATTCAACTCTGCAACAAACATCGCGCAGATCTCTTCCACCAGGGCACTGGCATCCTCTTTCGCGTCCACTCTCGTCAGCTGCAGAAGCTTATCCTGCAACTCACGAAGCACCTCGAACTCGTCCATTCCCCGGAACATCCATTTATAAAATGGCGCATATTGTCCATTTAATACATATGCTGCCTTGATCGCAGCCTCTGTAAATGTGGCAAGACTCAGGTAGCTCGCTCCCTCGTCCTGTCGTTTTTTCATTCTACTGTAATTATACTGACCGCTTTGTCCCATTTGACCAACGTATTCCGCAATCTTCCTCTTCCGGATATGTTCCGGATACTTCGAAAATCCCTCTCTTCTTCTCGTAAATTCACCAAGTGGATCCGCAAACACTTCCCCATTGGTCACTGTTTTCAATGCAGACATATCCTTGCGAAGCCAGTCAATATCCCTCATCTTCTCAGGTGTCTCACATCCGATATACTTGCGATAGAACGCATCCATAGAGCACACACCCACACGTCCGCCGCCATGTTCCGTCACATTCCTTACCGGATACCCAAGGAACTCTCCGGGTAACGCATTGTAATCTGCCTCCAACTGTTTTCCAATCGCTTCGTAGTCACTCTCTGTCAGCCAGATGCAAAATCCCGGACCAAAGTCGTGGTCTGTAGATGTCTGATCATCATACCCCAGGCATTCTGACCCTTCTCCTATCAGGCCCACCGCAATACGATCCACGTATTCAGCATATTTCTTCTCTAACATCGGCTTCCCACATTGCTCGTAATACTGCTTTGCAATCTCCATTCCTGTCATCTTTGAACGAAGTATCGCCTCTCTTCGTTTCTTCATATCCAGAATCAACTCATAATTGCTCTTTATGGTCCGATAGCTCGCATTTTCCCCGTAATTCTTTTTAATCTCTTCCATTGCAAGGAGCATGTATTCGGCTGCAGCCCCATAGTCTTCTCTATGAAAATGAAGTTCTCCCAGACCTGCAAGCATCGATGCATAATGCGGATCGCGTACGCCGTCTTCCACCTCAAAGAGAGCCTTTGCCTTCTGGAAATGGTGTTCTGCTTCTTCAAGATCCTTCATTGAAATACAGATATTTCCGATATTCACATGAGTGATCGCGATCTCAACATCCGATCCTTGAAGTTGCTGAATCAGTTCAAGTGCCTGGAGCAAGTCCTTCTTTGCCTTCTTCGGCTGTCCCATTTCCGCATACAGAAGACTTCGATTATTATAAAACGTTGCCATGCGATAATCCGGCTCAACAATTTCTCTCTTATAAATCTCATAGGCCTGATCATAGTAATCTCCTGCCTCGTCAAACTTCTTCATCACACGCTTGGCAGTTCCGGCATTCAGCAGGGTTGTCGCATGATTCATCGTCCCCATGATTCCCATATAGCGAATCAGGTCAAATGCACTGCGAATGCACTTCTCCCCCTCCTCATATGGACCCTGCACGCGGTAGTATCCAATCAATTCATTCAAAATGGCCAACTCAGCTCCCATGTCATGAAGATTACTGCTGATCGTAAGTCCCTTTCGGAGAAATGCTTCTGCTTCCCCCGGTCTCTCACGATAGATCACATCAAGTTCTTGAAAAAATTCTTTTAAGTCAAACATTATGAATCATCCCCCTATATGCTCCTTCACATCTCTATTGTTTCAGTCCCTTTTTCAGGAACTCATAACCGTATTTTCCATAGAGATTTGGAATGCTGTCTGAAATAACTCGTCCGCTGACGGCAATCTGGGGAAGATCAACAAATGTGTGATATCCGCCGAATACTCTCAGTTCCGGATCCCCGATAATCACATCATATTCTCCTTCTGCAGCTAAAATTCTCTCATAATCATCCTCTCCATAAAGTTCATGATCTCCATCTTCCGCAATTTCCTTATCTAACTGAAAAAAAGTTGCTACAGAAACATTCAAAACCCCAAAGTCTTTTCTCAGGCAAGAACGAAGAGCATTCATCATTACCTGTTCGCCAACCAGAAGAATCTTCTTTTCAGAATCATTTTTTCTATATCGAGGCTGCTTATCATCAACTTGTTTTTCAACACAACCGTAAGAATCCATACCAATCTGATACGCTGTACCATATCGCTCATAAAGCTTTTTCACAACAGAAACTGCTGAAACCGAAACTGCAATATTCAATGTCGCCTCCGAAGCTGACGATATTTCTTCCATCTGAACATCTTTGCTCCAAAACAGAACCTCTTCGTATTCCTGCGCAAGAGTTTCACGAAAAGATTCTCTCATCTCTGAATTCCAACCGTTAAGCGCAGTGTCTCCGATCACATTCACCCGATTACGCTTTTTTTTCGGATCCTGTGTAAAAGTGTCAATCAGAGCATGAAATAATGCTTCTTCTCCTTTATCATAACGGTCAAATCCTTTGGTATCCAGAGCAATCACAGGCAGATCAATCCGTTTTTCAATCAATCTTTTCCATGCGCGATAATCCGTTCCAATCAGCATTGGAATCGGAGACCCACAGAGCAGAATGAAATCACAGGGAATATCTTTTCCTGCCTGCACGATCATATCAATGATTTTATTGTCATTTCCCGTAACAGCATCCACTTCGCTGATCTTTGTAAAAAAAATCTTCATATCATGCTCATCCAGCTCAAAATCATCACAGGTGCTTACACCTCCGATACATCCCCCGTGACCATGTAAAACAGTAAGACAATTCATATGATGTGCTGCGTTACAGACGCCACTGTAATCTCCTGCAAATGTAGAAAGTCGCTTAAAAAGATTCTTCATTCTTCTTTGCCTCCACTTCTTTCATAAACCACAGTATACTTTCATAATCACAATAAATCGCACGTTTTTCAGAATCAATCCAGCAATCCCGCTTATTCAAAAACCACTTTTCTCCCATTCCCCAGGCAACATCTACCTTCGGAGGGTCCAGCAATACTTCTCTACTGAAAGCACTATTCGTAAAAACCACCTGCGTGTCCGGATGATTCCCGGCAATCCATGCAATTTCATCTTCTTTCTTCGCCAGCATCCCATCCGAATAGATATATTGCACATCAATTCCCAGTTTTAATATATCCCTGGCAATATGGAATCCGTTAACAGATCCTGCAAAAGTCTCTCCTACAGCCATAGTAATCGGCTGTTGCTTACGTCTTTCCCGGAACTCATGGATTTCCTGTTTCGTCTTCTTATATATCTCCTCATCATGAATATTGATACCAAGCATCTCTCCTACAGAATGATACATCTGATGAACTGCATCGATGTCAAATGTTGGAAGTGCCGTTATATACGGGATCTGATATTCCCTCTCAAGATCTCTGGCAACTTTGACCGACAGTTCTTCTCCGACAATATTTAAGCTGGCATGTCCCATAGAACAATATTCATCAAATGTTTTACAATCCGTCATATAACGAACATGTTTCACTCCCGCCTTTTCTAAGAGCCAGCGAAGATCGCTGGTGTCCGTCGGTGGATAAAGCCGTCCGATCAGGTTAACAGCCAGATTCGTTTTCTCATTACAATGATCCCAAATTGACATAAGCTTTTTCCAACATCTCACCTGTGGTGGCTCCTGTCTGCAGGCTACCGGGTCTTCCCATGTAACAATAATTTCCGCCGTAATCTTCTTTTTCAAATCACGGGCAACATACTCCAGATCACTTGCTGCCAAACGATCAATACAGGATCCACATATGACAATCATTTTGGGTTTTACTTTACAATATTCATATATTTCCAAGACCGCCTGTCGAATTTTGTCAAGATGTGTTCCATTTACAACCTCAATTTCTTCAATTGCAAGTGCAAACATTCTGTCTGTTCGCTGCCATCTGTGTGTTGTCACATGTCTGCAACAGGCCAATGGTGCAACAAACAAAGTAACCGTTTCCGGAATCATCAATGATAAATCAGCGATTCCACCACACATCTTGGAACTGGCAGGAATGCCAAGACCTTTATCTACAAGTGATTGTCCAGTTTGCACGGACCGTAACACATCTTTAATATTGTATACTGCATTATTCTTCATAATCCGCCCCAGTCTAAATTCAGTTTCTTCCTTTACTTTCAGATTTTCACAATCTGAGATCATACTTTCTTTCTCTTTATCTTCGGCTCAGGCAATTCTTCATACATTGCTTTCAGGACCTTCTCCATCAATTCTATATTTTCCACATCATCTACAATTACCATCAATGTCTTCGATCCCTCATAAGGATAACCCCTGTCCGCATCCGGCATAAAACGAAGCACAGATTCTGTCGGTTAATCTTTTGATGTTGCCATCTGTTCTAATTCCTTTCCGATCGGATGCCGGATCACAGTTTTCCTTTTTCCCGACGCACCTTTTCTGATGTTTGTCTGGTTTATTATAACATTTCTTACATATAAAAAAATATATTCACCTATAGAATTCCTCTGCATCTCTTATAGATTTTTGCCTGAATTGGCCTGAATATTATTGATTGTTTCGATAACCGGACGTTGCAGTTTCTTACGTCCACACAACATCCGGCCATAGATATGATATTATTGAATATTAGATCAACCTTTTTACATCCGGTTCACAAACTCCTCCAGGGAATTCACTTTAGCTGCCAGCTTCATCCATCTTGTCAATGTTTCCAGATTTTTTTCACTCTCGATTTTTCTCCGAAGATCTTCCGAAATCCGAGCCTTTTCCTCCAGCAATTCCAGTATGTCCTCTATCTTTGCTTCGACTTTTCCCTCAGCGTGTTCATCCCTCAACATTTCCTCGAAAATCATAAAACGCTCCTCCATTTCACGATTTGATTCTGTGAATTGTCTCCTGCAAGTAAGTTCCTTTCATTGTTTCCTTTGCTTCATAATCTTTCCTCCACACATGCAGAGGAATTCTATACATTGATTATAGCGCAAAATTCAATATTCACTATATATATTTTAATCCATAGGGTAAGTTTTGAAAAATCTATCTTTCCTATGTAAGCAACGATCCTAATTACTTTCTGCAAAATCGGTATCTATGATTTCGCTTCTGATACTATTAAAAATAATATCTTCCTCTTCTGTCGATTCATGTTGAGGATTAGCGAGCATGGTATCACTAAGTGCATCCTTCAGACGATAACAGCAAGGTTTAAATGTTGCATATGTTATTCCTCCTCCGATCACACCGCCCACAACAGGAATGGCTTTCTTAAAGAAACCAGCAAATACTTCTTTTGTCATATTTACACTGAACCATTTAGCCACAGATTTTACGATTGGATATACCGTACCTTTCGTAAGCGCTGCTCTCATCAACTTCTTTTCAACACCTGACGCCAGAGCTTTTGCCATCGCCTTAATTGCATTATTTGCATTTGCTACACCATACATTACTCCAAGACAAATCGTCAGGCAATTTATCGTCTCTGAATCGAGCATAACAGCTTCTTCCGATGTATCTAATTCAGGAAAGCCATATAAATATAATAGTTTTTGAGCAGCTCTCAGCATATACCCATAATACTGAGCAATATCCGCAGGAATAGTAGCTGCCATCGCTGCACCACCGGGCATACCAAGTGCAACAGAAATACCCGACACAGCATTTCTCTCAAATTTGATTACTTCGTCAGCAATCTTATCGATCTCATCCTGCAGAATGCCTGCTTGGGAAGGATTTGTCGCTATTGCCTCATCAATTATTTCTTGTGGGTGATTTTTATAAAATTCCTTTTTTAAAAATTCATCTCGCTTAATTTTTACCCCTGGCACTTTCAAAGCCATAAGAATAATATCAACACTATCAATTTCTCCGTTTCCATCCTGGTCAAGTGCATTGACTAATGCTCTCTGTGAAGCATTAACTGCACTTTTCGTTTCTTTTACTGCACATTTCGCTTTATCTACAGCAAATTCTCCTGCAGTACTTAAGCCCTTTGTAACAGAATCTGCTGTCTTTTTAATATTAAATTTTGACATTTATTGTATCCCCCTGACACTTCAACATAATGAGATTCGCCATTGGAATTGCATCTGACATCGAATCCAATTCCCCTACTCTTTAATACTCCTCAACTTCCTCCACGTCTTTGTTACTATGACTGCCTTTTTTAACCAGACGTTTTTGTTTCACTACATTAGGCGAAATTTTTACTCCTGTGATTACTTGTACAATCCAAAGGAACAACAGCAGTACACAGATTGGAATCACACAAGTAGTAACAATCATGACTGCAACTCCCTCAATCATTTTATTCAAAGCATTTTCAAATTCTTCCATACTTGAATCTACCTTATCTTTTGCAGCATCCGTAAGATCTTTAAGTTTATCGGAAACAATATCAAAAACACCTTCATTTTCTGCTTGATCTTCTTTATCGCTTTCTTCTTGTCCTTTTTCTTTTTTCGCATCTTCCCGGATCAAAATATCCACGGAATAAGCACTCGCATATGTATCATTAATTACATTAGTCGTCCATGCACTAACCGGAACCAGCACCCAAAGCAGGATTCCCATAATCATAAACTTAATTGCCATTCGGTTAATTACCTGCTTCCAACGATCATTTAAAAACAGTATACTGATCACTATCGCAATCAGCCCTACTGGAATAAGAAACTTAAATGTCACCATTCCCATCAATGTCAACAGATATTTTTCTAATATAATCGCAACGTATACAATTACCATATACCCTGCAACATCCGCAAGTTTATTTGCTACCGGTGTCGTCGCATCTCCGGGGATAGCAGCTGCACCTGTTGCCAGTGTTGTTGCGGTAGCAGTCATGCCAAGCGCCTTATCCTGAAGACTATCAAGTGTCTTCATAACTCCCGAATAAGTCTCTGGTTCAGATGCCCACTTAGACACCCAAAAAAAATGATACCACAGCAATAAACAAAGCCAGGACAACTCCCAAATACTTTAATTTCTTTTGCTTTTCCATGCTCTACTTTTTCCTCCTCTTTTACTTCTACTCCTCATTCTTTCCTAAATATTTTTTCTTTTGTACAGTTCATAACTTTTAACATCCATCCGCAGGGTTATCCTCATTTTGAATCCAGTTACTAATTTCTGTGCACAACGCATCTAACTCTGGTGTCCAATGAATATCATTTGCTAGTGTAAAATCTCCTTCCATCTTCATCGTTTCTGATATAGTGGCTCAGTTGTCAAGACAAAAATCTAAGATTTTTATAATGAACTGATATGCTTGATAAGTTACAAGGAGCCGGGGGAGAATAGTTGGACACTCCCCTGATCCATATATGCTAAG
>NZ_JBDOHS010000026.1:0-21191 GCF_039832105.1 Dorea sp. YH-dor226 | reverse complement strand
TAGCAATAGCTACATCAATCACTATATCAAAGTTGGTCAGCATCCGAAATGCGTGGTCAGTTCTATTGAAAGGGCTGGTCAGCCGTTAATGAAACAAGCGGTCAGTTCAGCCGAAATTTGCAGTAGATCCAACACGGCTAAGATCAACGATTACATTTTCGTCAAACAACTGTGAAGAAGACAGTTCATCTGTTGCGAAAATCAATCCGTTAATTCCATTTGTCAATGACTGCAACCTCGTCAAAAGGGATCCTTTATATGCACCCTTATTTTCAGAATCGTATTCGCTGGATTCGATGATAATTTTAATATTGTCTGCCACATCAGCAAATGTAGGATACAAATTCTCGCCGTACTTGTTAACCGATTTCATCATATCCCAACCGCAGTCAACGTATGCTTTTTCAACCGCGCTCTTCAGGACGGCCGGCATAGCTGCATACATAGGCCAGCACACATTGAAAATTTCTACCAGCCGGTCCAAATGCTCCAAAACATGAATTCCCTTAGGAAAACTAAACGGATTAATCCGGAGCAACGGCGTAAGCATAGGATTGGTTCCATATACTGATACATCCTTACTCATACCAAATACATTCTTGTATTCACCTTTTGCAGGTTCAATTACAAGGAATTTGATACCTTTTTTTCTAGCCTTTCGTAAAATCTGATATACTGTATTACTCTTACCGGAACCAGTACTACCTGTAATAAAGGTATCTGTTCTTGTATATATCAGCATTAACATTATTATCGGCATTATCCGTGTTAACAACTGCAAGATATACATACTCGGATGCTCGCATCGCATCGGATCCATCGTCCTGATAAGATACGATAGGATTAGGATTGCTAATATCAGTATTGATATTATTAGTATTAGTTCCGTGTCGTTTTGACATTTCTTGAGATGTCCGATGGACATTTCTTGAAGTGTCATTTTGACACTTCTGGAAATGTTGTTTTGACACTTCTGGAATTTCCTCCTCAGGAATTGTGGATAACTCAGGATTTTCATCATTTTCCTGTGAAGAATAAATCTGATCCACGCTCTGGTAGAAGTTCTTTACATAGATCAGGTTCGGCTTTCCAAGGCCCTGGCGTTTCTTCTCAACCAGATGGATCTTCTTCTCCAGCTCATTCAGAAGAGTAACGGCCTTCTTGTTGCCACAGTTCATTTCCTCCATAATCTGCTCAATAGTGAAAATGATATATACATGGTTGTTTTCATCTACCCATCCGTGCTTCAGTGATAAGGAAACACGGTCGAGCAGGATTCCGTATAAGAGCTTTGCTTCCATGGATATCCCACGGAATTGCTCGCCTTTGATTAACATCTTAGGGATGGAATAGTAAGCATATTGCTCTGCATCCCCAGGTGTGAAGTAGTCGAATGTCATATCAGTTCACCCTTCCTTCCAACGCAACCAGTTCCTCGCGAAGAGGATGTGCACGAAAAATTCTGCAATCGAGTCCAAACTTGCATCTTGTAAAAAGACAGGTTCTGAAGCGAAACTTCGGCTGATAATACATGCACTGTCTGCAGTTCTTAGGAGCCTTATTTCTTCCGGCGCATTCCGGCGGACGCTTCATCAGCTTGTCCAGATGTCTGAGATTATCTGCTCTGCTCATCAGCTTCACCTGCCTTTCTCATTCTGTGAAAACCTTTGTAGCAGATACCGACGCAAGGTCTGCTCTGACCGTAAGTGCAGCCTTCGCAAGGATTCGGTACCTTCGGCGGCGCTGACATGAGGTAGTAGCAGTTGCTCTTGCCCAGCCGGCATTTATTCTTATGTCTGTTCCAGAAGGAGCAATCCCTGCAGTCCTCTGGCTTCTCTTTTGCATATCTCGGTGCAGTTCCGAGTTCTTTATTTTTCTTCATGGATCATCACTCCCGGATTCGTTGGATTCTGTAGTAATAAAAAAACGTGTCTGAAATCGCTCATATCAAGCAATATCAAACACGCGCAAATGCATTCTGTATTCCATTCTATATTCCATAACACCATTGAACCCGTAACGTGACTCTCGCAATTTAGCTAAGAATCTGGCATGGTTTCAGGTCCGATTAGCAAGGTGCCCTTTTTTCTTAGCAAAAAAAGTGCAATTTGCAAAGAAAATTAGCGGGCTAAGCCAAGTCGGAGGTATCCGTTCAGAACCGGTTCTCAATTAGCTGGCTAATCGATTTTGATGGGTTCTGTTACGGGTACAAAAAAGGCGGGAACTCAAAAACCTTGAATTTCCGCCATTTCTGGGACGTTCCTACCCGGATTCGAACCGGGGGCCTACTGCTTAGGAGAGCTCTGTGGTTCTGTTAATCCCTGTCAAGAACTGATATATTTAGCCCTTTATTATCAAGGACTTTTTTTATTTTCGAATCAAATTCTGGTAATCTGAATACCCTTTCTGTCAAGACCAGATAAGACCTGAAAATTAGCAGATTCTTTGCAGCTGCTAACATCCGGGGAAAGCTCTGTTGTTACTGACAGATATCATATTCCGGCTACCATCCCCTTACAAGCGGGAATGATAAACAATATTCAATTGACCAGATTTCTATTATTACTATACACCGTTATTGAAAATTTGTCTATGGTGTTTCGACCACGACAGCCGACTTAAATACGAACATATCCAGTTGCCGGCCCGGCACTATTATCCCAAAATCCCCTTCATTTCAGTAATATCTCCATCATTTTGTCGCTAAATGATGGAGATATTTTCTTTATTCACCCCAGGCTACTTTTACTGCTTTTTCAAAATATTTAGCAGAATCACACAGATCAATTACTTGTTTCCAATGACTTTCCAAAGTAGGAATCAGCTGCTGGTATATACGATTATTCTTTTTATGACCTGGTATTCTTATTCCATGGTAATCCTTTTTTCTGGAAATAATATCCTCCCATGGATTTTGGATTTTTTCTATCTCCTCCATAGGATCAAAAGCAGCAACAATCCATGTATCTGTACTGTCACATGGCACCGTAATAATAATATCATTTCTCTCGGTATCTGTTCCAAGCCATTGTAAAACACAATGTGTTATATGGCTGCGATATCCTTCCGGTGTGTTCTCATGATCTTTACACGGAATATCTACCGGACATGAGCCATCTATTAACGTTTCACATCCTAATGGATGAACTTTCCCCTTATGCTCGCATTCGACAGTTGCACACCGACAATGAACCTCTTTTTCTTTCCGAGCCACGTCACCATCCATTTGAATTACAATCATATCAATCTGAGGAGAGATACCCTTCATAATCTTATCCAGATTCTGTCCTGTAGACTCACACCAGTTCCATACACCTTTCCACCCATTTCCGTACTCGCCTAGCATATTTTGTTCCGGCTGAATTCTCAGATAATCATTTTCTTCTCCGGTTATCTGATCGATCATGCATTTAAGTACAAGATAATCTGTCGGTCCTTCACCTACAATTCCTATCCTCTTTTTCATAACAGTTCCGGAACACCTCCCAGAAGTCCGTTAATCCAAAGTCTGGATAAGGATTGTCCTGTTTCTAAAAGTTCTTGAGAAATCTGGATTCTATTTAATTCAGCGTGCCCATACTTATTTTTATTAATGGCAAACAGTCGTATCCTATCATCCGCCAGATTCAGTCCATCCAGTACAAGGGGGTTATGTGTTGTCATGAAAACCGTCTTGTCGCTCTCAATTATCAGCTGACTGAATACTTCTGTGATTCTTTTTGCCAGTCTAGGATTTAAAGCATGATCAAAACTGTCAATCGCAAACATTCCCGGCACATCCGGGTGCATAGCCAGTGTCAGCATAAACAGAACATACAAAGCACCTTCACTGGCATCATATCCGGTAAATACTGCTTTATCCTTTAAAAAACGATCCTGAAATTCGATGACCTGTCGTGTACTCGGAACTCCCGGATTCAGATTCGACTTTTTGGGCCTTGCGATATGAATATCCGATGCCCACTCGATTAATTCAAGAACATCATCCATGCTCATTGCTCCAAACATTATCTCATCATCTACAGCCGAGAATAAATCCTCCATTGCATCAGCAAGTCTGCCGCCATTCAGTCCGATTGGCGTAACCTGTGTAGGATCTGCCACATTTCCACGCAGAGTAAGAGTATCCGGCTGATAAATCCCGTACCCAGAGATATAGTTTCCCATATCTGTATATTCTTCTCCGTTCAGTTTTTCTGACAGAGCATAATATCCTACCTTATTATTTAATTGTACGCTTGATCGATTACTTCGTCCAAATACATTTTCTCCGTTTTTAGAAACACTTTCCGAATGATATTTCCAGGTATCATCATCTGCAGGCGTAGTAAGATGTACAGAATATTCATACTCGTTTTTATTTCTCTCCCAGCTCATGGCAAAATCAACCGTTGGCATACTTCGTTCAATAGAACGAAACTGCGACTTATATAATGATGAAGTACTAAGCCGAACCCCCTTCCGCTGAAGACTATTATTATTCACACGGTCTGTCATGGCTGCACTCAGCACACCAATAGCTTCCAGAACAGAAGATTTTCCTGAACCATTGGCGCCAATAAAAACATTGATATTCCCAGGGCAGAAAGACACATCATAAAGTGATTTGAAATTTTTAATTTTGATTTCTTTTATATTCATTGAATCCTCCTCTTATCCCAAGTTTCTATAATATCTAATCTGATTTAATTATAATAATGTTTGAAAAATATGTCTATATCTAAACTCTAAAAAGCCTTTATTTTACAGCAATTAATTTATTTTAGATTTTATGTTTTTCTCTTTTTTTTGATACCTAAACAAATATTAGATATTATTCTTATTACATTATTTCCCTGTTTAAAACAGAATAAACAAATACTTTCATTACTTCATTGTCTTCGCCAATGATGCAAGTAATGCCGCCATCTCCGGATTGGAGAGGACCTTTGCAAGCAGTTCTGCATCCACACCTTCCGGAACCGCTACCGTGTTTTGTGCTGTATTCGGATGCATCTGCGGATCCAGATTTTTCTTCTCATAAAAAGCCTCTTCAAATAATTCTGCATTTTTCTTCCGGTCGTCATCCAGGATATGGGAATATACATCCGTAACCATGCTGACCTGAGCATGTCCGGAGTCGCCCTGAACTGCCTTGATATCTCCACCATTCAGTTTCAACTTATAGGTAACACTGCTGTGTCTGAGACTGTGGAAAACAATCGGTGGGAGATCATAGTCCTTAATCAACTGATTCAATGGCTTCCGGATCGCGCCATCCCCCAAAGGAAGACCAAACGTACTTGCCATGACCAGGTTATAGTCCATGTATTCATCTCCAAGAACTTCCTTTGTCTCATCCTGTTTTTCTTTCCATTCGATCAGCATCTTTGCGACAGACTTTGGAAGGAAAACCTTTCGGACACTGCTGTCTGTCTTCGGTGTTTTCAAAACACAGACTGTTTTATTGGTCTTGCTTTTTTCCGGAAATATCAGCAGCACATCTTTTGCATCCAGCTCTTTTAAAGCGGATTTGCTCACTCGCTGGGATTCCTTATTAATAAACAGATATGCCCGATTTTCCTCAATTGCTTCCTCCGAGATATCCACACAATCCCAGGTAAGCCCCAGAAGCTCACTGATCCGGAGAGAGCAGGAGAAGGAAAGGTTCATTGCCAGCTTTAGCCGATCATCCTCACATACTTCCAGTGCATACATCAGAGTTTCAGCAGTCCAGATCTCCCGTTTCTTTGTTTTATGCTTTGGTACGGTCGCATAGATACAAGGATTTTTCTCCATCAGCTCCCATTTGACAGCCTGTTTAAAACAGCTTCGGAGGAGTTTATGGATATCTCTGATGGTACTGGTAGATACATATTCATTCTTTCTTTTCCCAATTATAGGATTGACCACAGCCGGAGCTTTCAACAATCTCTGATAATATTTTTCAATAAAACGGGTATTGATCTCCGACAGTTTTTCATCCCCGATGATCGGAAGGATATAATTATTTATGAGAGAAACATTCCCATCATATGTAGATAATGCCCAGTTGTCTTTCCCATACAGGGCAACGTATTCTGCCAGAAGATCCTTCATGGTTTTACACTGCGGGATTATCATGGATCCCATTTCTTCTTTATACTCGATTTCTTTCTTGCGTTTCTTTGCCTCTGCCTTTGTAGCATAAGTTTCCCATTTCTGCTTCCGTTTCCCGTCTGCATCAGTATAGGAATAGATCACATTAAATTTTCCATTTCGTTCTCTGATCGATGCCATAATCTAACAGCCCCTTTCTGTATTTCTCTTTTCCAGCCACGCTTCAAATTCTTTTCGTTTGATCCGAACATGGTTCCTTATTTTTACAACCGGAAAATATCCTTTTGTGTACCAGACATTTATCATGGACCGGCTGACCTTTGCCATAAAGGCTGCTTCATCTATAGTAAGATACTGCAGATTGCCATTCCTTCCTCGTTCCCCGGTCTGTGCCAGTTTCTTTCTCCGATAATTCGCCAGTGCCACATTTTCTTCCATTGCCAGTTCTTCATAATCGTTCGCCGGATCCAGATGATATTCATCCTGTCCGTCCAGAAACTTCTGAAAGCTTTCCTTCGTGATTCTTTTTCGATCAGCGATCGTAACGAACTCAAAGAAATGCTGATACTTTTGACTATTCAGGATGCCATATACCTGATTTCTGGTGATTCCCAGCTGTCTGCCCATTTCCGGCATAGTGAGAGTTGCGGCCTCCATTTCCGCATCCCTCTTTTTATCCTCCTTCGTGCGGTATCTGGACTGTCCGTCATACCATTTCTGAAATGCAGCTTTGGGTACACGTTTCCAGTAATCCACAATCACGACCTCGATATTATTCCGCTTGATCAGATCATAAACAACACCATCCGTAAGCTCCAATATTTCTGCAAGCTCCGGAACAGAATAGGACCATTCTTTCAATTCCTTCCCCGGTTCTTCGCCGGTGACTTTATGATATTTAATCTGATTCGCATACCACTTTTCAAAACTCTCAATATTGACCCGCATCTTTCCGGCAATCTCTTTGGTCTCAAAAAAGTTTTTATGTACCAGCCAATACCGATCCGTCTTTTTAAGCCCCAGGAGCTCGCCCATCTCAGAAACACTCATCCATTTCTTTTTCGCAGAAGACAGCCTCTTGTATGGGCTGTTTGCTTTCACTTCCTTTATCAGTTCTTCGTATTCCCCGGTATTCATTTTTCCCTTCTCATCCATGAAGCTTTCCTCCTTCTTCCCATACCATATCGCACTTTTTCAAAAAAATTTAGGATGTCGATTTTTCATCCGGATAGGAGATTAGTTGGAAGATTCCGGCAGCTTATCCAGCCAGTCATCAAAGCTCTTTTTGGAAATACGGTACTTTCCGCCATCCAGCTGGATCCACCGAAACTCATTTTTCTTCAGAAGGTTATATATTGTCGGTCTGCTGACTCCAAGAATTTCCTGTAACTCTTTTACTGTATAACATCTTTTCTCTGACATATGTCATTACCTCACATTTCATTATTTTAGAGGCGGCATTCCAAATACTCCCGCAAGTGACGGGGCATTTGGCTCTCGCGGCAGTCGCCAAATGGACATGCAAGCATGTCCGCTTGGCTCGTTGCTCGCGGATATAAATGTCCCTCTATATATCCAAAGTTTCAGAGGGGCTTATACAACATGTTTTAGTTAAAAAAAGTCAAGATGAGAAAAATGGGCAAAAGAAAACCTCCGTATGAATCGAATCATACGAAGGTAACATGTTCTCATTATGTTGTATTTATTCCATGATATTGTCATTTTAAGAAACAGATAAACTGGAGGTTATCTCTTACAAACAGTGTTCATCAATACAATCACAACTACACAGTAAATTCCTGTTGTCCTATTGTCCTATTTGTGCTATATCATATATATCTTTTCATTCATCCATGAAAACTTAGTTTACAATCATTATCTTCTTTACATAAGAAATTATATAATAATATTTAAAACTCCTAAAACTGCACCTACTAAAGCCCCAAGATTTACAATTGTATCCAATTCTTTTTTCATCACAGTCAGCACCAGTTTCTCCAGACTATCTACATTCATAGCATTGATTTTATCTTCGATAATTTCTGCAATATTCAAATTACCGATCAGCTTTCCGATGACAGAATCAATTGCTTTGTGATAAAAATCTGCTACTATTTTTCGAACGGCTCCTTCCGAAATATTCATATGGTTACAGAGATCTATGACAGATTGTTCTCCTAACGTATCAATTTTAGTTTCCAGTTCTTCCTTTATAAAATCTGGTCCTTTTTCATTAATATACTTTACTATTTCTCCTCCAACAGGCTGTATCAGGGAATTAAGCATTTCATCATTCAGAAACATTTCCAACATGGAGCCCTTTGTTTTGGCTTTAACAGCTTTTCCGGCTTCCTGAACAATAAGATTATCCAGATTCATATGTTGAACAGAATCAAGGATCTGGCTGGACAGTTCAGAAATCAATCTGTTTTTTATCTCTTCATAATTCAACTCGGACGAACATACTTTTGAAACACAGGTATGAAGATCAACAGATAATCCCTGAACAATCTGATCCACAACAGCATTTTCTGTTTCCAAAGAAATCATTTTCTGTTTAATATCATCTTCCGTTAGAAGATCGTCCGCCACAATAATTCCGATTGCTCTGGCAAGCCTTGGCTTTCCTTTAGGAATTGCCCCCGGAGTAAAAGGAAGTTTTCGTCCAAAGATTCTGACTTCCTGTTTAGGATAAAACAGCATTTTGACAGCGATATAATTAGTACAGTATCCAATCAATGCCCCTATAATGGGTCCTGCCAGTTTTTCTAACATTTTTCTTTTTCCTCCATAACACTCATATAAGCCGGACGGATAATCTTATCTGTGCAGATCAGTTCTTCCATACGATGCGCACTCCACCCGACTACCCTCGCTACTGCAAAAATCGCAGTATATAATTCACGTGGAATGCCTAGCATGTCATATACAAATCCGCTGTAAAAGTCCACATTCGGGCTCACTCGTTTTATAGTATTTCTGTTTTCTGCAATCAGTTTAGGTGCAATCACTTCAACATTCTCATAGAGCTGGAGATCGCTCTCCCGGCCTTTCTCTCTTGCCAGCGCTTCCACATATTTTTTAAATACTCTTTCTCTTGGATCCGACAATGTATACACCGCATGTCCCATTCCGTAAATCAACCCTTTTTTGTCAAATACCTGTTTGTCAATTATCTTCATAAGATATGCTGATATTTCTTCTTTATCAGAAAAATCCTTTACATTTTCCCGTATATTATCCATCATCTCCACAACTTTTATGTTTGCGCCGCCATGCTTCGGTCCCTTCAAAGATGACATAGCGGCAGCAATTGTTGAATATGTATCTGAACCGGAAGAGGTCACCACTCTGGTTGTAAAAGTAGAATTATTTCCGCCGCCATGTTCCATATGAAGAATCAATGAAGTATCCAGAACTTTCGCTTCAACCGGTGTGTATTTCTGATCATGCCTGAGCATCATTAGAAGATTCTCAGCTGTAGACAGTTTCGGATCCGGATTATGGATATACATACTCTGGTTTTTTTCGTAATGATTATAGGCATGATATGCATATACAGCAAGGAGTGGAAATTCACTAATCAGTTGGATGCACTGCCGCAACGAATTACTGACGCTGATGTCTTTTGCCTTTTTATCATAAGCAGCCAGTGTCAGAATACTTCTTGTCATTGAATTCATAATATCCTCAGATGGTGCCTTCATAATAACATCTCTGGTAAAGTTCGTTGGAAGCGTTCTGCATGTGCCAATCACTTCCCGGAACTTTTTTTCTTCATCTTCTGAAGGCAATTCCCCCATCAACAGAAGATAAGCGATCTTTTCAAAACCAAGCTGTTCTTCTCCAAGATTGCCAATCAATTTTTCTACCTTATATCCACGATACCACAATTCCCCGTCACAAGGTACTTTTTCTCCATCTTTCACACATGATGATACAATACGGGAAATCTTAGTCAAACCGGTAAGCACACCTTTTCCATTTTCATCCCGCAGCCCCCGGTTAACACCAAACTCTTCATACAATCTAGGATCAATATGATCATTTTTCCGGCAGATAGCTTCATTCTGCACAGCATAATCATTCATCCGCTTCATCAGCTCTCCCATACGAATCGACCTCTCCCATCCCTTTTATTTCGCTGCACATCAGGTTATCCAGTTGTTTCATCATTTTTAATAACATGATCAAATTATCTTTTCCGAATTTGTTGATCACTTTTCCATAACATTCTCTCAGAATCATTTCCTGACCCTTAAACAGTTTCTGTCCCGTTTCTGTAACAGTCACATATGTTCCTTCACTTCCGCTTCCTTCATAAGACCACAGTACCAGTCCACGATCTTTCAGCTTTTCTACCATTTTTGATGTCTGCCGTATTGTCAGCTGCATCTTTTCTGATAAATCCTTTAAATACGTTCTCCCATTATTATTCGGAGAATTTTCTCTCTCAGATTCTATAGTATACAAAGCAATATACTCCTGAAGAGTCATTTTACGAAACAGTTCCTGTATTTTTCCTTTGTTCATCAGATACCGACGATAGGTTAATTCATTTGTAAACTTTCTGATTTCATTTGCATTCAATATTTCTCTCTGCTCTGGCATCTTCAACCGCTCCTCTCTTTTTATTTACATCAATACATGTTATTTTCTTATTTAATCCCCAATTTCTGCCTGAATTTTAATGGCAAAATCAACCGCATTTTCCAGATCTTCTTCATCCGGATGGGTATTTCCCAGTCGAAACATCTGCTGCATCTCTTTTTCTTTACTTGGCATCTGGCTGATCATAATTTTCCTTCTATCTGACTCCACATTCCCCTGACAGAGAAACATTCCCAGATACTCTCCCTCATCCGGGTACCAGACTTCAAGATTTTTTTCAAGCTTTTCTTTATATTGTTCTGTCGGCACATAACCGCAGGTAACGAACACTGCATATTTTCCGCCTGTAATCTGCTCAAATACATCTGAGATATCCATGCTGCAGGAATAACCATGAATTCCAAACCCGATCAGATAGACATCCGCCGCAGGTATATCCTGCTCTGTATCAATATCTACAATTGTTTTATCCTCTGTATTTAAAGCACCATAGATCTTTTCTGCTATTAAACGTGTATTGCCACTTTTTGACTGATATATAACTGCATATTTCATAATGGACCTCATTTCACATAAAAACAGAAGCGAACAAAAAGAGGAGATGTACCAGCCATCTCCCCATTTTGTTGCTCGCCAATGATTTGATTTTACCTGTTCTCTTTAATACATTTCCGGCTGTGGCTGCGGCGCAGGTGTATTTTCCTTAATGTCCGCTACCGCAGCTTCTGTAGTAAGAAGTGTAGCTGCCACACTTACCGCATTCATTAATGCATTCTTTGTTACCTTCACCGGATCAATAATACCCTGTTTCATCATATCCACAAAGGTTTCTGAGGCTGCATCAAATCCCATGCCAGGCTCACTCTTCTTTACCTTGTCTACGATAACCGGGCCTTCCAGACCTGCATTTTCCACAATCGTATACAGTGGTGCTTCCAGTGCCTTTGCTACGATTCTGGCTCCGGTCTTCTCATCACCCTCCAGGGCTGCTAACAGTTCCTCTACCTTTTTCTGTGCATGGATATATGCAGATCCGCCACCGCAGATAATGCCTTCCGATACGGCTGCTTTTGTTGCGTTCATGGCATCTTCCATGCGGTATTTAGCTTCTTTCATTTCTGTTTCTGTTGCCGCGCCGACACGGATCACTGCAACGCCTCCGCCCATCTTCGCGATACGGTCCATGAGTTTATCTTTATCAAAATCGGATGTTGTTTCAGCCATCTGTCTCTTCAGGCTGGCGATGCGTGCATCAATGTCTTCCTTGTTCCCGGCACCGTCTACGATCGTGGTATTTTCCTTTGTAACCTTTACAGATTTTGCACGGCCAAGCATATCCATCGTGGTATCTTTAAGTTCAAGGCCAAGATCTTCCATGATCACCTGACCGCCGGTAAGTGTTGCGATATCTTCAAGCATTGCCTTTCTGCTGTCACCATATCCCGGTGCCTTTACAGCAACGACCTTCAGGGTACCTCTCAGTCTGTTGACAATCAATGTGGTAAGTGCCTCTCCCTCCACATCTTCTGCAATGATGAGGAGTTCTTTCCTCTCTCTCATCACATTTTCCAAAATGGGAAGGATGTCCTGGATATTTGAAATCTTCTTATCAGTCATGAGGATATAAGGATCCTCCATGTTGGCGATCATTTTTTCTTTATCATCACACATGTATCCGGAAAGATATCCATTATCGAACTGCATACCTTCGACTACGTCGATCTCCGTCTTCATGGTCTTTGATTCTTCAATCGTAATAACGCCGTTCTCTCCGACTTTTTCCATTGCATCGGCAATCATCTCACCGACTTCTTCATTACCGGAAGAGATTGCAGCTACTTTTGCAATATGATCCTTCCCAGTAACAGGATGGCTCATTTCTTCAATTGCCTGTACAGCCACATCTGCTGCCTTCTTCATTCCTTTTCTTAAAACAATGGCATTTGCCCCTGCTGCGATATTTTTCATTCCTTCTTTTACAAGTGCCTGTGCCAGAACTGTAGCTGTTGTTGTTCCATCTCCTGCAATGTCGTTTGTCTTGGTAGCCACCTCTTTTACAAGCTGTGCGCCCATATTTTCAAAACGATCTTCCAGTTCGATCTCTTTTGCAATGGTCACACCATCGTTTGTAATTAATGGTGCACCGTAAGATTTATCCAGTACAACATTTCTTCCTTTTGGCCCCAATGTTACCTTTACTGTATCTGCCAGTCTGTCTACACCGGCCTCCATCTTTTTTCGAACATCAATATCAAAACTAATCTCTTTTGCCATGATAATTTCCTTCTTTCAACACTTTCTATTTCTCTACAATTGCCAGAATATCGTCCTGACTTACAATTTTATATTCTTCGTCGCCAATTTTTACTTCTGTTCCGCCATATTCGGAAAGAATGACTTTATCTCCTTCTTTTACCTGCATGGGAACTTTCTGTCCGTCTTTACATTTTCCCGGACCAACTGCGATTACTACAGCTTCCTGCGATTTTTCTTTTGCGCTGTCTGGCAGAATGATTCCTGATTCTGTCTTTTCTTCAACATCCTGATACTGAAGAACTACTTTGTCACCCAATGGTTTTAATTTCATATGAATAACCTGCCTTTCTTTTGTTAGCACTCTTGCTTGTTGAGTGCCATCGTGTTTCGCAAAAAATATGTTTCTCGCGAAACATGTTTTATTTTTAAATTATTTATTTTTAAAGTATTATATCATCTGTATTTCTCTTGTCAATAGGTTTCCAAAATAATTTAAAAAAGATGCGAAGCACCTTAACCATTACTTTGCATCTTTTGATCATCTAAATTAATTCATTTATATTTTTCCTGATTTTTTCCGATACTTCCCGAAAAACCTTCAATTCTTCTTCCGACACACCTTTTAAAATCATCCCGTTCATTGCTTCCCTTCTCTTCGTCATTTCTGTTACCAGATCCTTCGCATAATCAGATATTTCATAATGAATATATCTTCTATCATTCTTATCCGGTATCGCAATAAGATAATTTCTCCTGCAGAGACTGTCAACTGCCTGCGAAATATGTCCACGGTTCATCATCAACTGATGGTGGATATCCGTAGAGGTATTATGTGTTCCGCATTTTGACAGGAAATATAATATCTCCAGTTCTGCTCTTTTCATATCATATTTTTCTCGTAATTCAACGCTCTGTTCCTCTAACAGCTTTTTAAACTGTCCTCCCTGCAATATGATATCAATTTGTGTATCCATTTAGTTCAGCTTCTTTCAATGTTTTTTTCATTCTATCACAAGTTTAATAATTCGTCACCATTTAATTTTAAACGACTTTTTTGTTTCCTCTTAATTAATGATTAACATCTGGAATCTATTCCGCTGAATCTAATATCAGTAATTATTTTATTTCGCAAAGTTCACAAAATCTTCACACAATTATTAGCACTCTCTATTGACGAGTGCTAATTCATATGTTATATTACGCATAGAACAAAGAAAGAGAATATGATTTTTCTTCCTGATATTCATAAATCAACACTTCGGGTTTCTCCGATAGTGCAAACTTTAGTTTATGTCATGAAAGGAGATATGACTTATGTTAATGCCTAGTATTTTTGGAGAAAATTTATTTGATGATTTTATGGATGATTTTGCTTTTCCGGACATCGATAAAAAATTGTATGGAAAACATGCTCCCCATATCATGAAGACTGATGTGAAGGAAAAAGACAACGCTTACGAAGTGGCAATTGATCTTCCTGGATTTAAGAAAGACGAGATTCAGATCCAGCTTGAAAACGGTTATGTAACTGTAAGTGCAGCAAAAGGTCTGGATAAAGATGAAAAAGATAAGGAAGGAAAATATATCCGCCGCGAGCGTTATACCGGAAATGTAAGCAGAAGCTTTTATGTAGGAAATAATGTTCAGAGAGAAGACATCCATCCGAAATTTGAAAATGGTATTCTTTCCTTTACTGTTCCAAAAGAGCAGAAGGCAGTAGAAAACAACTCACATTATATTTCCATCGAAGGTTAATCTCAAACGGGCAGGGAATAAAACCCCTGCCTGTTTTAAAAGCCAAATGCAATCGGAAAAGAGGTTTTTGATATGAGTAAAACGACATCAAGAGTATTATGGATTTTAGCCGGAATCTTTCTGATTATAACCGGGATCGGATGTTTGAGGAATCCCGGAAAAATTCTTTATGGTCTTCCCATTATCTTTGGAGTTGCCATGATGTTTTCCGGCATTATAGATATTGTGATATTTGCAGCCGGTCATGATTATATGGCAGGATCTGGCTGGTTTCTTGCTGACGGCATTCTAACCGTACTGATGTCTTTATTCATTTTGGGAAATGGATGGTTTACAGCAATGACTATTTCCTTTATTTTAGGAATGTGGCTGATTTTTTCAGGTATCACCAAACTGGTTAATTCCTTTGACCTTCAAAAACTGGGAGTAAAGGGCTGGGGCTGGTTTACAGTACTTGGAATCCTTCTGACTGTGATTGGTTTTCTGTCATTCACACATCCATTTGCAAGTATTGCAGCTATGGCCTGGGTAATCGGATTTTTCCTGATCCTACAGGGTATTGTATCTGTCATGCGTGGATGCTTTTCCAATCGCTTCTGGATATAAAATATAACAAAAAATAACATTGCCAAGGAGGAAAAAAGGCACCTCTTCATATAGATTCGGCTGCATACAAAATTGTGTGCAGCCTTTTTTAACGAATGCCTAATTCCAAAAACAATTTGAATATTCTTGTGCGATGAAATCGCACTTCCGGAAATCTGGAAATCAGATGTCTGGGAAGTGGAAATCATCTTATGCGAGTTTACTCGCGTAATGTTTTATTGCTAACTTCCCATGTTTTTCCTACTCAAACCAAAACGCGCCATCAATCACATGCTTTCTGCCAACTGTTCCTGTGTAATATTCTTTTCTTTTCGAAGCTCTTTAAGAAAACTTCCAACTTTTGTGCAATTAAGATTGCGATTTCTTTGAAATACTTTTTCATATCCATATCGAGACCGTTTCAAGTTTTGTGTAAACGTTTAAAACTGATATAAGATTTGTGAATAGTTACAAATGGGCAGAGCCGATTTTCCGGATTCTGCCCATATCTGCATTATACAGGAGTTTTTGGGCATGTCAATAAAACCTGCCCAAAACAAGCTGGTTTTACAGGTTGCGTCCAATCAGACGCTCTTCAAAATAGATTTCAAGCTGGGAGTGGATTTGCCCCCAGTCCTGCCTGTGCCCGGTCCATTTTTTCGTGATATCCAGGGTTGCCAGATACAGCATTTTCAAAAGGCTGTCATCTGACGGAAAAACGGTCTTGCTTTTGGTCACTTTCCGGAGCTGACGATTGAATCCTTCAATGGCATTTGTGGTGTAAATTAGACGTCTTACTGCCTCCGGATATTTAAAATATGTGGACAGGGTCGCCCAGTTATCATGCCAGGATTTATAGATTTTCGGGTACTTGGAATCCCATTTATCTTTGAACAATTCTAACTCATTTAAAGCTGTTTCTTCCGTTGGAGCCGCATATACAAGCTTCAGATCAGCCATCAGCTTTTTGATGTCTTTGTAGGAAACAAACTTCGTTGAATTACGGATTTGATGAATAATGCACTGCTGGATTTCTGTTTTTGGATAAACAGCTTCAATTGCCTGTGGAAATCCGTTTAGTCCATCCACACATGCTATCAGGATATCTTCAACTCCGCGGTTCTTTAGTCCATTCATGATGGAGAGCCAGAACTTGGCGCTTTCGTTTTCTCCAACATACATGCCAAGGACGTCCTTTTTTCCATTCATGTCGATACCAAGGGCTATGTAGACTGCGCGTTTTACAATACGTCCTTCGCTGCGGACATGATAGTGGATGGCATCCATAAATACAACGGCATACACTTCATCCAGAGGGCGTTCCTGCCATTCCTTTACAATCGGCAGGATTTTGTCTGTGATTCTGCTGATTGTGCTGTCAGAAATATCAATATCATACATTTCACGCATGTGAGATTCAATGTCTCCGGTGGTCATTCCTTTGGCATACATGGAAAGTATTTTTTCTTCCATGTCCTGAGTTACAGTAACAGAACAGCTAAAGGCAGAAAATCGGCTTGAATGGGTCGGGAAAATGAATAATATTCGTAGCAGAGCAGTAGAGATTATAGATGTAGAATTGATTTGTGTTTATGAGGACAAAGCGGCAGATATAATGTTAAAAGTAGTTGCGTGCGCACGCATATTGCGTTATGATACTGGTGGTTAGGAGGAATATATCTATGAAACTATTAAAATGGCTTTCCGTAACAGACCGATTTTACAAAATCTATTTGGACAAGCAACTTGTCCCCTATGGAATCAACAACAGTCAATATATGTTCTTAATCAAAATCTGTCGTTCGCCCGGTATTCTACAAGATTCTTTGTTGAATATGTTCTATGTTCATCCAAGCAATATTGTACGGACGGTTGCGACATTGGAAAAGCAGGGAATGATTACACGTTCTCCCAATGATAAGGATAAGCGGACATGTAAATTGTATCCTACAGAAAGAGCATTGTCTATTATTGACGAGATACAGATGATATGCGAAAAGACAGAAGCTCTTTTATTGCAGGGTATGAGCGAATCCGAGCAGAACCTTTTTATGGATTTCTTAATACAGGCGGGCAGAAATATCACATCGGAACTCCATATAGAGAGAAAGGGGGAGGAGTTCAATGACTGAAAATCCTCTGGGCTATGAAAAAATTTCAAAGCTGTTGAAAAATTTTGCTGTTCCCAGTATTGTGGCATCTCTTATCGGCTCAATCTACAATATTGTGGATCAGATTTTTATTGGTCAAGGGGTCGGTTATTTGGGAAATGCAGCAACCAATGTTGCCTACCCGTTTTCTACCATCTGCCTTGCCATTGCACTACTGGTCGGAATTGGCAGTGCTTCCCGTGTTTCCCTCTGTCTTGGACGCAAAGAGCCGAAAGCTGCCGCCAAAGCAGCGGGAAATGGTATTGTTCTGATGGGAATTTTCGGAATTATTTATTTGCTGGTTGGAGAAACTTTTCTGTCTTTGCTCCTAAAGGCATTTGGGGCAACGACAGATGTATTTCCATATGCAAAGCAGTATGCCAGCATAACATTGATTGGAATGCCGTTTCTCATTGTAACGAATGGTATGAGCAATTTGATTCGAGCAGATGGAAAACCAAAGTATTCAATGGTCTGCATGGTTGTGGGAGCTATTATCAATACCATTCTTGACCCCATTTTTATCTTTGTTTGCGATTGGGGAATTGCCGGCGCAGCTTGGGCAACAGTTATTGGGCAAATTTTTTCCTTCATACTCGCACTCCGTTATCTATGGCGTTTCCAAACAATCCATTTTGAAAAAGAGTCGTTTTTATTGGACATCAAAGAAAGCATGAAAATTTGCAGCATGGGAATCAGCAGCAGCTCAAACCAGATTGCAGTTACCGTGATTCAAATCATTCAGTACAATTCGTTGACTTATTACGGCGCATTAACAAAATATGGAACAGATATTCCCTTAGCTGCTTGCGGAATCGTTATGAAAACAAATGCCATAATCCTTGCGATTGTTGTAGGAATCTCGCAGGGAACACAGCCGATTATCGGCTTCAACTATGGGGCAGGGCAATACCATCGTGTACGGGAGGCTTACCTGCTTGCGGTAAAATGGAACCTTGTTGTTTCCACAATTGCTTTCATCGCATTTCAATTTTTCCCGCAATCTATCATTTCGCTATTCGGAGATGGGGACGAGCTGTATTTTGAATTTGCTGTTTTGTTCATGCGTACCTATCTTTTCATGGTGTTGGTAAATGGTGTGCAGTTGCTTTCTTCCAGTTTTTTTACCGCAATAGGAAAATCGTTAAAAGGTGCTCTGTTGGCATTAACAAGGCAGACCTTTGTGTTGATTCCGCTTACCCTGCTGCTCCCGCTTCGTTTCGGAATTATGGGAGTATTGCTTGCGGGACCTGTTGCTGATTTTTCAGCGTTTATGCTATCTGTTGTACTGGTGGGTATAGAATTAAAAAAACAAAAAAATGACATGTAAACAACAGCCCTATGTGAAAACATTCTTTTTCCGCCGTTAAGTAATCAAGAAGCAAAAACTTAAAAACCGTTGCGATAAATTTTAAGTAGGATAATATTTAGAAGTAAGGATTGAGAAAAATATGGAAACTATAAAATGGGTTCTATGTCCTATCTGTGGAAATAAAACCCGAACGATAATGCAAGAAGATACCGAATTAAAGAACTTTCCACTCTACTGTCCGAAGTGTAAACAGCAACTGTTCTTTTGCTTTCTTTAAATCTGTCTGATGTTCCCGAATAGCATTCTTTATTTCGATCTTAGATGCATTTGCTGGAAGATCACTGAATTCTGTCAGCTGTAAAATTGCCCTTTCCAGACCATCTCTGATCAGTCCATCTGCCTGTATTCCACTAGTGTTACATACATATTGATAATCAATATTATTGTTCTCTACTTCAATCGTTTGATTTTGGTTGTCCTTATTTTTAACGAAATCATCCTTCTCTAATTCAGATCCGGCTCGCCAATCAGAAGTAGCTTCTTGATTATTCCGGGCGATTAGCCCATGCGCTGAAGCGCGTTCAGCGCATGGGTATCGCCGTTTAGCAAAGGCTGGTCGCAGTTCAGCCCAGGTCATCAAGCATGTGATAGATACTGCCGCATATTAACATCACCGGTTTCGATCCAAGTAGTGTTATGCGCGAAGCGCTCTACGATAGACTCGGCATAAGTCCCGCCTCGCAGCCGCTTGACCCAGTCCTCGCGCTTATAAAGCGTACAGAAAATCGTGGACGTACTGTCAAAGCGGCGTTCTGTCAATTCAAGGATGAACTCGACATCTGCTTTGGACAATTCCGGCATAAGCCATTCATCCAGAACAAGTACCTTGAAAGCTGCATACTTGTTCAGCACCTTGTTCTTTCCACCGGGAAGCACTGATTTCTCAGCGTATTCTTCCAGAAGATCAGGGAGGCGGATGTATCGGGTTTTATGTAGTTGTCTGCAGGCTTCTTTTGCCATTGCACACCCCAGGAAGGTTTTCCCAGAGCTAGGATATCCCTGGAACACAACGCTGCGGCTTTCGTCAACGAACCTGCAGCTAGCCAGATCAGCAATAATGCCCCTGTTAAGAGGTCGTTTGTCAATGTAAAGGATGTCGTGAATGTCTGACTTTGGGAGCCGGAGCTTTGCAGTCTTAATCAACCGGTGTACCTTATCGTTATACTTTCTTTGATAAACACCGTCTGTAAGGAGCTGAAAACGGTCATCAAAGGGAAGAGCCAGCGTCTGTGGATCCTGTTGTTGTATTTCGAGTTCATCAATGAACTCTCCGACATTCATGAGGCGGAGTTTTCTTCTGGTCTCATCATTTAGCATCAGAATCCCCTCCCTTCCGGTAATAATCACTGCCACGGAGATATCCCATGGAGGAGTCATCAGCAGAATAATCGGAAGCGGCTTCTAGCTGTTCTTTATAACTGATGTCTTGATTCGCTGTTAGGATTGCTTTAAGGTGATGGTAACGGGGCACTTTAATCCCTCTGCTGATAGCAAGATCACAGGCGGTTTCCAGACGGGCATCTGTATACGTTCTGCTGAGGCGGAGTATGGCAAGGCAGGGATTATAGCCCTGTTCTTTTATTCCGACGTTGCTAAAGATACGGTCGATGACCTGTCTGGTCGATTTCCCGACTGAACTTGCCCAGTTTTTAATCCTCTCGTCATCCCACTGAACGATGTTGCGAAATGCAGGCGGCATGTCTTCCGGATGCGTGGAATACTTGTTCTTCATGTAATCCGGAAAGCGGTTGTGTGTCGTCAGACGTTCCCCCTTGTGATAGAGTTCCACAAAGCGGTCCGTTACTTTGAGATCGACCTTCTTCTTCGCGTACTGGTACGGGCATGAATACCTGTTTTTCTTGTACACTACATGGAAATCGAGGTTGACGGCACGATCATAGACCCACTCTGCAATCTCATAAGGAACATCAGGAAGCGGCCTCAGGAAATCCCGTTCTTCCTGCAGAACCTCATAACGACTCCCTTCACGTTTCTGAAATGCCTCGTGGTTGAACTTATGTAGCTTGTCAGAAACAGCCTTCTTGAGTTCTGTGAAGGAGTAATACACGTCGTTACGGCACCGGGCGATGATAGACGTTGCAATCTTCCCGACAGTGCCTTCTACAGATGGTTTCTGCTTCGGCTTTCTTACACCGGCAGGCATGATTGCGGTCATGTAATGCGATCCAAGAGCCGCGTAATCATCTGTCAGAATGATCTCGCCTTCCTTTGGATGAGACACGACACCAGTTTTGAGGTTATTGAATATTCCGGCTCTCTTTGAGCCACCAGTCCGGGATTTGAGAGCCACCATTCCGGTGGAACAGAGCCGCTGATTCCGGAGTTTGGGAACCACTTTCGACTCCAGTTACATATGTTCCTTT
>NZ_JBDOHS010000025.1:0-23333 GCF_039832105.1 Dorea sp. YH-dor226 | reverse complement strand
AGAGATGGATGAACAGGAATAAGATAGCATTAAGAATAAGTAATTTCCATACCTGATGTTTGGAAGTAGTAAGTTCCACATCAGGTTAGTTAGGGGTGGAAGTAAGTTTTACAAATGAGAATAAAGTAAAATTAAAAGGGAATGCCAGTTTTGGCATTCCCTTTTAGCATCCCTTGTGATAGAATAAATCATAGTATGGAATTTTATCATAAGGATAGAAAGGACAACTTATATGACAATTTTAATTCAAAATGGACATGTGATAGATCCACATACCAAAAGAGATGAATGCTGCGATGTACTCATTGAAGATGACAGAATTAAGAAAGTCGCAGAGAAGATTGATGTAAAGACGGATCGTGTGATCGATGCAACAGGGTGTTATGTGATGCCTGGTTTTATAGACCTTCATGTGCATCTGCGGGATCCGGGACTGGAATACAAAGAAACTCTGGAAACAGGAGGAAAGGCTGCTGCAAGGGGCGGTGTTACGACAATCTGTGCAATGCCCAATACCAAACCGGTTACCGACAGCGGTGAGATGGTGGAGGAGCTGCATGAGCGAGCGAAGATCGAGTCACCGGTTCATGTGATTCAGCTGGGCGCTGTTACGAAGAGACAGGCAGGTGAAGAACTGGCTGATATTGAGGGGATGGCAAAAGCCGGCTGCCATGCGATCAGCGAAGACGGAAAATCAGTGATGAATGCTTCTCTGTACAGACAGGGTATGAAGAAGGCAAAAGAGTGTGGAATCGCCGTGTTTGCACACTGTGAAGATATTACCATGGTAGAAGGCGGAGTAATGAATGCAGGGGAACGTGCAAAGGAGCTTGGCCTTAAGGGAATTACGAATTCGGTTGAAGATGTGATCGTGGCCAGGGATATTCTGCTTGCAAAGGAAACAGGCGTGAGGCTTCATCTGTGTCACTGTTCCACTGCAGACAGTGTGAAGATGGTTCGCCTGGCAAAAGAAGAAGGACTGCCGGTGACCGCAGAGGTATGTCCGCATCACTTTATGTTGTGCACGGATGATATTCCGGAAGACGATGGGAATTATAAGATGAATCCTCCGCTTCGAAGCAGAGAAGATGTTGAGGCTTTGAGGCAGGGGCTGAAAGATGGAATCATGGATGTAATCGCAACGGACCATGCACCTCATGCAGAAGAGGAAAAGAACAGATCCATGAAAAATGCAGCATTTGGAATCGTAGGACTGGAGACATCTGCAGCGCTTACGTATACAGGACTTGTTAAGACAGGGCTGATCGATATGATGGGAATGGCAGAGAAGATGAGTTATCATCCGGCCCGGATCCTTGGTCTGGAAGAAAAGGGATCCGTATCTGAGGGAAAAATTGCAGATATTGTCGTGTTTGATCCGAATCCGACCTATAAGATCGATAAGAACACATTTGTATCCAAAGGGAAGAATACACCGTTTGACGGATATGAGGTTACCGGCGAGGTAAGGTATACACTGGCGGACGGTAAGATTGTTTTTGAAAAATAAAGAAAATCAGGAGGAAAGCACAATGATTAATCAGTTAGTTGCTAATATTAAAAGAACAGGAGCACCGATCGTGGTAGGTCTGGATCCGATGTTAAATTACATTCCAAAGCAGGTGCAGGAGAAAGCATTTGCGGAATATGGAGAGACGCTGGAAGGAGCGGCAGAAGCAATCTGGCAGTTTAACAAGGAGATCGTGGATAAGACTTACGATCTGATTCCTGCAGTGAAGCCACAGATTGCCATGTACGAGCAGTTTGGAATCCCGGGACTTCAGGCGTTCAAAAAGACGGTGGATTACTGCAAGGCAAAGGGACTTGTAGTAATCGGAGATATCAAGAGAGGAGACATCGGATCTACTTCTGCGGCATATGCAGTCGGACATCTTGGTAAAGTTCAGGTGGGAAGTCAGTCATATGTTCCTTTTGATGAGGACTTTGTGACGGTGAATCCTTATCTCGGATCTGACGGCGTGAATCCGTTTCTGAATGTATGTAAAGAAGAGAAAAAAGGAATCTTTGTACTGGTTAAGACATCCAATCCATCCAGTGGAGAGTTCCAGGATCAGTTGATTGACGGACGTCCGCTCTACGAGCTGGTAGGTGAAAAGGTTGCAGCATGGGGAGAGGAACTCATGGGTGATGAGTACAGCTATGTGGGAGCAGTTGTCGGAGCAACTTACCCTGAGATGGGAAAAGTTCTTCGTAAAGTGATGCCGAAGTCTTATATTCTTGTACCAGGCTATGGAGCACAGGGCGGAAAAGGCAAGGATCTGGTTCATTTCTTTAATGAAGACGGTCTTGGAGCAATCGTGAATTCTTCGAGAGGAATTATTGCTGCATATAAGCAGGAACAGTATGCTTCTTATGGAGAAGAAAACTTTGGCGATGCGTCCAGAGCAGCAGTAGAAGCTATGATTGCAGATATTAAAGGAGCGCTGGAGAGCAGATAAGGAGTAACCGTAATGGAAAAGAAGAAAGAACAGGCAACAGTGATATCACAGGAAATGCTTGCGGACGGGATCTACAGTATGTGGATACGGACAGAAGCAGCCATGCAGGCAAGACCTGGACAGTTTATCTCCATGTATACAACGGATGCGAGTAAGCTGCTTCCGCGGCCGATCAGTATCTGTGAGATTGATAAAGAGGGAGGATGCCTTCGCGTTGTATACCGCGTGACCGGAGAGCATACCGGTACGGAACAGTTTTCAAAGCTGAAAGCAGGAGATCAGATTCCGGTTGTAGGACCGCTGGGCAACGGATTCCCGTATGAAAAAGCAGAGGGCAGAAAAGTATTTCTGATGGGAGGAGGAATCGGTGTTCCTCCGATCCTGGAACTTGCAAAGCAGATGACATGTGAAAAGAAGCAGATCGTTGTGGGATATCGTGATCAGCAGACGTTTTTAAAAGATGAATTTGAAAAGAACGGATGCCTGTATATCTCTACGGAAGACGGAAGTGTCGGGACCAAAGGAAATGTCATGGATGCGATCCGGGAAAATGAGCTGGATGCAGACCTGATCTATGCTTGTGGCCCGATGCCAATGCTGCGTGCAATTAAGGATTATGCTGAGAAAAATAACATAGAATGCTATATTTCTCTTGAGGAACGTATGGCATGTGGAATCGGTGCGTGTCTTGCATGTGTCTGCAAGTCTAAAGAAAAAGATTCCCACAGTAATGTGAATAATAAACGGATCTGCAAGGATGGTCCGGTATTCTTGTCTACGGAGGTGGAGCTTTAATGGATATGAGAGTAAATATTGCCGGTGTTGAATGGAAGAATCCGGTTACCGTAGCTTCCGGAACCTTTGGGTCAGGTGCGGAATATGCAGACTTTGTGGATCTGAATCAGTTGGGGGCAGTGACAACGAAGGGAGTTGCCAATGTTCCATGGGAAGGAAATCCTACACCGAGGGTTGCAGAGGTGTATGGAGGTATGATGAATGCAATCGGTCTTCAGAATCCTGGAATAGATCTTTTCTGTGAAAGAGATATCCCGTTCTTAAGGCAATATGATACGAAGATCATCGTGAATGTCTGCGGACATGCACCGGAGGAATACCTGGAAGTGGTTGAAAGGCTGGCAGATGAGCCGATCGATATGATGGAGATCAATATTTCCTGTCCGAATGTGAATGCAGGTTTTCTGGCATTTGGTCAGGATGCACGTCATGTAGAGGAACTGACGGGACAGATCAAGAAGATCGCAAAACAGCCGATCATCATGAAGCTGACACCGAATGTTACAGATATTACCGAGATTGCGAAGGCTGCTGAAGCAGGTGGTGCGGATGCGATCTCTCTGATCAATACACTGACCGGAATGAAGATCGATGTAAACCGGCGTACATTTGCGGTAGCCAATAAGACCGGTGGTGTATCGGGACCTGCGGTGCATCCGATTGCCGTGCGTATGGTGTATCAGGCGGCACAGGCGGTTCGGATTCCGATCATTGGAATGGGCGGTATCTGTACGGCGGAAGATGCATTGGAATTTATTCTGGCAGGAGCTTCCGCAGTATCTGTCGGAACGGCAAATTTTCATAATCCGCGTGCAACTCTGGATGTAATTGAAGGAATTGAAGCATATATGAAGAAAAACGGCTTTGAATCTGTAAAAGATATGGTTGGCATTGTGAGATAAAGATGTCCTGACAGAAGGACAGAAGACAGGAGGAATGAAACATGGAACAGTATAAACAGGAATTTATAGAATTTATGGTAGAGAGCGATGTGCTTAAGTTTGGTGAATTTACGTTAAAGAGTGGAAGAAAATCTCCATTTTTTATGAATGCCGGTGCGTATGTGACAGGAACACAGCTTCGCAGACTGGGTGAGTATTATGCAAAGGCCATTCACGACTGCTATGGAACAGATTTTGATGTGCTGTTTGGACCTGCATACAAAGGAATCCCGCTGGCAGTGGTGACGGCCATTGCTTTCAGTGAACTGTACGGCAAAGAGGTACGTTATTGTTCTGACCGTAAGGAAGAGAAGGATCACGGAGCTGATAAGGGAAGTTTTCTCGGAAGCAAGTTAAAAGACGGAGATCGTGTGGTCATGATCGAGGATGTTACAACTTCCGGAAAGTCCATGGAAGAGACGGTTCCAAAGGTACGTGGTGCGGCAGATGTGGAGATCGTAGGCCTTATGGTATTTCTGAATCGTATGGAAGTCGGCAAGGGCGGAGAGAAATGTGCATTGGATGAGATCAAAGATCTGTATGGATTTGATACGAATGCGATCGTTACAATGGAAGAAGTAGTAGAGCATCTTTATAATAAAGAATGTCAGGGAAAAATTGTAATTGATGATACATTAAAAACAGCGATTGATGCATATTATAAACAGTATGGTGTGAAATAGGAACCGGAGGAATAATATATGAATGAGAAAGCGTATAAAACAATGAGTCTTGTCGGATCTGCAAATATTGCGATCGGAATCGTGGTTGCTGTGATCGGAATTACGGTGGGTGTGATTGCAATTGTGAGTGGAGCACGCTTGCTGAAAGAGAAAAAAGGACTGATATTTTAATTGTCTGAACTGAAAGGGTGCTGGATATTTGGATTCAAAAAGAAGTAAGAGAATCCGGGTTTTCGGAAAAATACTATTTATATTATATATTATGTTTATCATATATTTCCTGTTGTTTTCCGACTGGTATGGACGTACAGGAGAAATGCAGGAATATCATTACAATTTTGTATTATTCAAAGAGATAAAAAGATTCTGGCAGTATCGGAATCAGGTGGGGCTCTTTGCAATGTTTACAAATCTGTTTGGAAACGTTATTATCTTTGTACCATTCGGAATCTTTATGCCAATGGCAAGCAGATACAGGAGCTTTTTTTCGACTGTATTTTACAGCTTTGGTCTCAGCCTTTGTGTTGAGACTTTTCAATTACTGACGAGGGTGGGAAGCTTCGATGTAGATGACCTTCTGCTCAATACGATCGGAGGCCTTCTGGGGTATATATTGTTTGTAGCAGGAGCGGCGGTAAGGAGAAGACATGATAATAAGAAAAAAAAGAAAAACAGAAGAAGATAGAGAAAAGGCGGCTGCAAAAGCACGTGAGAAACAACGAAAAAAAATGATCCGGACGAAGTATGGTCAGAGGCCGTACCGGCACTCAAAAAGAGGGATCTACTCCTGTGCATATGCGGTAGTTGTAGGAATGCTCCTGTTATCCATGATCATATTTGCGTTTTTTAATAAAGGGGACGTGAATATTCTGATCGGTTTCCTCGGGCTTGGCACGCTGGCCTTAGCAGGTTTCGGAATCTGGCTTGGAATCAAAGGCCTGAAGGAAAGAGATAAGAATTACATAACCTGCAAAGTGGGAATTGGTGTAAATGGAGCTTTTCTGCTGATGCTGGTTTTATTATTTGTCAGGGGGCTGTTGTAGATGATAGAAGAAAGATATGAACTTGCAATTGCCAGAATCCAATCCATAAAATGCGAGAATACGGTCAGAGAACCGTATCGGGAGTATTTTGTGAAAATGGCAGAATTTGCAGAGATGATTCACAAGTTGAGAGAAGAATTGATTGGCGGAGTGTATCAGAGGGCAGATGCGGAACATCTGAAAGCATGGAATCATATGCTGTATCAGGATATGATTCCGGAAAACTATGAAACAAGTTATGCGAATCCGGATTATGCGGCAGCTGAATTGGGAGAAGTATACGGAAAGATGCTTGGTTTTCTTTATGCAGAGCTCAGAGGAGCAATTCCTTATGTGTACGAGGGGAAGACCGAGTACCTGGATATCCTGTTTGAGCTTCTGATTGAGATCTATAATCTGTTCGAGGGGGAAGAGCCTGAACCGGATACGATCAAAGATGTGCTTTACTGGTATGCAAGTGATTACTGTGATGTGTTTGTGGCAGACAGAATCAGGGAGCAGATATGTCCGGAAGAATCCTTTGCAGCGGATATGATCATGAACAGTGATCTGAGGGATGAAAAGTATCTGTATCAGTTCGGAGAGTATATCGGAGAAAATGAACTGGGAACAGCAAGATATCTGGCAACTCTTCCGGAAGAGACCATTCAGAAGATGGCAGATGTCTACACGGAAGGATATCGGATGGGATTTGTTAATACCGGGAAAGATCTGTCTAAAAAGTCGGTTGTCAATATCCGCTATACACTTGGCTTTGAACTCGTGATCAAAAAGGCAATTGAAAATTTTGAAAAAATGGGACTTCGTCCTGTGATCTATCGTGCTGCTGTCAGTGCGCTGACAAAACGGCAGCATCGCAAGATCGGATATTACGGAGCAATTGCCAACAAACAATACGAATATGACCACAAGGATGATCAGTCGATATTTCTGGATAAGAAATTCGTTGAGCGAAAGCTGGAAGTGATTCAGACGACGTATGAGCATTATAAGGAAGAGGCCGCCAGGTTTGCGGGTCCTGCATGTATGGAAACCTTTGGAGAAAAGCCGTTTGAACCGGTTCCGAAGGAAACGGCATGCAAATTGAGTGAGAAGCAGGAGGAACTGTCTCTGAATTATGACAGTCGCCAGAGTCAGCTGACCAATGCGTATATTCCGGGAGATGAACGCAGTTTTACCATAATTGCATATCCGGTTCCGGAGATCGGAAGTCAATATGAAGAGATCTTTGAAGAAATCATCCGGATCAATACACTGGACGCCGCAACATATGAAAAAGTGCAGCAGACACTGATTGATGCACTGGATCAGGGAGAATACGTGCATATTCTCGGCGGCAATGGAAACCGGACGGATCTGAAGGTTCAGCTTTGCAGACTTCAGGATCCGCAAAAGGAGACGATATTTGAAAACTGCGTGGCAGATGTCAATATTCCGGTGGGAGAAGTATTTACATCTCCGGTGCTGGAAGGAACCAATGGTGTCCTCCACGTCAGTAAAGTATATCTGAATGATCTGCAGTATCGCGATCTTGAGATTACATTTGCCAATGGAATGATTGCAGATTATACCTGTAAGAACTTCGAGCGCGAGCTGGAGAATAAAGAATATATTCATGACACGGTTTTGTACAAACATCCGACACTCCCGCTGGGAGAATTTGCCATCGGAACGAACACGACGGCTTATGTTGCGGCAAAGAAATATGGGATAGAAGATAAGATGCCGATTCTGATCGCTGAGAAGATGGGACCGCATTTTGCTGTGGGAGATACCTGCTACAGCTGGAGTGAGGATATCAAGGTATATAATCCGAACGGAAAGGAGATCGTGGCAAGGGATAACTCGGTTTCCATATTAAGAAAAGAGGATGTGTCCAAAGCATATTTCCATTGCCATACAGATATTACAATACCATATGAAGAGTTAAAACGTATCTCTGTGGTAACGGCATCGGGAGAAGAGATCATTCTTCTGGAAAATGGAAGATTTGTACTTGCAGGGACAGAGATTTTAAATGAACCGTTGAAAAAAATGGATAAATAAGGTATCATGAATTGCGAACGAATGCTGTTCGTGATACGGACGTATGACGTCTGAATGAGAAAGGATGAAGAATATGCCAAAAGTAGGAATTGTTATGGGAAGTGACTCAGATCTGAAGGTCATGAGTAAGGCTGCGGCAATGCTGGAAAAGTTCGGTATTGATTATGAGATGACGATCATTTCCGCCCACCGTGAACCGGATGTGTTCTTTGACTGGGCGAAATCAGCAGAAGGAAAAGGAATGAAAGTAATTATCGCAGGTGCCGGAATGGCAGCGCATCTTCCGGGAATGTGTGCAGCATTGTTCCCGATGCCGGTGATCGGAGTGCCGATGTCCGGAAAGAATCTCGCGGGTGAAGACGCATTGTTTTCTATCGTTCAGATGCCGCCTGGAATACCGGTTGCGACAGTTGCGATTGACGGCGGAATGAATGCGGCGATTCTGGCTGCAAAGATTCTGGCAGTGTCAGACCCGGAATTGCTTGACAAGCTGAAAGCATATACAACAGAGATGAAGGAAACGGTACAGGGGAAAGCAGCAAAGCTTGATGAGATCGGCTATGAAGCTTATCTCGCTCAGAAATAGAGTTACAGACTGTAATACAGTAAATATACAAAATCATAATACAAGGAGAAAGAGTATGGATTACAAGAATGCGGGCGTTGATATTGAAGCCGGATATAAGTCAGTTGAATTGATGAAAAAACATGTAAAAGAGACGATGAGACCGGAAGTACTGGGTGGTCTTGGCGGATTTGCCGGAGCTTTTGATCTGAGCGGCATCAAAAATATGGAGGAACCGGTTCTGTTATCCGGAACCGATGGCTGTGGAACAAAGGTAAAACTGGCATTCGTGATGGACAAGCATGATACAATCGGTATCGATGCTGTTGCCATGTGTGTGAATGATATTGCATGTTCCGGTGGAGAGCCTTTATTCTTCCTGGATTATATTGCATGCGGTAAGAACTATCCGGAGAAGATCGCTACGATCGTAAGTGGTGTGGCAGAAGGATGTAAACAGTCCGAATGTGCACTTGTCGGTGGAGAGACTGCAGAGCATCCGGGACTTATGCCGGAGGATGAATATGATCTTGCCGGATTTGCAGTTGGAGTTGTAGACAAGAAGGATATCATCAACGGTGAGAATATCAGACCGGGCGATGTTCTGGTTGCAATGGCATCCAGTGGAGTCCACAGTAACGGATTCTCCCTGGTACGTAAAGTATTTGAGATGACAAAAGAATCTCTGGATACATACTATGATGAATTAGGTAAAACATTAGGTGAAGCTTTGATCGCACCGACAAAAATCTATGTGAAAGCATTAAAGAGTATTAAAAACAGCGGTGTGACTGTGAAAGGATGCAGCCATATTACGGGCGGCGGATTCTACGAAAACATTCCAAGAATGCTTCCGGACGGAGTACGTGCCGTTGTGAAGAAAGACAGCTATGAGGTACCGGCTATCTTCCGTCTGATGGCGAAAAAGGGAGATATTGCAGAAGAGATGATGTACAATACCTTTAATATGGGACTTGGTATGGTACTTGCAATCGCACCGGAAGATGTGGATAAGACAATGGAAGCAATTAAGGCAGCCGGAGAAGAGCCTTATGTAGTAGGACACATCGAGGCCGGCGAAAAAGGAGTTACATTATGCTAAATGTAGTCGTTCTGGTATCCGGTGGAGGAACAAATCTGCAGGCAATCATTGATGCTGTGGAATCCGGTGTCATTACCAATGCGAAGATTGCAGGAGTGATCAGTAATAACAAGAATGCTTATGCACTGGAACGTGCACAGAAGCATGGAATCCGGGGATTATGCATCTCTCCGAAAGAATATGCTTCCCGCGAGGAATTTAATGAGAAGTTTCTGGAAGAGGTAGAAAAGATGAATCCGGACCTGATTGTACTGGCAGGTTTTCTGGTGGTGATTCCGCCGGCTATGATTGAAAGATACAGAAACCGTATCATTAATATCCATCCGTCTCTGATTCCGTCATTCTGCGGAACCGGATTCTATGGATTGAAAGTACATGAGGCGGCACTTGCACGTGGCGTCAAAGTGGTCGGTGCAACCGTTCATTTTGTAGATGAGGGAACGGATACCGGTCCGATCATCTTACAGAAGGCAGTTGAGGTTCAGCAGGGAGATACGCCTGAGGTACTTCAGCGTCGTGTAATGGAACAGGCGGAGTGGAAGATTCTTCCACAGGCAATCAACCTGATCGCAAACGGGAAAGTAACGGTTGAAAACGGAAAAGTGAATATCGCTGAGTAGTCAGTGGAGAATTGCAGTTTGGAGGGAACAGAATGAAGGTACTGATAGTTGGAAGCGGCGGAAGAGAGCATGCAATTGCATACTGTGTGGCAAAGAGTGACAGAGTAGATAAGATCTACTGTACACCGGGAAATGCAGGAATTGCAGAATATGCAGAGTGCGCTCCGATCGGCGCAATGGAATTTGATAAAATCGTTGCATTTGCAAAAGAAAAAGAAGTTGACCTTGTGATTGTCGGAATGGATGATCCACTGGTCGGTGGTCTGGTGGATGAACTGGAAGCGGCAGGTATCCGCGCATTCGGACCAAGAAAGAACGCAGCAATTCTGGAAGGCTCCAAGGCATTTTCAAAAGATCTGATGAAAAAGTATCATATTCCTACTGCTGCTTATGAGAACTTTACAGATCCGGACAAGGCAATTGAGTACCTGGAGACAACAGCAAAATTCCCAATCGTTCTGAAGGCAGACGGACTTGCGCTCGGAAAAGGAGTATTGATCTGTCATAATCTGGAAGAAGCGAAAGACGGTGTCAAGACGATCATGCTGGATAAGAAATTTGGTACAGCAGGAAATGAGATGGTCATTGAAGAATTCATGACGGGACGTGAAGTGTCTGTACTTTCTTTTGTAGACGGCAATACGATCAAGACTATGACATCAGCGCAGGATCACAAACGTGCAGGCGATGGGGATACCGGACTGAATACCGGCGGTATGGGTACATTTTCACCGAGTCCGTTCTATACAAAGGAAGTAGAGGATTTCTGTAATCAGTATATCTATCAGGCAACAGTGGATGCCATGAAGGCAGAGGGCAGACCGTTTAAGGGAGTTATCTTCTTTGGACTGATGCTGACAGAAGATGGACCGAAGGTACTGGAGTATAATGCAAGATTTGGTGACCCGGAGGCACAGGTTGTACTTCCGAGAATGAAAAATGATATCATTGAAGTGGTAGAGGCTTGTATTGACGGAACACTGGATCAGGTAGACCTGCAGTTTGAAGATAATGCGGCAGTCTGTGTCGTACTTGCAAGTGAGGGATACCCGGTGGCATACGAAAAAGGACTTCCGATCGAAGGCCTGGATGAGTTTAAGAAGCATGAAGGTTATTACTGCTTCCATGCGGGAACCAGGTTTGACGGAGATCAAATTGTAACAAATGGTGGACGCGTACTTGGTATTACTGCAAAAGGAAAAGACCTCAAAGAAGCAAGAGCCAATGCATATGTTGCAACGGAATGGGTACAGTTTGATAACAAATACATGAGACATGACATCGGAAAAGCGATTGATGAAGCATAAATATTAGAAAATCGGGATTGTTGCAAATCTTTTGATTTCATTCTGTTATATGCAATTTTCACAAGAACGCTTCGACGCTGAGTCGCTTACCTCAGCTTTTCTTGTGAAAATTGCATAATATCAAAATGATACGAATGTATTTTGCAACAATCCTTTTTTTTATATAATGTTGTAATATATACAAATCCAGAGGTATGTTGTAATAATTTCTACCTTTCCAATATGAATATATCGGAAAAAATATCAGATATTTAAGTTTTCGTTCGAGTTATTCAATGTAAATTAAGCACTATGGTTGAAAAAAACTGACAATATGATATTCTATATATAACAAGAAAGAGTACATAAAAAACCAGAAGATTCAATATTGGAGGAAGGGGAAGATGAGAATGAAAGAAAGTAATATGAAGGATATCAACATAAGAATTATTTTATTTGATATATTTTTTAACATTGTATGTATGATATTCGCAATATACAGATGGAAAATGCTTCTTACGATTGGATTGGCAGCTTCCAGGGCGGCTGACGATGGAGAAGCAATCGCATTGACTGTTGGAGCGATGGTGGTTTTGGTTGTATTTTTGGTAATAGATATAGTTGCGATGATCCAAAGAAAAAAAGAAGTCAGTTTTTTGACATCGGGTTATCTGTGGACATCAATTATGCTGAAAGGACTTGCAATATTTTTCATCGTTTTGTCTTACCTGTTTTTGTGATAGTAAAAATATAAAAAAGCCAGGGATTTTGTAATATGATCCCTGGCTTTCTGCATATTCTGTATCAGACAGGCAATATAAACTTAATAATTCCCGAGCTCTCCGAGATATTTGTCTATTTTCTTCAGACGTTTTTCGATGCCCTTTGCTTTATGGCTGATCGTCTCCAGCAAAGCTTCTGATACAAATTGAGGAGCAATCATGGAATTGAAAAAAGCATTGCTGTCTACGGGTACCGTCAGCAGAATGGTTGCATATTGTGCAAGCAGAGCACTTGGCTTATCGGTGATGACGATAATGGAAGCGCCTGCATCATGGGCCATCTGTGCGGTGATTTTATCAATAGAAGAATATCTTGGAAAACTGAAGATAATCAGACAGTCTTCTTTGGAAATATTACACATGTGATCAATCGGGCTTAGGCATGCTGTGTTCGTCAGCGCTACGTGCGGTACCATCTGCTTCAGATATAACAGGAAGTAGTCACTGAGACAGGTATTCCCTCTGGAGGCGGCAATATACTTACGTTTGCTTGCGATAATGATATCGGCAGCTTCTTCAAAGGTCTGAATAGAGTTCTGGGTAAATACATTTTCCAGATTCTTAGCTGCATTTTTGAAATGCCGGTTAATATAGTCAGAATTGTTTTCAAGCTTTGCTCTCTTTGCAATCCGTTGGGCCGGTACGGTGATGCTGCTTGAGATACTCAGAACCTTGCCCTGGTAATCTTTACGGAGTGCTTTTTGAAAGTCCATAAAGCCACTGTATCCGAGAGAGCGGCTAAAACGAATGACAGAAGATTCGCTTACTCCGAGTTTCAGGGCAATCTCTGTAGATGTCATAAAACATGCGTCAGCAGAATTGTCCAGAACATATTTGGCAATCATTTTCTGGGTTTTGGTTAAATTAGCATTATGAATGGTTTCTCTCAATTCTTTCATATTCTTCCCTCCGGGATTGTCCTTATCTTCATAAGCTTATTTAACCATGAATCTTCAAAATATGCAAGTGCAATTGTTGCTACAATTGATATAATATTAACGCAATAAAAGATTACGTGAAAAAAATAACTTTTATTGCATAATATTGACATGTGTGGTACTATAATTCCAGAAACAAATGAATAACATTCTTCATCAAATAATGAATGTGAAAAATATTGTTCAAAAATGTCGGGCTGGACCGTTCAGTCGACAATCTCATTTTTGTCAGGAGGTAGATGTAAAGTGAAAGTTGGATGTGTAAAAGAAATTAAAAACAATGAGTTCCGTGTTGGTATGACACCTGATAATGTTAAGAGCTATGTGAATGCAGGCCATGAGGTTTATATTGAAAAGAGTGCAGGAGAAGGTTCCGGATTTGCAGATGCTGAATATGAAGCAGCAGGCGCTAAATTACTTGATACTGCTAAAGAAGTATGGGATACCGTTGAGATGATGATCAAGGTAAAAGAGCCATTGCCGGAAGAATATCCATTATTCCATGAAGGGCTGATTCTGTATACATACCTTCATCTTGCTGCTGATAAACCGCAGACAGATGCACTGCTGAACGGAAAAGTGAAAGGTGTTGCTTATGAGACCTTATTTGATCCAAGAAACGGCGGACTTCCGCTTCTTGCTCCGATGAGCCAGATCGCAGGACGTCTGAGTATCCAGGAAGGTGCAAAATATCTTGAAAAGAGATTTGGAGGAGAAGGTGTTCTTCTTGCAGGTGTACCGGGAACTCCAAAGGCAAATATCGTAATCCTCGGCGGTGGTAATGTAGGAACCAATGCATGTAAGATCGCTGTAGGTATGGGAGCAAATGTTACAATCCTTGATATCAGTCTTCCGAGACTTGCATATCTGGATGATCTGTTTGGAGCACGTGTTCAGACACTGGTTTCCTCAGATGCTAATATTGAAAAAGCTGTAAAAGAAGCTGATCTTGTAATCGGATGTGTACTGATTCCGGGAAAAGCTGCACCGAAGCTCTTTAAGAAGAAATATCTGAAAGAGATGAAACCGGGAGCTGTATTCGTAGACGTTGCCGTTGACCAGGGTGGTTGTGGTGAGACTACAAGAGTTACTTATCACGATGATCCGATCTTCATCGAGGGTGGTGTTGTTCATTACTGTGTAGGCAATATGCCGGGAGCAGTTCCGAGAACATCTACAATTGCACTTACAAATGCAACTCTGTCATATGGTCTTCAGATTGCCAACAAGGGTCTGGAGCAGGCTTGCAAGGATAATGAAGTTATCTACTCTGCAATTAATACCTATGACGGAAAGCTGACCTGTAAGAACGTAGCAGACAGTTTTGATTGCTATGAATATGTTGATATTAGATCACTCTGCTAAAACAAAGTGATTTCCAAACTTAATTCCTTCAAAGTTGCGAAAGGGGCTTACAATTTTTGTTGTAAGCTCCTTTTACATGTGTTATATTAGGTGTATAACAAATGAAAAAAGGTGATATGATGCTGATAGAAATTGATTTTAACAGTGAAGAAGCAATCTATGTCCAGTTGCAGAACCAGATTATCATGGGAATTGCAATGAACCTCATACAGGAGGGAGATACACTTCCGTCGGTGAGGCAGCTTGCCGATACGGTCGGAATTAATATGCATACGGTGAACAAAGCGTATACGATACTTAAGCAGGAAGGCTTTATTCAGCTGGACAGAAGAAGAGGTGCAGTGATCGCAATCGATGCAGATAAAGCACAGGCACTTATGAAGATGAAGGGTCAGCTTCGGGTTCTGCTTGCAAAAGGGTGCTGTAAGAACATTACGCGGGATGATGTACATGCGCTGGTAGATGAGATATTTGATGAATATAGAAAGGAAACGACATAAATGAATTATACACAACAGGCAAATGAAGCACTGCGGATTGCAGTAGATACTGCGAAAGAACTGAGACATCCGTATGTGGGAACAGAACATCTGCTTTTGGGCCTGCGAAAGGTATATACCGGTGTTGCCGGACAGATTCTGTCTGCAAATGGTGTAGATGAAGGAAGGATCCAGAAAGTAATGGGAGAACTGATCTCTCCGGCGGGGAATACAGAAGTGAAAAATGATCCGCAGATCAGTCCGAGACTGTCATATATTCAGGAAGACAGCAAGATGGAGGCTGTGCGTTTCCGATCTGAGGAGATTGGAACAGAACACATGCTTCTGGCACTCTTACAGGATACAGACTGTGTAGCGGCCAGAATTCTTCTGACTCTGAATATCAATCTTCAGAAGCTTTGTCAGGAGATCTTTGAAACAGTGGGGATTGATCCAAAGCTTTATCAGGAAGAGATGGTGACAGAGGGCGGAAGAAGAAGAGACGGAGTGCTTGAACAGTATGGAACAGATCTGACTGCCCGCGCAGAAGAAGGAAAGCTGGATCCGGTCATTGGAAGAAAAGAAGAGATTGACCGTCTGATGCAGGTGCTGAGCAGACGAACCAAGAATAATCCATGTCTGGTCGGAGAGCCGGGCGTTGGAAAGACAGCGATCATAGAAGGGCTTGCTGCACAGATTACAGAAGGAATTGTGCCGGAAAGCATGAAGGATAAGCGGATCTATACGATGGATCTCGCAGGAATGATCGCCGGTTCCAAATATCGTGGTGAGTTTGAGGAACGGATGAAACGTCTGATTCAGGAGGTAAAATCGGCAGGAAACATTATTCTGTTTCTTGATGAGGTGCATACGATCATCGGTGCAGGTGGTGCAGAAGGTGCAATTGATGCCTCTAATATATTAAAGCCTTCTCTCGCGCGCGGAGAGATCCAGCTGATGGGAGCAACGACGATAGCAGAATATCGTAAATATATCGAAAAAGATGCGGCACTTGAGAGACGTTTTCAGCCGATCACGGTGGAAGAGCCTACACAGGAGCAGTGCCTGGAGATCCTGAACGGACTGTGTCCGCGATACGAGAAGCATCATCGTGTGGAGATCACAAAAGAAGCCAGAGAAGCAGCGGTACGATTATCCGGAAGGTACATCAATGACAGATTCCTGCCCGATAAAGCAATTGACGTACTGGATGAAGCGTGTTCAAAGGTGAGCTTAAGAGGATTTAAGGTTCCGGATCAGATGTACAGATCAGAAGAAAAACTGACCGCTCTGACGAAAGAACTGGAGGAAGCAATCCGGGAAGGGGATATGAAAAAAGCTTCCGGGATTCATAAGGAACAGGAAGAAACAGCCCGTGAACTGGAGAAGAATAAAAAACAGTTCCAAAAGAAAAATGCAGGCAGAAAGCTTACTGTAACAGAGGATGATATTGCAGAAGTGATATCGCAGTGGACCAGAATTCCGGTAAAGAAACTGGCAGAATCAGAGAGTGCAAGACTGAACCGCCTGGAGCAGACGCTCCATAAGAGAGTGATCGGTCAGAATGAAGCAGTGACGGCAGTTGCAAAGGCAATCAAGAGAGGAAGAGTCGGACTGAAGGATCCGAAGAGACCAATCGGTTCGTTCCTGTTCCTCGGACCGACCGGTGTGGGAAAGACAGAACTTTCGAAAGCACTGGCAGAAGCCATGTTCGGAGACGAGAATTCCATGATCCGTGTGGATATGTCTGAATATATGGAAAAGCACAGTGTGGCAAAGATGATCGGATCGCCTCCGGGATATGTCGGTCATGATGACGGAGGACAGCTGAGTGAGCAGGTAAGAAGACATCCTTATTCGGTCGTTTTATTTGATGAGATAGAAAAAGCACATCCGGATGTGTTTAATATTCTGCTGCAGGTACTGGATGACGGACACATCACAGATTCACAGGGACGTAAGGTGGATTTCAGCAATACAGTGATCATCATGACTTCCAATGCAGGGGCGCAGGCAATCATAGATCCCAAGAAGCTGGGATTTAATACAAAAGAAGATGCGGCCGGCGACTACAAGAGGATGAAGAGCAATGTCATGAATGAGATCAAGCTGATCTTCCGTCCGGAATTCCTGAATCGAATTGATGAGATACAGGTATTCCATCCGTTATCTGAAGCTGAGATGAAAAAGATTGTCGGATTGCTCTGCAGAGAATTTGCAAAACGTGTAAAGGAACAGCTGGGAATCCGTCTGACCATCCGGGAATCTGTAAAGAAGCATATTGTAGAAACCGGAACGGATAAAAAGTACGGTGCGCGTCCGTTGAAACGGGCAGTCCAGAATCAGCTGGAAGATAAACTGGCAGAAGCCATTCTGGCGGGTGAGATTCAGAGAGATTCAGATGTGGTAGTCGGATTGTCTAAAAAAGAAATTAAATTTATCGCAAAGACTACAAATCAAAATTAATTTATTATATAATAAACACACGATAATAACCATTCATTGATTAGCATGATGGAACGGTTATTACAAATGAAGAACCTGAGGAGGAAAAAACAAATGGCAGCAGTGAAAGAGCTTTTGAAGGCTGAGGCAGACGGAACACTTAGTTTTGGAGATTATACATTGGGAAGCAAGACTAAGCTTGACGGATTTGAGTTTCAGGGAGACATATATAAGGTCAAGACTTTTTCCGAGATTACAAAGTTGGAGAAAAACGGGATGTTTGTATATGAATCCGTACCAGGGACTGCGGTTGAGAACTTCAAGGCAACCGATCAAGTGGTATCATTTAAAGTATCCGGAGAGAAAGATGCTCAGTTTACTCTGGAGCTGGAAGCAGACAGCGAGTATGTAGTATATATGGATGATGTGAATGTCGGAGATATGAAGACAAATCTGAGTGGAAAGCTCAGTGTAAGTGCTGAACTGGAAGCCGGTGGATCTGTAGAGATTAAAGTTGTAAAAAAATAGTCAGATCATATATGATAGCGGAAGGGCTGCGAGATGCAGCCCTTTTTAACAGGAGAGATTGACGGATGGCAAAAGGAAAGAAAAGTATATTTTTCTGTCAGAATTGTGGACATGAGGAAAACAAATGGCTGGGACAATGTCCTGCATGCAAAGAGTGGAATACGTTTGTGGAAGAGAAGGTCACACCGGTAAAAGCAGGAAATATGAAAGAACAAAGAGAAGCACAGGTTGTGACACTGTCCAGTGTATCAACGGAAGAGGACGAGAGAGTTCGAACAGGAATCGATGAACTGGATCGTGTGCTTGGCGGTGGAATTGTGCCGGGGTCTCTGGTACTGGTAGGTGGGGATCCGGGAATCGGAAAGTCTACACTGCTTCTGCAGGTGTGTCAGAGGCTGTCTTCCATGAATAAAAAAGTATTATATATCTCCGGTGAAGAGTCTCTGAAACAGATCAAGCTCAGGGCGAATCGAATGGGCAGCTTTTCTGACAGTCTTTATCTTTTGTGCGAGACGAATCTGGATGTGATTCGTGGTGTGATTGAAAGACAGAGACCGGACATGGTTGTAATTGATTCCATTCAGACGATGTATAACGAGGAGGTCGGATCTGCACCGGGCAGTGTGTCCCAGGTACGGGAGTCGACGAATATCCTGATGCAGCTTGCAAAAGGCCTGAATATATCCACATTTATTGTGGGACATGTAACAAAAGAGGGTACCGTTGCGGGACCGAGGGTGCTGGAGCATATGGTTGATACCGTGCTGTATTTTGAAGGAGACCGGCATGCATCCTATCGGATTCTTCGAGGGGTGAAGAATCGTTTTGGATCTACGAATGAGATTGGTGTATTTGAAATGCAGAAAGAGGGACTGAAAGAGGTGGAAAATCCTTCGGAATTCATGCTGAGCGGCAAACCGGAGAATGCTTCGGGATCTGTCGTAGCCTGTGCAATTGAAGGAACAAGACCAATGTTAATGGAGATACAGGCTCTGGTCTGCCGGAGTAACTTTGGTATGCCGAGAAGAACTGCGGCGGGACTGGATTATAACCGTGTGAATCTGTTGATGGCGGTACTGGAAAAGAGGGTTGGCCTTCCGTTGTCGAATTACGATGCCTATGTCAATATTGCCGGTGGAATCCGTCTGAGTGAACCCGCTGCGGATCTTGGAATTGTGATGGCGATTGCGTCCAGCTATAAAAATAAGGCGATTGCAGAGGATACGCTCGTGTTCGGTGAAGTAGGATTGAGCGGAGAAGTTCGTGCAGTTACCATGCCGGAACAGAGAGTTCAGGAAGCAAAGAAATTGGGATTTAAGACCTGTGTCATTCCGGAAGTATCTGTGAAAACAGTAGGAAAAGTAGAAGGAATCGAAATCGTTGGAGTAAAATCGGTGAACCAGGCGATGAATCTGATATAAATAGACAGAAAATTCTATTAAAAATACAAAATTTAAAATTAATACAAAAATTATTTAAAAGAATATTGACAAATAATGGTTCAAGTGATAATATTAAGATATCAAATAACAGATGTGAATTGTAAGACAAACGCGAGTTGTAAACGTTCAATTGTTATTTGTTTCATAATATATCACATGTCAGATGTTATGAAAGACTTTCGGGAAGAAAAAAAGTATGAAATACTCAGTACTGGAAGGGCGAAGTTTATGAAAGGAAGGTATGGACCACCAAGAACGTAAGCTTTATTATCAAAAAAATTTGAGAAAGAGGTAAAAAGATGACAGAACCAGTAAAGTAGGGGCGGGTATCAATGAGAATGATTGATATCCGCTTTTACTGTTCCTTGTTTGTGGAATTGACATGAAGCGATATCTGGGTGATAATACTACATAGTTCATAATGAAAGAGACGGGATGACATATGACATTAATACAGTTGAATTATTTTATTACAATTGCAGAAACGAAATCGTTGAATAAAGCGGCAGATCTGTTGTATGTATCGCAGCCGTCTCTCACCAGCGCCATGAAAGAACTGGAAAAAGAATTAGGAATTACACTGTTCTTCAGGAGTGGAAGAGGAGTTACTCTGACGAATGATGGCGCTGAATTTCTGCTATATGCAAAGCAGATCTATGGTCAGTATGAAAATGTTCTGGAAAAGTATGGAAAAGGCAGTTCTTATAAAAAGAAGTTCGGAGTATCTACGCAGCACTATTCTTTTGCAGTAAAAGCATTTGTTGATATGGCAAAGGAATTTGATATGTCGCAATATGAGTTCGCAATCAGAGAAACGAAGACGGCAGAGGTGATCAGTGATGTAAGCACGATGAAGAGTGAGATCGGGCTTCTGTATCTGTGTGATTTTAATCGTAAAACCATGGAAAAACTGTTAAAGTCTGCAAATCTGATTTTTCATCATCTGATCGATTGTCAGGCTTATGTATATCTCTGGAAAAATCATCCTCTGGCAGAGCAGAAGTCTATTCGTTTTGAGCAATTAGATGGTTATCCATGTCTGGCTTTTGAACAGGGGGATAACAGTTCTTTTTATTTTGCTGAAGAGATTCTGTCTACCAATGAATATTCTCAGATGATCAAAGCAAATGACCGTGCTACAATGCTGAATCTGATGGTGGGACTGAATGGGTATACACTTTGTTCCGGAATTATATGTGAGGAACTGAATGGCAGTGACTTTATTGCGGTCCCATTCTGCGATGATGAAAAGAATCCAAACAGTACGATGGAGATCGGGTATATTGTAAGAAAAAATACAGTGCTGAGCAAGGTCGGAGAGCTGTATGTTGAGAAACTGAAACTGTATTTGGGAATTGTTGAATGACATCATACGTAGCCCGGTTATAGATTGAATTTATAACCGGGTATTCTTTTTGTATATTAGACATATAAAACCTATCATGTTAATATGATTGCAGAAATTGAAAAACAAAGTATTAATAGATAAATAGGAGGACATGAAAATGGCAGATATTAAAGATTCTAAAAACTGGGGTTTTGAAACAAGACAATTACACATTGGACAGGAAAAGGCGGATCCGGTTACGGATGCAAGAGCAGTTCCTATCTATGCAACAACATCTTATGTATTCCATAATTCACAGCATGCAGCAGATCGATTCGGACTTCGTGATGCGGGAAATATTTACGGAAGATTAACAAATCCGACAGAAGATGTATTTGAACAGAGAATTGCATCTCTGGAAGGCGGAGTTGCAGCACTTGCGGTAGCATCCGGTGCGGCAGCAATTGATTATACCATTCAGGCGCTTGCAAAGGCCGGAGAACATATTGTGGCTTCCAAGACGATCTACGGCGGAACCTATAATCTTCTGGCGCATACGTTACCATTGACGAATGGAATTACGACTACATTTGTTGATCCGGAAGTAGAGGGGGCGTTTGAAGCAGCGATTCAGGACAATACCAAAGCAATCTATGTGGAGACTCTGGGAAATCCGAATTCGAATCTTGTTGATCTGGAAGCGTTGGCTGATATTGCACACAAACATAATATTCCGTTAGTAGTAGATTCTACTTTTGCAACTCCATATCTGGTTCGTCCGATCGAATATGGTGCAGATATCGTTGTTCACTCTGCAACGAAGTTCATTGGAGGACATGGTACAGCTATCGGTGGTGTTATCATAGACAGCGGTAACTTTGACTGGAAGGCAGCAGGCAAATATCCATGGATTTCCGATGCAAACCCGAGCTATCATGGCGTTGCATTTACAGACGCAGCCGGTCCGGCAGCTTTTGTAACTTATATTCGTGCAGTCATCCTGCGTGATACCGGTGCAACACTTTCTCCATTCCATGCATTCTTATTCCTGCAGGGACTGGAAACATTGTCATTACGTGTAGAACGTCACGTAAGTAACGCACTGGCAATCGTAGATTATCTGTCAAAGCATCCACAGGTAGAAGCAGTACATCATCCTTCACTGGAAAGTGAACCAAGTCATGAATTGTATAAGAAATATCTGCCAAACGGAGGCGGCTCTATCTTTACATTTGAAATTAAAGGAGATGCACAGACAGCACAGAAATTCATTGATAATCTGGCAATCTTCTCATTGCTCGCAAATGTGGCAGACGTGAAATCACTGGTGATTCATCCGGCAACAACGACACACAGCCAGTGTACAGAAGAAGAACTTCTGGAACAGGGAATTAAACCAAATACAATTCGTTTATCCATCGGTATTGAAAAGGTTGAAGATCTGATTGCAGCTCTGGATGCAGCTTTCGAAGCAGTAAAATAAATAGAAAGCATTATAATCCATATAAAACAAGTACATATAGAAAAGGCCTGTCGTCCATTTTGGTCACAGGCTTTTTCTATGGAATAAAAATGAAATTAAGAGTGAATATAATGTTATTTTATTTGAGAAAAGAACATGATATAATGCAAAATATATGTAAAAAGTTGTCACATATGGAAATAGACGAGGTGAAAAAATGTCAGTATCTGTATATCGAAAAAATCAATCAACGGAGGTAACATCTGATTTTGAACATGCTGTGCCATATGGAAAAGCAAAACTTGGAACGGATTATATATATTGGAAGAAGATGTTGTCCTGGAATTATGTAGCTTTAGATGAAATTGTCCGGATCTATCGAAGAGTAGAGGCGGTAGATACAAAGATGTGTTGTGGAAATGTAAATTTTGATGTTCAAAAGCTGATTCTGGAACTGAAAGACGGAACTTCCTGCGAAATGGTCATATCCGAAGGAGTACCCAGGGAAGCAGAAGCGCTTTATGCAATTCTGCAGGAAAGAAGAACAGAGATATTATATGGAAAGGTATAAATCCTCTGTTTTGGTAAAATAGGCGCAAGAATAAGAAACAGAAAAAGAAGAATTGTATGAATTGTCTAAATTGAAGAAAAAACAAAAATAATATTGACAATTCTAAAAAGAATATGATATTCTATCAAAGCTGTCGCGAGAGACCCGATGATACGACTTGATTAGACATGTGGCAGCAAAAAAATAAAAAAGTTGTTGACAAACGACAGAACGTATGGTATTCTAATATGGCTGTCGCAAATGACAATAAAGAACCTTGATAATTAAACAATAGACAACAACCCTGAAGATTTCTTAAGAGAAAAATTCAGAACGAAGACATGAAAATGTCAACCTAATAACAGTAAAAGGGATAAGAAAGCTAGTAGTTTTCTTGGACTGGAACGAACTTGATTTTGGATCTGCGTAACAGCGGATTTAAGATTTTTTTACGAGAGTTTGATCCTGGCTCAGG
>NZ_JBDOHS010000024.1:0-26983 GCF_039832105.1 Dorea sp. YH-dor226 | reverse complement strand
TAACTGCCTGTACTTTGTATTCATGGTCATATTTACGTGCCATTTTGAGTACCTCCTTATTCTCTTGATTCTATCATGAAATCCTTGAGAATAAGATGTCAACTTTTTTTATACCACACCACTTTAGTGGTAAGTTTGTCTTTGTAAACACATTTCTCTTTCTCAATCCTTCTAATAAAATCGGTTTAATATAATCCGGATCTTTCCACCTTTCGTCAATTTCCTAATATAACTTTTCAATTGTCAAACACAATCTGTACATTTAATCATCCAAATTTCCAAACAAATACTCAAAAAAATGAGAATATTCTTCTGTTGAGTATAAACTTGGATGCTCCTGCCCCTCAAAACTGTATCTTAAAACGGATATCTAAAGACTTTATAATATTCTACCACACCGATTTATCTTTTACTATCTGAATAAGATCAAGAAAAAAGACCGATCAGGAATCACAAAACTCCCAATCTGCCTCTTTTCTTACTCCTCTTCATTTTTACATTCAATCACTGTCCCGTCCAGAAGCACCACCAGCGCGGTTGGAACAGCCCATAACATCTTTGACTTTGTAACGCTCACTGCACTTCCAGATCTTTCGGTCAAATCCGGTGCTGCTCCGCCAACCTTTCCTTGCGAAAACTTTATTGCAGCTTCCGCAGACGATTTTAAAAGTCTCCAAGTCCTTCAATTTCCGCACATAATTCAGGCAATCCAACGTATTCCTTGCAAACCGGGAAATGGACTTGGTAATGCTTCTTGCCATTTTGAATTACCTCCTCGACTACTGTCTTTTCAGTAATATTCAATCCTGTAATTGGCATAGGCACATACCCGTTTTTTAATTTCTTCTTTATTGAATTATGCTCTTTTTACAGCTCTTAATTCTTCATTTGCCTTTTCTACTTTCATTCTTGACATTATAAATGTAATAACAAGTGTAATAACTACCGGAAGCCATATGGGTCACGGATAACATCTTCTGGTTTTTTCGCCGGCTCCAGTGTCTGAATTTCCGCTTCCACTTGCTCTTTATTTTTACTGGATAATAACCTTTCATAAAAGAAAGAATTTATCTGGCGCTCAAGTTGTCTGGTACTCCATTGAGATTTTACAGCTTCCTGCATATAAAATTCTCGTGCATTTTCATTCTCCACTCGCATCAGAAGCCGATAATGCGTCCAACTCAATTCGCTACGCAGTGCGTAGCCATTTGGAAACGTTAAATAAAACTGCCGCATATTTTTCAAGTTTGCAACGGTAAATCCTTTCCCAAAATCTTGAGTCATTTGCTTTGATAATTCTTTCACTTGCTCCACATATATTATACAATCTTTTCTTCTTTTTCGATAGTTCTAAAAATCCAGATAGCCAAATAGCCGCCTACTCAAAACCTGAACAAACGGCTATAAAATGGTATCAGATATTTATATTTAGATTATTTCAAAATGCTTCAACGCATCCTTTATCGCTTCCACTTTCTCCGCCGTCGGATGCTTCCTCGGCTGTTTCAATTCTTCTACCGCATTAGGAGCATCGTACATTGGCAGGCCTAAATCTCTCTTTACCTCTGCGATATATGCGGTATGTACTTTGAAGCCGTATTTAGCTTCTATGTACTCCTTTATCATTTTGTAGGTCACTCGCTCTTTGGGCTTGTAGCTTTCCGCTCTTTTAGCAATATTATCAAACGGAACTTTTCCCCCACCCTCGCCAAACTCAACTTTTACGTTGATATGTCCGTCTGGCTTTTTGTGGGAAAGCAGTACTACCGTCTCCACATGATCACAAAACGGGAACATATCCACCGGCTGTATTTTCCTCACTTCATATTTATGCCTGATCAAGTATTTCAGATCTCTCGCCAGCGTCTCCGGGTTACAGGATACATACACAACCTTTTCAGGAGCCAGCTTTACGACTGATGACAGAAAACGTTCATCGCTTCCCGCACGCGGAGGATCCATGAACACCACATCTGCCTTTTCCTTATTTGCTGCCATCTCCACCATGAATCGACCTGCATCTCCCTGATAAAATCCTGCATTCGTGATCCGGTTCTCTTTTGCATTGATGCGTGCATCTTTGACAGCATCCGGATTCAGTTCGACACCAATCACCCGTTTCGCATGTTTACTCGCGATCAGTCCGATCGTCCCGATTCCGCAGTACGCATCGATCACCGTCTCTTTACCGCTGAGACCTGCATATTGTATGGCCGTCTGATACAGCACTTCCGTCTGTACCGGATTCACCTGATAAAAGGACTTTGGCGAAATCCGGAAGGAACAGCCGCATAGTTGATCCCGGATAAATCCCGGACCATAGATTGCTTTTTCCCGGTCTCCCAGAACCATGCTGGTTTTCTTATCATTGATATTCAGCACAACCGTTGTAATCTCCGGGTGTTCCTTTCGGAGTGCTTTCACAAAATTATTTTTGGATGGAAGAATCGGTGAACCCAGAACCAGGACAACCATAATCTCTCCTGTTGTATAGCCTCTTCGGATCAAAACATGCCTGAGAAGTCCGTATCCCGTATCCTCATCATAGGTTTTGATCTTAAAAGATCTGAGCATTCCCCGGATTGTCCGTATGATCGCCTGACTTTTTTCATCTTCAATCAGGCAGTCCTCTACTGCAACCACCTGATGCGTTCCCTCCCGATAAGTCCCGGAGATGATATTCCCCTTCCGGTCACGGTCGAAGACCGCATGAACTTTATTCCGATAGTAACAGGGATCCTCCATTCCAATGATCGGGCTCACCTTTCCAAATCGTCCGAGCAGCTTCTCTTCCTGTTTTTGCTTTCGTTTCAACTGTTCTTTATAAGGAATACCCTGAAACTGGCATCCCCCGCATTTCCCGGCAATTTTACACTTCTCCATTGTATCTGCCATCTGTTTCTCCTTTTGCATTTTTCCTACTCTTCTGCGCGGATCGCCCAGCGCATCTTTGTTGATTTGGCTCGGCTGTTGCGAATACACTCTTCCTTTGAAGGACGAATTACTTCATCTGCGATCTCGGAATAGATATTTTCTTTCTTCAGCTGTTTAAATGACTTTTTTACCAGGCGGTCTTCACCCGAATGAAATGTCAGAATCGCAGCTCTTCCTCCCGGAGCCAGCACATCCGGAAGCTTATCAAGAAATTCATATAACACTTCAAACTCATTGTTCACATCAATTCGAAGTGCCTGAAATGTCCTTGCACTGGATTTTTTGACCGCTTCCTTCCGGTCAGATACCGGCAGAAAACCCAGCGCATCTTCAATCGCCTGATGCAAAGCAGTTGTTGTCTCGATCTTCTCCCCTCTTCGGATCCTTGTTACCACTTCTTTGGATATTTCCTCCGCATAAGGTTCATCAGAGTTCTCAATCAACATCCCCATCAATTCTTCCTGTGAAATATCCCGGATCCTCTCCGCTGCACTGATTCCTTTCTCCGGATTCATACGCAGATCCAGCGGTCCTTCCGCTTTATAGGTAAATCCTCGTTCCGGATTATCAATCTGCATGGAAGATACCCCAAGATCTGCCAGTACAAAATCAAATTTACCTGCTTCTTCTGCCACCTTATCAATATTGGCAAAATTTTCCAGCCTCACTGTCAGAATCTCCGGTCCGTATCCTTTTTCCTGCAGACGCTTTTTTGTCTTTGCCAATTCAATCGGATCCACATCCAGCGCATAGATATGCCCCTGTCCTTCCAGACATTTTAACATCTCCAGTGTATGACCGCCATAACCGAGCGTCGCGTCCAGTCCCTGCTGTCCCGGCCGGATCTGCAGAAAATCCAGAATCTCCTGCACTAAGATTGAAATATGCATCCCTGCAGGTGTTCCGCCTTTCTGGATTACTTTAGATATTGTATCCGCATATTTTTCCGGCTGATGTTCTTTATATTTTTCTCTATAACTCTTTGGATGAGTTCCGGAGTAATGAATTCTGCGCTTATGCTTCTTTTCCTGACAACCTTCCTGTTTTTCCATCTATATTCTGCCTTTCCTCTCATTTTTTACTATCATATCACAGCGTCCTATTTCCTGCCAGACTGTTAATATTATATCACAGATATCTTGCAAATAACATGGCAAAAACCGCAAGAAGGTGCTACAATAAAAATAGATTTATAATAATGTTACGGGAGGTTACCACAATGGGAGTATTATCAAACATTGAGCCAAAAGAAGTATTATATTACTTTGAAGAACTGAGCAAAGTGCCAAGGGGAACATTTTACACGAAAAAAGCCAGTGATTTCTGTGTGGAATTCGCCAAAGCGCATAATCTGGAATATGTTCAGGACGAAGTGAACAACGTAATTATTAAAAAGCCGGGAACTGAAGGCTATGAAAACAGCGAACCGGTCATCTTACAGGGACATCTGGACATGGTAAATGTCAAGACTCCTGACAGTGACCATGATTTTGAGAATGATCCTCTCGACCTTTTCGTTGAGGATGGAAAGATCGGAGCCAGAAACACAACGCTTGGCGGCGACGATGGAATCGCGATCGCATATGCCATGGCAATTCTTGCAAGTACAGATATTCCGCATCCACCGATCGAAGCACTGTTTACTATTGATGAAGAGATCGGAATGGGTGGTGCAAAAGCGATCGATCTGTCAGATATCAAGGGACGCAAGTGTCTGAACATTGACTCTGAGATTGAAGGCGTTCTGACGGTAGGCTGTGCCGGAGGATTTATCTATGATACTTATATTCCGATAGAGTGGAGCGACGAAGAAGGCACTCTCATCACGATCTCTCTCGGCGGACTTCAGGGGGGGCATTCCGGAGCTGAGATTCAGAAACAACGTGGAAATGCCAACAAGCTCATGGGGCGTATTCTGAACACTTTATCAGAAACCTATGATTTTAATCTGGTTAATATTAACGGCGGTACAGCTGCCAATGTTATTGCGCAGAATAACGAGGCAGTTATTGTTGCAGATTCTGAACAGGCAGATGCAATCCTGAAGGATATATGTACACTTAAGGATACTCTTTTTGCTGAATTTCTTGGTTCCGAACCAGACTTTTCACTGACTGCTGCTGCCGGAAAATCAGAATCAACCAAAGCATTTGATACGGAATCGACTTCTCACGTCATTACATATCTGTATGGAGCTCCGAACGGTGTACAGTGCTATGACCGCTCTTTCCCAGGGGCTGTCGAAACTTCTCTGAACACCGGAATCGTTGAGACCAGTGACGATACTGTAAGAGTCAGATTTCAGGTAAGAAGCTCCATGAAGAGTAAACTGGAAGAGATGAAGAAGATTATGAGCATGTGGTGCGAACTGGTTGGCGCTTCTTACGAACTGACCGGCGAATATCCTGCATGGGAATATTATGAAGATTCTTCTCTTCGTCCAATGATGATTGATATCTATAAGGATATATTCGGATGTGACCCTACCGTTGAGACTACGCACAGCGGACTGGAATGTGGTATTCTTTTCGGCAAAAAATCCGATCTCGATATCGTCTCCTTTGGACCTGATCTTCCGGATGTACACTCTGTAAAAGAACGGATGGACATTGCTTCTACTGAACGAACCTGGGAATATCTGAAAGCAATCCTGAAAGCCTGTAAATAAATCCTGTCATCCCATACCGGTTAACGATGAAAAATAAAAAGCAGGAGAATCGAAATCCTATCATTCGATTCTCCTGCATCTTATTGTAACACGGCTCTTTCCGCCATATGTACATGTAAAAAGTGTCATATCCCATTCCCCGGCTTCCATCTCTTCCACTGCTGTTCCGGGAAGGGATTCCAGATCCGCAACCTGATAATCGAATATATTCCCGTCCGCATCTGTAAAACGGATCTCATCTCCGATCCCCAGATCTTTCAGTCGTCCGAAATGTCTGTTATAATTATGTCCTGCAATAATCATGTTATCCTGATATACAGATCCCTGATACCGACACGGAGAGCTTCTGAGATTCGGATAACTCCATTCAGAAGCAACCGGAAGTTTTAATCCCAGAACCGGAATCTCAAGCACTCCGATATAAGCGATTCCATCCACTTCATAAACCGGCATTTCCATATCCGGATACAACTGATAAATCGGAATATCCTGATCCTGATCTTCATCCTCATCTTCCATCTCATCTTCCAGTTGCGCAAGGATCTCCGAAGAATTCTGATCTGCCTTTTGGGACTCCCAGATATTATATATTGTCAGACACAAAGCCGCCAGGATCAGAAGCGTTCCCAGCGTCATCAATACATTGCCGATCTTACGCTTCATTCGTCTCATCTCCATTTACAGAAAATGACAGCATCTCCTTGAGTCCCTGATGCGCCTGGTAGAAAGTCTCCAGTTGTTCTGAGAGCGTCTTCCATTTTTCCTCCGTTTTCGTTTCCGCATCCTTTATCATCTGATCGGACTTAAGCTCTGCTTCTTTTACCTTTTCCTGATAGAACTGTTCTGCCTTCTGCTTCAGTTCTTCACATTCTCTTTCTGCAGCTTCCCTTTTCTCCCGGATTTCCTGTTCACACTTTTCTCGCTTCCGATCACAGATCTCATCCGTTCTTCCGCTTAGTGTCTGAAGATTGTCCAGATACTGATCCGCAGCAATCTGCGCGATATCAAAGATCCCATTCAGTCTCAGTGCCGCCTCAGCGATCGATCCGGCTTCATCCAGCTGTATACTTCTGTCTTCCAGTTTTTTCTGCGCTTCTTTAAGCTCCGCATTTAACCGTTCTACTTCTTTACTCTGCTCCAAAAGCATCTCAAGCAGATCTATCCGACTCAATTTTTTTAATTCTTTCTCTGTCATCTGATCTTTCCTCCTGCCACTCATCCTGCCTGCTGCCTGCAGGCAGAAGACATCCCTGTCTGTTATTATAACACATCAAAGCAGGAAGCGCTGTATATTTCTATATTTGTTTTGTAATACCCCGTATGATTCCCATCACCCTTCGAAACGGCGCCGTCATCTTCCAACTCTTAGAAAGTTCATACTCCTCAATTTTTCTCTCAAGCTGGTTTACCTTATCTTTTTCTTTCTGCGCCTCCGTCTGATAATGAACAAAAAGCGCCTGCCAGGACTGATATTCCAGTTCACTGACATACAGATGCTCTTTATCCCAGTTATAGATATCAAATATATTGATGTGAAAATGCTCATGCAATACATCAAACGCATCGGGATCCTGCAGTACTTTTTCCAGCCTGTCAAGTCCTGACGTCCTGAGATACGCCGTCCATCCCTTCGCCATGATCATCAACAGACATTTTTCAAGTTCAATCTCCAGATGAGTAGAGGAGGATGGATTTTGAAAATCTTCTCCAAAAAACTCCCGAAACTTTTCATCCGACATTGCATCAATCAGATTTCTGCTGATCAGTACCTGCTCATTGGATGTACGTATCCGATGCTCCTCTGTCGCACTGCTCACCTGATTTTGAGATTTTTCATCCCATCGAAACCGGATCAGCTGTTCCGGCAATACATGGATCGGGGTATCTATCAATATACGAAGCCACAGATCATAATCTGCAAGCTGGCGATACATGATATTAAACCCACCTACTTTATCCAGTACTGATTTTCTGACCATTGCAGAAGGATGGCACAGAGAATTCCCATCATAAAACAGAGACCGCATCCATTCCTTCTGTGAATCATGCTGCCTTGCAAACAGATTCCGAAGATCCTCGCTTTTATCCGACACATCCTGTTCTTCATCATCCATCAGGCTGACTGCTGTAAAGCATGCACCATATTGTGTATTTTCTTCCATAAATTCCAGCTGCTTCTCCAGCTTATCCGGCAGCCATACATCATCACTGTTCATAAAAGCCACATATTCTCCCCTGCAATATGTAAGACCACAGTTTGCGGCATGGCAATAGAAAGAATTTCTTTTCATCTTCACATATTGGATCCTGGAATCCGTGTATGACTTTATAATCTCTTCCGAATGATCCGTCGACCCATCATCTACAATTATAAACTCAATATCCTTACATGTCTGTCCCAGCACGCTGTTGATCGCACGTTCCAAAAAACGTTCTCTGTTATAGGTACACATCAATACACTAATCATATTTTCCTCACTTTTCCAATCCGATATCTAATTCCGTTCCCCGCATCATTTCCTACCAGAATCTGCTCATCGCCCGGTTTACCATAGATTTTGCCACATCCGGCTCTTCACCCGTCTCCAGAATATCCGCAAGAATGTGGTGCACGCCCTTCATCTGATCCCGAACAAACTTTCCTGCACAGGAACCACAATAGGTATAGATAGAATCATAGCCTGCCTGTTTCAAAGAGTCTGTAAATCCTCTGGCGATCTCCGGCTCCTTTGCTCTTGCACATCCTCCAAGACCGCAACACTGAATATCTGCGATCACGTGCACATTTTCCGGAAGATATGGCTTCATATGCTTTTGCCACAACCGCGTCTCTTTATCCGGACATGGAGTAAAGAGATGCATCTCTTTCGTTTCTATCTTTTTTCCGATACCGAGTTCCCCGAGAAGCTCATAGATTCCTGTTACCTTAATATCGATTCTGTCCTTCAGAAAATAGTAACAGTTTGGACAGATTATGATCACCTCGGTCACATCAGCATCCTGAAAGCCCTGATTCATCCTCTGTATAATCTTCTTTTCCTGATCTTCAAGTCCCAGTTCCGCAATCGGTTTTCCGCAACAGTCATATACTGTCCCGATTCCGGCTTCTTTTTTTAACAATGCAGCAAGTTTCTTTGTCGTCTGTGGATAAAATGACGGGAAATTACATCCCGGAAACAGTACTCTTCCGGAAGTTACATTTTTATAATTACGAAAAATATAATTCTGTTTCTCCTTAATCAACATCTCATATCCGTCTTCCGAAATCTTCCCATTATTGTTTCTCGTCTTTTCTCTTCTTTTTTCAAGAAATCTCTCTCTTCCATTAATTCCCACAGGACATACCGACTCACACTTTCCACATAAAAAACAATGATAAGCAAGTTCTTCAACCTGCGTTTCATCTCCTATGTCCATCTGGTATTTATCTAAAAATGCACAATGTCTTGTACACGCACCACAGTGAATACATTCCTTAGCCATTTCGGTTCTTTCCTCCAACCACTACACGATCGCTTCTTACCACAGGTAAGAAAGCATCGTCTCCTGTCTGATATATTCTATCATTCTCCTCAAACAGCGTCTAATCGATTCAGCCAATATATATCACCCATTCATCGTTTTTATCTATATAACGAATTTCCAGATTACATACTCCCGATGATTCATTCTTTTCATCAGAAAAAGCCACTCAGGTATCCGCTGTTTCGCTTCACCTGAAGTGGCTTTATGTACATGATATTTTATACTGAGACTTTATTTTGCTTTTTTCTTAGATTCTACGTCAAAGATTACAGCTGCAAGTAATACAATACCTTTTACTACTTTCTGCCAGTTGGCATCTACACCCATGATGGACATACCAAGGTTGATAACACCCATCAGAGTAGCACCAATGATAACTCCCGGAATGGTTCCGCTTCCACCGTATGCAGATGCTCCACCGATGAAACAGGAACCGATGGCATCCATCTCATATCCGTCACCAGCTGTCGGGTTTGCAGAATTCAGACGTGCAATAACAACCATAGCTGCAACTGCGGACAGAAGTCCCATGTTCGCATATGCAAAGAAATATACTCTGTTGGTATTGATACCGGAAAGCTGTGCTGCTTTTTCATTTCCACCGATCGCATACAGATGACGTCCGATGGTTGTCTTGGACGTAATATAACCATAGATCAATACGATGACAACGATCCAGATCAGGATATTCGGAACCCCCTTATACTGAGCCAGTCTCCATGCAAACGCAATGATTACGATACTGATAACTGCACATTTAATGACCTCACTGCTCATAGGTCCTACTGCATAACCTTTTTTCACTTTGGAAGCTCTGCCTTTGAAAGTAACACCGACAAAAATCAGTGCTGCAATGATTCCAAACAGAAGACAGGTGATATTCAGCCCATCACCATGGAAGAAGTCCATAATATACATATTAAACATTGCCAGATAATTTTCCGGCATTGGCGCGATCGTGAATCCATCCAGAACAATATTGGAAAGTCCGCGGAACATCAGCATACCTGCCAGTGTTACGATAAATGGAGGTATTCTTCGATATGCGATCCAGAAGCCCTGCCATACTCCGATCAAAAGTCCGGCAGCAAGCATAATGATCATGGTTGCATATACATTGACACCCTTGTTAACCATGAATGTAGCTCCGACAGCACCTACAAAACATACAACAGAACCTACACTCAGGTCGATGTTACCACCTGTCAGGATACATAACAGCATACCGGTTGCAAGAATGAATACGTATGCATTCTGGGAAATCAGGTTATTCACATTCTGTGGAAGTAACATTCTTCCGCCTGTCTTCCAGGTGAAGAACAAAGTAACAACAACCAGCACAATTACCATTGTGTACTTTTTTAAAAATGTTGAAATATTTGCGCTCTTCATAATTTACTCTCCTTTGCTTGATTTCAAAATATGTGACATGATCAATTCCTGAGTTGCCTCCTCGCCGCTCAATTCTCCGACAATGCGGCCTTCATTCATAATGTAAATACGATCTGACATTCCCAGAACCTCCGGGAGTTCAGAAGAGATCATAATCACGGATTTTCCTGCCGCTACCAATTCGTTGATAATACAATAAATCTCATATTTTGCACCAACGTCAATACCTCTGGTAGGTTCATCCAATATCAGAACATCCGGCTCGGCAAACATCCATTTTGCGAGAAGAACTTTCTGCTGGTTACCACCACTTAAATTTCCCACATTCTGCTCAACACTCGGACATTTTGTCCTGAGTTTCTGTCTGTATTCCTCTGCCACTGCTATTTCTTTATCTTTATCAATGACGCCGTGATTGCTTACACCTGCCAGATTAGCAAGTGTCGTATTCACACGAATCGGGTTACTCAGAATCAGACCATTTCCTTTTCTGTCTTCTGTAACGTATGCTATTTTATGTTCAATCGCATCTTGAACAGAATGCAATTTCACTTCTTTCCCATCAATATATAATTCACCGGAGATATCATTGCCATAGCTCTTTCCAAAGATACTCATGGCAAGCTCTGTACGTCCGGCACCCATCAGTCCGGAGATACCAAGTACTTCTCCTTTTCTGACGTGCATCGATACATTGTCTACAACTTTACGATCTGAATACACCTGATGATACACAGTCCAGTTTTTTACTTCCAGCGCAATATCGCCGATATTCTTTTTCTCACGTTTTGGGAAGCGGTCAGTAAGTTCGCGTCCAACCATTCCCTTGATGATTCTGTCCTCGGTAAATGTGTCTTTGGTCTTATCGAGAGTCTCAATCGTTGCACCATCACGAATTACAGTAATCTTATCGGCTACATACGCAACCTCATTCAGTTTATGAGAGATAATAATTGAAGTCATGCCCTGCTTCTTGAATTCCAGCATCAGATCCAGAAGTGCCTGAGAATCCGACTCATTCAGAGAAGAAGTAGGTTCATCCAATATCAAAAGTTTTGCATTTTTTGCAAGTGCTTTTGCAATTTCAACAAGCTGCTGCTTGCCGACACCAATGTCTTTGATCAAAGTACGGGAAGACTCCTGTAATCCTACCTGTTTCAGATACTTATCCGCTTCTCCGTATGTTTTACTCCAGTCAATGGCAAACTTTTTCCCCTGCTCATTGCCAAGATACATATTTTCGCCGATTGTCATCTCAGGAACCAGCGCCAGTTCCTGATGAATGATAACGATTCCTTTTCCTTCACTGTCTTTAATATTATGGAATTTACAAACTTCTCCGTTATATATGATGTCGCCTTCATATGTTCCGTACGCATATATACCACTTAATACATTCATTAGAGTGGACTTGCCCGCTCCATTTTCGCCGACGAGCGCGTGAATTTCGCCCTCTTCCACTTTCAGATTCACGTTATCAAGCGCTTTTACACCGGGGAAAGTCTTGGTTATATTTTTCATTTCCAACAAAATCTTAGCCAATAGTATCCCTCACTTTCCTTTAAAAATGCAGGCGGACAATGTGCCCGCCTGCCCATTCATGTTTGTTTTTCACGAATTATTTAATATCAGCTTCTGTATAATATCCAGAATCAAGCAGCATCTCTTCGTAGTTGTCGATTGTTACTACTGTAGGATCGCAAAGGTAAGAAGGAATGACACCTGTTCCGTTGTCATATGTCTCGTTATCATTTGTTTCAGCTTCTTCGCCGCTCATGATAGCGTCTACCATCTTAACTGTCTGCTCTGCAAGTTTACGTGTATCTTTAAATACTGACATAGACTGTTTTCCGGCAACCAGATTCTTTACGTTTGGTTTGTCACAGTCCTGACCAGTGATGATTGGCCATTCACCATTGTAGTTTGCTTCCAGAGAGTTCTCAACACCAAGTGCTGTAGAATCGTTAGAGCAAAGAACAACGTCAAGGTTCTTGTCTGCATAGTTAGAAGCAAGGATTGCATCCATTCTTGCCTGAGCTTTTTCTGTTGACCAGTCAGCTGTTGCAACTTCTTCTTTTGCAATCTGTCCGGACTGAACTACTAACTTGCCTGCGTCGATGTATGGCTGAAGAACATCCATAGCTCCGCCGTAGAAGAAGTTAACATTGTTGTCACCCGGGTCACCTGTGAAGATTTCCATATTGAATGGGCCTTCTGCATTGTCAAGATCCAGAGCTTCTACAATATATTCGCCCTGTTTCTGACCTACCAGATAGTTATCGAATGTTGCGTAGTAAGAAACTGCTGTAGAGTTCATAATCAGACGGTCATAAGAGATAACCGGGATTCCTTCTTCTTCAGCTGTCTTCAGTGGTGTTCCAAGAGACTCACCGTCGATAGAAGCGATAACCAGTGCCTCACATCCACCGGAGATCATATTTTCAATCTGAGAAACCTGTGTTGCCACGTCATTGCTTGCATACTGTAAGTCAACTTCGTATCCAGCTTCCTCCAGCTGTTTCTTCATATTCTCGCCGTCCTGGTTCCAGCGCTGGAGATCCTTTGTAGGCATTGCTACACCAATCTTTCCGCTTCCAGCCTCTGTTGTCTTTTCTTCACTTGAGCTTGAAGAGCTGCTGGATCCGTCAGAACATGCAGCCAGTGACATTGCCATTACTGCAATCAGTCCGATTGAAACCAGTTTTTTGAATCTTGTTTTCATAATACGTTCCTCCATTCGTTATATTTGATATATTAAATATAACAACATCAAGACAGGACATGTTTGCGAAGACTCGCACAAATTAATAAAGATACTCTCCCCAAAAAGAAAAGGTAGCACATTTTTGTGCTGCCTCTCTTTCAAAAAAATGCTACTTTTTACTGTTCTTATCTATTCTTCAACATTCAGATAGACTTCGTCTCTCAGATGGAAACCAAGATCTATGATAATGTCATCCATGTTCTCAACCGTCACTGCAATTGGCGGAAGCGCCCAGTAAGGGACTTCATAGCCATCCATCGTCCGTTTTGTAGTAGTTCTTCCTACTTCTTCCCCGACGACAGCTTCCCCTTTTGCCATCTTCACTGCACATTTTGCAGCAACCTTTGCCAGTCTTTCAATCGGTTTATATACCGTCATAGTCTGTGTTCCTTCCACAACTCTCTGACACGCCTCCAGATCCGCATCCTGTCCGACTACCACTACCTTTCCGGCAAGCTGCTTCTCACTCAATGCCTTGATCGCATATCCTGCAAGTCCGTCATTGCCACACATTACAGCATCTACATCTTCTGCATCCAGAAGTGCTTCATTTGCTGCAGCAAATCCATTCTCCGGAGTCCATGATTTTACATAGATTTCTTTGACTACCGTCAGATTACTGTCCTGAATTCCTTTTTTAAATCCATCTACAACATCCAGTGAGTTCGTATCGGCCTGTGGACCACAGAGCATGACCACATTCCCTCCCTCCGGCAGACGATCGATCATTGTCTGAGCCATCAGTTCTCCGACCGCCTCGTTATCGACTGTAATATAAAGATCTGTAGAACAGCCCTGTATCATACGGTCATAAGATATAACATCTATTCCGGCATTTCTGGCCTTTGTCACTTCCTCGGTAAGCTGATAACAGTCCACTGCAACAATAACGATTACATCCATCTCATCTTCGATAAATTTCTCAATCTGTACTTTTTGTTTTTCCACGTCCCCGTTCGCATTCTGAACATTCACTGTCGCTCCGAGCTTCTCTGCCGTAGATACAAATACATCTCTGTCCCGAATCCATCTTTCCAGCACAAATGTGTCAAACGTAATCCCAATCTTTAATTCTCTGTTCTTCGTATTTTCATCTTCGACCTCTCCGCTTTCTTTCTGATTACAGGACAGGCAGAAAGATAAAGCCAATATCAGACATATCATAATTGCAATACATTTCTTTTTCATGACATTCTTCCTTCCCGATACTCTGTAGGTGTCACACCCGTCCACTTTTTAAAGATCCGGCTGAAATAATTCGGATCTCCATATCCGGATTCATGACAGATCTCTTTGATACTCTTGTCACTGTTGCTCAGCTGTTCCTTTGCATATCGCATTCTGAGACCTGTCAGGTAATCAATATAATTCACTCCCACTGTCTCTTTAAAGAGCTTACTGAGATAATAAGGACTGATTCCCAGTTCCTTTGCCATCTCATCCAGTGACAGTTCTTCCGAAAAATGTGCGGTTATGTATTCTTTCGCCCGTTCGACCACGCTGCTCGTCTTTTCCTGCTGTTTCATGGCGATATGTCTGCTCGCATCCACCATCTTCTGCACGAACCAGCTTGTCAGCTCTTCGTATGTCTGAAAAGAGAGCAGCGTTTCCAGATACCCTTCACGATCCTGAAAACGATATAGCATTCCTCCCTGCATATACGCAAGATGTTCCGCCCACAGTACAAACTCCATGGCTTTTAACCGGACGACACCTGACAACTCCGTCGACTGACTCATCAGCCACATGGCAAAATCTCTGCTCCGCTCTCTGGTTCCTTCCTGATTGCCTTCCTCCACTGCTGCAAATAATTCCTTTTCCAGCTTCACCGGGTAGCTGTCTTCATAGACACAGCTCACCGGAAGATCCCTGGCATGTGTAACCTTTCCGACACCCTGTCTCTCCGTATCCAGCGCTTCCTGATAAGACTCCCGAATCTCATTCCAGGTTTTTACAGAGCCGATACCTGCCTTGAACTTCAAGTCCAGCTGCTGTTCCAGTTTTCTCAGCATGCTCCGAACACTGTCAATCTTGGCAACTCTTTCATGATACTCCTCTGTTTCCTGATTACACGGCACCAGTACAATCACCTTATTCGACACCAGATCTCCGACAATTCCTCCGGTTGTCTCCTTCAGCATCTCCCGCAGAATCATATAGTGCTTCTGCAGACGGATTCCGGCACCCAGTGTATTAGACAGAACTCCTTTATGAAGTTCATCTCCACACTCGATCACCAGCGCATATCCATAATCCACCTCAATATTCAGAAGTTCCCTGTAATTCTGACTGTTCTCGCTGTTCTGCCCATCAAAAAGTACACTGTACACAAAACCATTTTCGATCATAGGTATCACTACTTCCAGCTTTTCTTTGATCTCCAGGTCATTTTTTACTTTTTCCTTTCTCTCTCTAATCAGCTTCATAGCCTTGCGAAGCGTCTCTATGAGCACATCACGGTTGATTGGTTTTGTCAGATAAGACAACACACCGATATCAATCGACTTCTGAGAATATTCAAATTTATCATATGCGGTCAGTACGATAAATACAATATTCTTATTCTCCTTACGAATCTCCTGCATTGCTTCAATCCCATTGATTCCCGGCATCTGAATATCCATAAGTACAATATCCGGATGAAAAGATTCTGCCAGTTCAATCGCGATTCTTCCGTTTTTCGCAGATTCAATTTCACATTTATCGCCAAAGCTTTTCTGAATCATAAACTTAAGTGATTCCTGAACGATACCTTCATCATCACAGATCAATATCCGTATCATTTTTATTTCCTCCCCTTGCCTTTTGCAGATATAAGATTACTTCCGTACCACCACTTTCTCTTCTTCTGATATCCATAACATGCTCCATATTATAATATCTGCGAAGCCGGTTGATCACATTATCCATTCCAATCCCCGCGGAATCTCTTCCGCTGTTACTGTGAGCACTTTCTCCACGAAGTATCTTTTCCGCAATTTCCGGTTCAATTCCCACACCATTATCTGCAACGGTAATACACACATTTTCATTGTTATTATATACGATAAGTTCGATATATCCTTCTGTATCCAGCTCGCGGATTCCGTGATTCACTGCATTTTCAATCAATGGCTGGATGATCATGCTCGGCATCAGTGTATCCAGAAGCCTTTCATCAATCTTTTTCCTGTAATGGATATCTCCGGAAAATCTTACGTTCAGAATATATACATAATTATCTACCAGCTTTAATTCTTCTCTCAGAGTTGTGTCCTTATCGATCTTTCGTACATTATACCGAAAGAAATCCGCCATATTCTCGATAAAGAGACATGCCTTTTCCGCACCCTCCATCATGGCAAGCTGTGCTCCGGCATTCAGACTGTTAAATAAAAAATGAGGATTAATCTGTGCCTGAAGATACTTCAGCTGTGCTTCCTTCAGTTCGTTTTTCATGATAAGTTCATTTTCGATCAGCTTACTTTCACGCTCATAATTTTCTTTGGTTTTCTGGATATATACACGGATACTGTCTATCATCTTATTGCAGGCTTTTGCTACTGTAGTAATCTCATCTCCGGTCTCAACGATCGGAAAGTCTACTTCCATATTCCCTCTTGCAATTTCATTGGCAACATCTGCCAGCTGAATCAGAGGCTTTGTAATATTTCGAGTCATAACAAGAATCCATGCAAATGCAATCATAAGCGCCGCCAGCAGCAGAAACATACTGATACCGGTCAGATAAGTCAGCGACGTCCGCAGCAGTGAATAGTTATTGGAGCTTTCCAGAAAAACAGAGGTGTTAAGACTGTTAATACAGGACTGGATATAATCATAGAGCTTTTTTGCCTCTCCGTAATCATCATTATATTTGCTGACATTACGCCCTCTTTTGGCTTCTATCGTACTGTCCGCACGCTCCAGGTAAGTCAGTGACATATTATAGATATTTTTTTCCATTAATTTATTGTCGTCATCCACTGTCTGGTGATTCAGCTGCTGTATCATATTATTATAATCCTGTTCACAGGAATAAAATGACTCCAGCTGATCCGAGCTCTTTGTATTCAGATACTGATAAAGCGCCGACTGCATTCCCTCTAATGTATTCGACAGATCATTTAACTGGATATTATTATTATATACGCTGTCAATCTGACGAACTGCTTTACTCTGGTTGTAAGACAGATATATGTTCAGCACAAAGACCAGAACCATAATGACCAGAAACACTTCCAGAAGCTTCGTGCGTATGGATCTTTTTTTCTTCATATCACTATCATTCTTCCTTTTCCATATAGTCTTTTACATTATCTTCCGTAATCAGCGTCGGTGTAACCGTAAGATATTCATTCACATAATCTTTTTCCAGATATTCACTCATTCCCTGCGCGGCTGTCTGTCCAAGCTCCTGTGCATTGATCAGTACGCTGGACTTGATAATTCGTTTCTGAATTCCTTCCAGCGTATCCTCTGAAGAATAATATCCTATTATGGATGTCTGTCCTACACGATTATAATCCACGACACTCTGGTATGCACTGATGGTATCAACTGCCCCAAGGCACACAAGAATATCCGGTGCATCCGCATTGAGAATCAGGTTACGTACCGTCTCTTCCGATTCAAATTTACCTGAATTATCAATGACCGTCGCTGACAGCTCCATTCTGTCGCTGACAGAAGCTGTCGTTTCGTGAATTCCGGAATAGATCAGATTCGGTGTTGCCCGATCTGAATTGGAATCCACCAATACAGATACCCTTATCATTCTTCCCTCTTTCAGCCATTTTTTCTCCACTTCATCTATAATCTCATTTCCATACAGTTCGCCCGTTGCAAAATCACTGCCACTGACAAAACTAATTCTGTCACTGTCTGCCACATCGGAAAGAATCGTCATAACCGGTATTCCTGCTTTAGCAGCCTTTTTGATCTTATCCTGCAGAGTATCTCCTCCGTCGGCATTCAATATGATACCGTCGACCTTTGCAGCAACGGCCATCTCCAGTAGTTCTTCCGCTGTATAATCTTCCACAAGCCTCTCACCAAAATTTTCAATATAAAGACCATGCTCTTTTCCCTCTTCTCTGGCACTCTCGTAGATGGAAAGCCAGAATTCCTCCGTCGGATCCTCATTGATCATGGCAATATGTTTCTGGTATGTGGTCTCATTCGTCTTTGTTGTTCCACGAATTTCCAGCCGGTGTTCCAGAAATCCGCTGATTCCTGTCAAAGCTGCCAGAAACAAAATACAAAGACAGAGCAAAAGTATGATCCAGTTTTTCTCTTTCTTTGGAACTTTCATTCTGTAATATACCTCTTTTATTTCTTCTGTATTTTCTCTCAAAACACGTTTTTTCTATTATACACTATTTTTTAATACTGTAAAAGCAACAATGGAATTAAAAGCTGTCGTTCCATCAGCGATCAATTCCATCGTTTCTCTGCTATATACTGTTTATTTTACGAAACCCTTTTCTGTTTCCTTAACATGATATCTAATATTGCCAACTCTTTCTCCCAGGCTGGTCTGTATCTAATTTAATACAATTGCATTTACTGCTTCTACCAGATCAATTACCTGATCTCTTTTTACCAATGATACCGGCTCTCCATCCACAACTGCCAGGAAGTAGCTTCCGTCATACCGACACAGCTTTACGGTAACCTCCGGATAATTTTCATTGTCCAAATGCACCGTCAGGCTGATTTCTTCCTTTCCTTTCGGCTCTTCTTCGGTAAAACTGTCAGCTGTAAGTGCCATCAATGCACTTTTCAGATCATCAATCTCCAGTTCCTCTTCTCCGTAATAATAGATTCTGTCATCTCCTTTTCCCTCACAGGTAATGGTGTAATCCTCGCCTTCCAGGGAGATATCGATCTGTGTAATATCTGCAAAGTCAGCAGAAAGAACTTCCTGATGCCGAAGATCATCATAAGATGCCTTCATCAGCTCCTGATATTGCTCTCCGGTAATCTGATAGATAATGGATGATTCTCCGACTCTTGCATATGCTGTAATCTCTTCTTCTTCCTCTTCGTCATCTTCTTTCTGCTCTTCTTTTGTCTCCTTATCTGCTTCTTCCGGATCACGGGAAACATTGATAACAAATGTCTGCTTTTTATTCTCCTTTTCTTCGATATCCTCGTCATCCTCCGGAGTATATTGAACCGTTACCGTCAGTTCAGGATCATCCAGCCCGTATGACTCAATCTCTTCCTCCGAAGCATCATAAGTGACATACTCTGTCGGATCCAGATTGCTGATCATACTCAGATAATCATCCACCCTTTCAGAATCTAACGGACAGTTCTTCCCATCCCGTTCTGTAAAATAGACATCCTCTTCACAATACGTATCTTTACTTTCTTCTTCATAATCTATCTGGTAATTTGAGGAACCGGCAAACTGTATACTATGAATCTCTGCCTCTGCAAATTCAGGCATGTCATCATGAGCAATCATATCACTTAATCCTGCCTCGTAAGATTCCAGCGGATCGTTTTTCACAAGATAGACATTACCGTCACCGATGGATACATACCTTTCGGAATCCATTTTACTGTAATCCCCAAGTTTAATCTCATACTTCTTATCCTCTGTTTCAATATTGATCGTACATATTGGATCATCCAGACCATATTGCCCATAATCCTCAACTTCTTCTATCACGAAAGAAACGCCGAATTCACGGAACAATTCCAGAAGTTCATTGACTTTATCCTCACTGACCGGAAATGCTTCATCTTTATCATAGATCCAGCTTTCCTCTTTATGGAATGAAAGGGACTCTGTTTCATTTTCCCAGGAAAGCGAAGTAACATTTTCCGCCTCAATCTTAAGAAGCACTTCGTCACTGTTCTTGATCTGCTCTTTTTTCTCTTCATACCTGCATACAATGAACGTCACTGCACATACAACAGCCAGAATACCCAGCAACAGATATAACCTTTTAGACCGATTCATGTTGTTTCCTCCTTCTTAGAATTACACCAATGCCGATTCCAAGATATACAAGCGGGAAGATGCCGATCATCACTGTTTTCAGAATAGCTGATGTGGAATCACTGATCGTAAGATAATTATAATTCAGGGATTTACTTCGGATTGACACAGCTTCATTCTCTCCGAACATAGATGACAGTGCATTCATTCCCAGATCCAGATTGGCCCCGGAGGAATAAGAATTATACGTATCATTCAGAAATTCCGATGATGCAAACCATATAATCTGTCCGTCATTCTCGCACGCAATCGATACTGCAAGCGTAAAAGGCCCGTCGATATCTCCATCTTCCTTTTCATAGGAAGTCAGATCATAACCGTCAATCTTGCTGAAGGAAGAATCGGAAGTTGTAAGAAGCTCTGTAACCGTTCCTTTTCCTGAACTTTTTACTGTCATACCCTGTGCAATCGGCATGATCACATAATAATTTTCTTCCAGGAGCGGATCTGTGATCTCACTGCCCGAGATATCCGGAAGGAGGATATACGGCGCCTGAAATGCATAGTGTTCTCTGTCAGATTCCACAACGATCCCTTCCTCTGCCTCTATTCCATAATCGGACAGCAGACTGTAAAGATTCGTCAATGTACCATCCTGCGTCGGTCCGGCAAGAACCATCAGTTTACCTCCGTTTTCTGTATAATCGGAAAGCAGATTTTTTTCTTCTTCCGATATGTCACTGGACGGCGCATAGATCAGAATACAGTCAGCTTCTTCCGGAACCGAATCTTCATTCAGAAGTGAAAATGTATTTAACTCAATATTCTCCTTTTCAATCTGTTCACGAAAAGCCTCCGGAAGTTCTGCCTCTCCGTGTCCTTCCAGTACATACAGCTGTGGCTGTTCCTCACTGACTACGTAATCAATTGCTGAGGTGATCGCTCCCTCTCCATCAAAAGAATTGTCATAAGAATACGTCGCCATATTGGCTTCTGAGATATAGATATCATCATAGGAAATATATCTGCTCTTTTCATCACACTCGACAATCAGACTATTGTTTGCCACTTCCTCGGATGTATATTGTTCCGCAAATGTCGGATAGATATCCGGATTCTTCTTAACCACCTCCACATGTTCTGACAGACTCTCATATTTACTCAGCAGATTTTCTATCACATCGTCTTCTTCTCCGGACTGTACGATCCAGTAGATGGTAACATCTTTCTCCAATGCATTTACCACAACCTTGGTATTGCTCGTGATAGAATACAGCTTTGCAGAACTGATATCGTATCTGGTATACGCAGATGGGATCGATGATACCAGAATATTAAGCGCAATCAGAATGGCAAGTACAATGAAAGTTATTATAAGGGAGTAAGAACCACCCTGAAATGCAATCCGATTCTGTATTGTATGGTCTGATTTCCCTTCTCTGCTCTTTTTTCTGTAAAATAATTCTATTATTTTCATTAATTGTACCTCCTCTTCTCAAGTGACTGTACGGTCAGGAACAGGAAGAAAACAATCACTGTCAGATAATAAAAGATTGCAGAAAGATCAAATACACCGTTTACAAATGTATTAAATCTCTCAAACAGAGATAATTTTGTCATAATATCCGGCAACAGACCTTCCAGTCTGGTTTTATCTACAAAATAGACAATACAGGTCCCCGCCATCAATCCAAGACTGACAATATACGCCAGATTCTCATTGCGGGTCAGATGATGAATCACCAGTCCGAGTATGATAAAGAGCACCCACAATGCAAACACTGAGCCAAGGGCAGTAGAAGAAATGTGCTCGGCCAGTGTCACACTATAATAATTCAGCAAAATTGCAGCTACTCCTACGCCGGCTGCAAATCCCTGATTTTCCGTCAGTGATGAGATAAATGTTCCGACTGCAAGCAATGCTGCTCCCATCACAAAAAATGCAAAAATCGATCCGTAAGAAGTCGGAAGATACACTTCTCCATATTGTGCAAATACCAGCGGATACACCGATATCATACACAGCGGAATCAGATATACGACCAGAAGTGCCAGGAATTTGCCGATTACCACCTGAAAAGTCGTAATCGGGAGCGAATACAGAAGCTGATCTGTCTTCTGCTTTCGTTCCTCTGCGATCACCCGCATCGTCAGAATCGGTACGATCACCACAAAAGCCAGACTGACAAAGCTCAGTACATACTCGAAATTGGAAACTGCTTTCTGGATGTTATAGAACATTGCTCCGATTCCCACAAACACCAGTAAAAATGCGCCAAACACATAAGCCGTCAGGGAGCGAAAATAAATCGACAATTCATGTTTCCATACAGCGATCATCTGCCTTCCACCTCACTTTCTGTCAACTCGATGAATACGTCTTCCAGGCTCGCCTTTTTTGCCACAATTTCCACAATTGCCCTGTTTTTTGCCGCAAACGCAAAAAAGAGCTGCCTGCACAGATCACAGGAATCCTCACACTCCACTTTCAGATAGACTGTCAGAAGTCCATTCTCTTCTTTCTCTGTCTCCCATCCCGTAACATCTTCCAGACATTCCAGTATCCTTGCAGTCTCTTCTTCATCTGCTTCTGTTTTCATCACGATTTCATTCGATGCCATCATTAACTTTTCCAGGTTCTTCGGTTCATCAAATGCAACCAGCTTTCCTTTTGCAATAATCAGGATCCTGTCGCAGATTGCCTGTACCTCAGAAAGTATATGAGAACTTAAGATCACCGTATGCGTCTGTCCCAGCTGCCGGATCAGATCCCGGATCTCAATAATCTGAATCGGATCCAGACCAACCGTAGGCTCATCCAGAATAATCACCCTGGGATTACCCAGCAATGCCTGTGCAATACCGACTCTCTGTCTGTAGCCTTTCGAAAGCTTTGAAATCAGACGATTTTTCACATCATCAATCCTGGTCTGCTCAATGACTTCCCGAATCTGTTCCTCCAGTTCCTGTCCTTTCATCCCTTTGGCATTTCCCACAAATCTCAGATACTCTACCGGCGTCTCGTTCATATAGAGAGACGGCTGCTCCGGAAGATATCCGATCAGCCTTTTCGCCTGATCCGCCTCCTCAAAGATATCATGGCCATCAATCCTTACATGTCCCTCCGTTGCGGACAGACATCCCGTCATGATATTCATGGTAGTTGATTTTCCTACACCGTTCGGACTTAAAAAACCATATACATGACCTTCGTCTATCTCAAAGGACAGATCGCTCACAGCTTTAAAATCATCATAACATTTTGTCAAATATTCCACTGTTATCATAGTAAACCTCCTCGTTCAGACTTTATCTTCGCAACCATTGTAATGACAAACGCTGAAACCATACTGAAAAAAGTCCTCTAAGAACTTCGAATTCACAGAAATATCACACACACCTTCTCCATTTCCTTTACAATGAATGAATAAATGGTCACATAGCCGATATTTTCAGGTTCATTTCAGGTTCATTCTTTATACTGAATTTAAAAGTAATATAGATGGAGGTTCTTATGAAAATATTGATCATAGAAGACGAGAAAATGCTGGCCGAATCAATAAAGACCTTACTGGTGTCCAAAGGTTTTGAGGTTGATACTGCATTTGACGGAATCACAGGACAGGAATATGCCTCTCTGGGAGTTTACGATCTCCTGATTCTTGATGTGATGCTTCCCTGTCTGAACGGTTATCAGATTGCACGAAAGATCCGAAATGAAAAATCCGGAATTCCCATTCTGATGCTTACCGCAAAGTCTGCACTGGAAGACCGCGTGGAAGGGCTGAATTCCGGAGCAGATTATTATCTTACCAAACCATTTGACTCCAGAGAGCTTTTCGCCTGTATCAACGCGCTCCTGCGGCGCCAGGGACCACAGATCAACGAGCTGATCTGCGGAAACACTTCTCTCGATCTGTTTTCCGGCACTTTATTCTGTGGCAAAAACAGTATCCGCCTTTCTGCCAGAGAATTTGACGTTATGCGTCTGCTTATGCAGAACCCGGAGCACAATCTGTCCAAGGAAATGATTCTTGCTCATGTATGGGGTTATGATTCCAATGCTATCGAAAATCATGTGGAAGTATATGTGGGATTTCTCAGAAAAAAACTGACCGGAATCGGCTCAAATATAAAGATTGTTGCAATTCGAAGACTGGGGTATCATCTGGAGGTTCAAGAAATATGCTGAAAAAGTTACGTATTAAATTTGTCTGCATCAACATGACGATCATTACAATTATGCTGATCTTTATCTTCTATACTATCATCCATATCACCCAGAAGAATCTGGAACAGAACAATCTTCAGATGATGCAGGAGATTGCCAGTGATCCGTTATCTCTGACCAAGCCAGGCGACAGCTCCGCCATCCGGCTTCCTTATTTCACATTAAAACTGGACAATCAGCACAATATACTGGAAACCGGAAGCAGTTATTCGATGCTGACTGACAGAGCTTATTTCGAGGATCTCATAGACGCCTCTTATGCTCTGCCTGAAAAAACAGGCATTTTGCAGGACTATCATCTGTGTTACATGCAGGTATCCACGCCAACCTCTCATTTTCTTATCTTTATGGATATCTCAACCGAGATCTCAACCATGGAACATCTGACACGCAACTGTATATTGATCGGAACGATCAGTTTCTTCGTGTTTCTGGGAATCAGTATCTTCTTTGCCAACTGGGCGGTACGTCCTGTTGACCGGGCATGGACACAGCAAAAACAGTTTATTGCAGATGCATCCCATGAGTTGAAAACACCTCTGACCGTCATACTTACCAATGCAGAACTTTTAAAGGCTCCCGTCTACGACTCAGAACAACAGAAACATTTTACAGATCATATCCTGATTATGGCCAAACAGATGCAGGAACTCGTGGAAGGGCTGCTGGAGCTGTCCAGAATTGACAACGGCTCTCTGAAAACAATCATGTGCAATCTGGATCTGAGCCTTATGACAGAAAATGCACTCTATCCTTTTGAGCCGCTTTATTTTGAAAACAAACTTACACTGCATACAGAGATTGAACCCGGAATTCAGGTACATGGAAGCGAAGGTCATCTGAAACAGGTGCTGGATATTCTTCTGGACAATGCAATGCACTATTCCAACGTTTCGTCCGAAGTTACCGTAACCTTAAAGCGTCAGAAAATGTACTGCACGCTGTCCGTCAGAAGCCATGGTGATTCTCTGCCTGAAGAAGAATTAAAAAATATCTTCAAACGTTTTTATCGTACAGATCAAAGCAGGAAGCGAAGCGGCAATTACGGGCTGGGATTGTCCATCGCAAAAAGCATCGTAGAAGAACATCGTGGAAAGATATGGGCCAAAAGCCGGGAAGGTGTGAATACCTTCCATGTTCGATTGCAGTGTCTGCAAAAGAATATCATCTGACCCGGTTCCCGAGATACCGGAAACTTCCGTCTTCTGAAAACCTGACCGTAAGCTCTGAGGAAATCATGGCATCCTCACATACCACCATATCACACACTGCATCTACTGTTAATGTCATGGTTCCATCCGCATTTTCTCTGACCCTGGTCACTTCCGGCAAAGACATACTTATTTCTTACAATCCCGCCATCCGGATCAATCTCATAGATAACGATATTTCCTTTTTTTCCATCCATACAGTCCAAAAGAAACTGTTCTGCACTTTCATAATTTTCCATATTCGAATAAGGTATCGACGTTGTCACCGGAAAGCCGGCCCTTGCAGCTTTCTTCTGCATCTTCCGCATATCCTCTTTTGAATAACTCATACCGGATCCATTGCCTCCCGGCAAATACTGATGCATCATCCGGATACAGTCGTCCCATGCTTCCTCTCTTTCACGCTCGTCCACCGGAAGATCATATCCTTTTGTATCATTCTTTTCATTCTCTTCACGGCAACGGTTTTCTGAAGAATCTGAAATGGCAGACAGCAGAAATATCACCAGCAGAATTGCCGGAAGAATCCCTCCAACAATTCCCCGATAACTTATCCTGTTGCGTTTTGAACCATTCCGCCAACGCCTGACGATCCTTTGTACCCACATAACTGTTTCCTCCTTTTTTCGTCCCGAAATATTACATTTGTAAGATTTTCACTTAAAAAAACAGAATATATGTCGTGTTTATCTTATCATCTTTACAACATAAATTTTACCGTAACCATCAACGAATGTCCATCTTCAGTTTTTGCCTGAATCCTGCCATTATGTGCTGTCACAATGGCTTTTGCCACAGACAGACCGATCCCATAACCTCCGGTCTGCGAATTATGTGAAGAATCCCTTCGGAAAAATCTTTCAAATAACTTAGAAAGTTCATCCTTCGAAATAGTTCCCTCCGTCGTATTATATACAGATAACTGTAACGTTCTGTTTTTCTTTTCCAATGTCAGTGACACAATGCCATGATCCGGAGAATATTTCAGCGCATTATCCAACAATATACTGACCAGCTGGGCAATTGCCTTTTCATTGCCCTTCAGAGACAGCATTGGCTGCACGCTGCACCGAAATGTTTTCCCCTGCGTCTGTGCCAGTGCCTGGAAAGATGCCGCCGTTTCGCTGACAATATCCGAAAATGGAAATTCGATCATCTGCATGGAGTGATCGGTTTCTTCCATCCGGGACAGATACACCAGGTTATAATGGTCTCATAAATTAAGACACTTTTTCGGACAGATTTTAATGAATCTGATATACTAAAATCAGTATGAAAGAGAGGATTCATTATCATGTCCAGACAGAGAAGAAATTTTAGTGCC